>JAIETZ010000003.1:338865-677731 GCA_019744775.1 Candidatus Obscuribacterales bacterium
CCTTCTCGCAGCAATGATGTGTTGCCTGCCTACCCTTGCAGTTGATGGCATTGGTTCAGTGGACGATTTTGTTTTGCACGATAAGCAACGCAATAAAGATCTGCATATGCGAATTACGTATCCAACAGAGGAAGGAAAATTTCCTGTAATCATCTTTTCGCACGGAGCGGGCGGTTCAAAGGATGGATATAGGTACCTGATCAGTTATTGGGTTAAGAATGGTTTTGTTTGTATTCAGCCATCGCATGCCGATGCAATTACCAATACAGCAAATAAAGAGCAGTTGTTTCAGACTCTAATGTCTACCTTGAGAGTGCTGCCAACAGATTACTCCGGTTGGGCGAATCGCGTGGCTGACATTAAGTTGATTCTTTCCTCGCTTCAATCGATACAAACATCAATTCCTGCCGTGATGGATACGTCGCATGTTGGTTTGGGCGGACATTCATATGGGGCATTCACCTCTATGCTGTTGGGTGGTGCAACAGTGCCTAAAATTGCTTCTGCTAAGGTTAAGAATCCATATGATGGTCGAGTGGCGGCAATACTCGTTATATCGCCTCAAGGCATAAAGCACAGACCTCGTGATTTTGGCTTTGACAACAAATTTTCTTGGAAAGGTCTTCATGGACCGGCAATGTTTATGACAGGCAGTCTTGATCAAACTGGTTGGACGATGCCGAAAGACAGACGTGCGCCATATTTGGATAGCCCCGCGGGAAACAAGTACCTTGTGGACATTAAAGGTGCTAATCATTTGACCTTTGCTGGTGTCGGACAAAGAGAGGATGCTTCAAAATCTAAGGGCCCAATTGTTGGCAAGCGAATTGCCAACCGCATCCAAAAGCGCAAAGAGCAACTCGGCGCACTAACGACTACAGGCCGACTAGCCAAATTCTTTGGACCAATGGAAAGCGGCGACCATCAAAAAATGCTCGATGCAATCGAGCTTGTCAGCACTGATTTCTGGGATGCTTACTTGAAAGACCTTGAATCAGATAAGCAGGCTTTGCAATCAGAAGCCGTTGAAAAAGACAATCCACTGATTCAGATTGAGTCTAAATAACTTAGATTGTTGGGTTGCTTGGTCGGAATGGGATGTCCATGGTGTAACGTCCCGGAAAGATGTCTTTTCTTTCCAGAGTGTAAGTTGGTTTGCCAATCAAATTGCCGACAACTTGAAGTTGCAGTCTTTCCTGGTCTATTCTGGGTAGACGATTGTAGACGAGGCAGGCATCACCATTTCTATTGATTAGCCGGCAGCAAGATTCTACTTGGGAAAAGGACGGGTAATTAAGTGCCCAATGAATATCTTGAGCTTCTTTGTCGATTCGTGCTGTATCTTGCTTACTAAGTTGAATACCATCCGGAAAATCGGCAGGTATTTCATGAAAACTAGCGAGTTCTTGTCTGACGTTGTATGCCTCTTGATCAAATAGACCTGCCTGATCAGTAAAGCCTTTCGGCAGTGATTTCATTTTTAGATCACTATCAAATAAATGCCAGTATCTTTCTTTGGGGGACATTTGAGGTTCTCCGCATTACGGAAAATCCCCCAGATAGCTAGTAATTGAAGTATAGATAGTGATGGAGTTGAAGTAAATTCCCTCTTCTACTTACACGAAAACGTGTATGAATTAGTGTGCTTTCTTTTGTTTTTTAGGTATCAGCCTTTCAACCGGTTTTCCTGATTTGTCTGTCAAATACAGAAGTTCTACTTTCAACTGCTCATCCGAAGTTAGTCGGCTATGCACATCCCATGCATCTTCATTGCTATTGATTTCATCGCATGCATCTTTGATTTCATCGGCATCTTTGCTTTTTAGTGCTTTGCGCAGTGTACTCGTTTCAATGCAGATTCTAAATTTGTCGAATGCATGGTCAGCATCGGTTGGATAGCAAACATCGTCGGCTGCTTGGGCCAACATAAATGAGTAAGTCGACTCTTTTAATTGGTCATCTTTGCGTAACGCAGAGACTTGGTCCTTGTAAGACGACGCATTACCAAATTGACCCTGCCTGACGTTGTCGGTTGAAGTTGACTCTAGATTCGTGAGCTTGGTTGTCTGACGGTCAAAACATGGCATGGTAATAGTCCTCTGTTGCACTGGCTATTATTACTAGCCAGGCATCAGGCGATTTTGGACATTAATTGTCTGATTAGAGAGTCCAATTAAGTTGTTCGACAGTAACTATGTCTCCGGCATTGAGCACCTGAGCCTCAAGCGGGAAGTAAATTAGACAATCAGCTTTGGCGATGCCGCCCATCATGTGCGAGTCTTGTCCTTTGGCGGGGCTGACCACAAGTTGACCCGATTCGGATGCCAGTCTGCCGCGGACAAACTCCATGCGACCGGCTTGTTTTTTGAGTGGAGCTGTTAACTTTGCCGTTAGCTTAAGTGGTTGATAGTTGAGTCCCATCATTTTCAGCAAAGCTGGTTTAACCAACTGATGGAAAGTCACAAGAGCTGACACGGGATTGCCTGGAAGCCCGAAGATGAGCTTTCTTTGTGCATTGCCGTTATCGAGAATCCCGAAATAAACCGGCTTGCCTGGCTTAATAGCAATTCTCCAGAAAATGGTTTTTATACCCATAGCCTCAGCTATGTCTTTGACAAAGTCATAATCACCAACGGAGACACCGCCGCAAGAAATTACTACATCGGCTTGCAATGCTTTTTGGAGTGTTTTACGCGTCGAGTCAGGATCATCTTTAGCGTGCAGCTTTTCTACGCCCAACAATCCTAATGAATTCAAGGCGGTAGCTAAAGCAAAGGAATTGGAATCGTAAATTTGTCCAGGCTTGAGAGATTGACCAGGCTGCACAAGCTCGTTGCCTGTAGACATAACTGCCACAGTTGGTTTCTTGTAAGCAGAAAATGAAGAATAACCTAGTGTCGCCAGAAGTCCAATCACCGAAGCGTTGGCGAGCATACCTGATTCTAATACAGTTTGACCTGCACGAAACTCCTCACCCTTACGGCGAATATTCATGCCCGGAGAAGCAGACTGTTTGATAAGTACTGAGCCGTTGCATTCTTCGGTAAATTCTTTCATCACAACTGCATCGACGCTTGCCGGCACCGGTGCGCCAGTCAGTATCTTCAATGCGCTGTTTTCGTTAAGCGTGTAATTAGCGTGGTCGCCTGCTTGGATAGTTGCCTGTAGAGTTAACTTGCATGGCGCAGTATCACTCGCTGATTGTGTTGTGTTGCTGAGCACACCAAAGCCATCAACGGCGGAATTATCGAAAAGCGGCATATCGAAATTGGCGACAACTGGTTCAGCTATAACGAAGCCCGGCAGAGTCTCCAATGTGAGACGCTTTGCCGGCATCAAGGGCACGTTCGAGAGAATTTGTTGGAGAGCTTCGTCGAATGTAATCATATTGAGTGAAGGCTAGTTCTTTGCGTCGTGATTTGCGCCGCGCAGCATTTTGAAGACATGAACTACTGCGGGAAATATTGCGTCGAGAGAATCTTTGACGCCACCCTGAGAGCCAGGCAGGGCAATTATCAAAGTTGAGCCGCGCGTGCCGGCGATAGAACGCGAAAGCATGGAATACGGTGTACGCTCTTGTCCATATGCTCGCATAGTCTCGGCAATCCCAGGGATTTCGCGATCTAAAAGATCAACCAATGCTTGTGGGGTATTGTCACGCGGGCTTGTACCTGTGCCGCCAGTAGTGACGATCAAATCTACTTTCTTGTCGTCTGCGTATTCGTTTATCGCTGCTGCAATGCCTTGTGGATCATCGGAAATGACCTGATAGTCAACGACGTCCAGTCCCTCGTTTTTCAAACGATCAACGATTACCTGTCCAGACTGGTCGCTCTTCTTGCCGGCGGCAATAGTGTCGGACATAACCAGAACCGCTGCTTTTAATCCAGATACTTTCTGCCTAAAATCCGACTTGCCGCCTGTTTTGTTGACGAGCACGGTGCTGGATATTTCCATTGCCTCATCAAGCATTTTTGTCATGTCGTAAATTGTGAGCGCAGCGACAGAAGCAGCTGTAAGGGCTTCCATTTCGACGCCGGTTTTATAAACGGCTTTGACTGTGGCAGAGATTTCAATTGAGTCTTTGTTCAGATTGAACTCCACTCCTACATAGTCAATCGGTAGTGGATGACAGTAAGGAATAATTTGACTGGTGTTTTTTGCCGCTTGGATTGCAGCGACTTTTGCCACCGGTAGCGGATCTCCTTTTGGAATCTTACCGTCTTTGATCATCTGAATTGTGGTTGGACTTACTTTGAGGATGGATTTTGCCGTAGCAGTCCTCAATGTTTTTACTTTTGCTGAAACGTCACGCATGGTTATCTCCGGTTATCCACCAATTTCAATCATTGATCTATTAGCCACACTAGCCAACTCTTCCATCGGAGGATGAGCTTCTGGTTTCATCAGGACTGCTGATTGAATCATGAGAGCTAAATCTTCGTCGGTAATGCCTCTACGTAAAACGTCGCGAAGATTTACTTCAGGTAAGTAGAACAAGCACGACTTAACGGAACCGTCTGCCGTCAGACGCAGCCTGTTGCATGTATGACAGAAACTTTCCGTCATTGATGTAACAAAGCTCACCGTTCCAATATGTCCTTCAATAGCAAAGTCTTTAGCGACTGCCCCGTGTTCTACTTCTAGTAGGGTAAGGGTGAATTGCTGTTCTAGCTGCTCGCGCATTTCAGCGTAAGAAAATACGCCTTCAGGCTGCCAATGATTGTCCTTGAAAGGCATATATTCAATGAAGCGAACATTTATTGGTTTGTCCTTTGCCCAATTCACAATGTCGATCAACTCATCGTTATTGAACCCTTTGATGACGACGACATTCAACTTGAGTGGAGCAAATCCGGAATCAAGTGCTGCACTAATCCCGCGCATTACATTGTCATAGTCATCGCGCTTGGTTATTTCGGTGAAGCGAGCCTTTTGTAGGGTGTCTAGGCTAATATTCAAAGCAGTCAAGCCGGCAGCTTTCAGGGCAGGTGCTTGCTGTGACAGCAAAACTGCATTTGTTGTCATTGCAATTGTCTGGATGCCTTTTAATTGAGACAGATGTTCAATCAATACATGCAAGTCTTTGCGGACTAACGGCTCGCCGCCAGTTAGTCGAATTTTTGTAATGCCGAGATCAACAAAAACACGAGCTATACGAATGATTTCCTCATACGTGAGAATTTCACTTTTTTCTTTCCAGTTAAGACCTTCAGGAGGCATGCAATAGGAGCATCTCAAATTGCAGCGATCAGTAACAGAAATGCGCAGATAAGTATGTTTTCGGCCGAAGGTGTCGACGAGCTTATTCATGCGTGCCTACCTCGGCTGGATGTGAGCATTGGCAATTGACCCAGCCGGAAGTTCCATTTTTGTAGTGTTCTTTTTTCCATATCGGCAGACGTGTTTTTATCTCGTCGATGATGTATCGGCAAGCATCAAATGCCTCACCGCGGTGTGCGGCAGTAACACCAAGCCAAACGGCAAGATCGCCAATTTGTAGAGCACCTTTTCGGTGCACACAGATTGCGTCGTAGATAGAAAACTTTTCTTTGGCTTCGGTTATGATGCGTTCGGCTTCAGTTATTGCCAAAGATTCCATTGCCTCATATTCAAGCAATGTCACATCGTGTCCTTCGTTGTGGTTGCGTACCCAGCCCTCAAATGTCGTAAGAGCACCGGCACGAGGATCAGACAAGGCGGACTTTAATGGTTCTATTTCAATTGTTGTTTTTGATAACTTGAACATGTTAACCACCGGCCACGGGTGGAATGAAAACCACGGTGTCTTTGTGTTGAAGTTGTTTGTCCCAACTTGCAAACTGTTCGTTAACAGCAACCCGCAATTGATCCATTCGCAAAGAAAAGCCATGCCGTTGTGCTAATTCTTGATAAAGATCGCCGGCAGTTTGAGCAACGGTCTGAATAGACTCCGTAGACGTCCCTGATTGCTCACGCAAAAGTGCGTAATACTGAATTTCCAGGTCTTTAGGCTGTGCCATGCCAAAGCCTCTTCGGGGGCTAGACCCCATTCAATGTCAAGAAGGTTAATTGTCGCATACTGCGGGCTTAGATGAGGCTTTTCTTGACCGAAATTTAGTGATTGCAGCCTGTGATAGTATGTGATGCAGCGCTTGAATGCGGGTGTAGTTCAATGGTAGAACGGCAGCCTTCCAAGCTTCATACAGGGGTTCGATTCCCCTCACCCGCTCCAATTAGCAAAAAAGCCCGGTCAGCGACCGGGCTTTTTTGTTCTTAATCGCTCCGGTCAGACAACCCACTGGGTTGTCTCCTTGCTTCGCTCCACCTCCGCTGCCATCCGGCAACCCACGCTCCATCCGACGACACATTTAGTGTCGTCTCCTTGCATCGCTCCTCGCGACGCTGCGTTCTCGCTGTTGCTTGTTAGCAAAAAGACCAGGTCTTTAACCTAGTCTTTCTGGGTACTTGGTTGCGGGGGTAAGATTTGAACTTACGACCTTTGGGTTATGAGCCCAACGAGCTACCGGACTGCTCCACCCCGCGTTAAGTGGACAGGGACATTCCTGACAATTTGAATGGTAACATACTTCGGCTTGCCATTAAGCCCTTGAGGTTAAATGTGGTTCAGAGCGCTGGAAACGCCGTGCGGGGAAGGAACTGACAGTGAAAGCAGTATTACAGAGAGTATCGAAAGGTTCTGTGACTGTCGATCAGAAGGTGGTTGGGCAGGTAGGACATGGCTTAGTCATTCTTCTTGGAGTACAGCCCGAAGACAGCGAATCCGAGTGTTCCTATTTGGCAGGCAAGATTGCCGATATGCGCATCTTTGGTGATGAGAACGGCAAGATGAATCTCTCGCTCAAGGACGTTGGCGGCGGAGCCTTAGTCGTCTCCCAGTTCACGCTGATGGCTGAGTGGAAGAAGGGACGCCGCCCGGCATTCACGTCAGCAGCGCCGCCGGATCAAGCTAACCGCCTATACGAGCACTTCTGTACTTGCCTGGAACAACTAGATGTTCCAGTGCAAAAAGGCATTTTCGCGGCCGACATGAAAGTCGAGCTGGTCAACGATGGGCCCGTTACTTTGATCTTAGATACGAACTAATATTGCTCCGGTTTCGCTCCGCTTCACCTTCGCTTGCCGTCCGGCATTCCACGCTTCGCTACGGATTGCTCTGTCGCAATCCTTCGCTTTCACTGTTGTATGCCACCTAAGCCGAGATATTCAAACGACCTGGTTTGCTGCTCATTGATTCGATGCTGGAGTGTGTTTCCATCAACAATGGCTTCAATTCGTTGCGCAGGTGTTTCTGCACCGTTTCGATTGGATCATCAGCGCCCAAGACTTTGAAGTTGTATTCGTCGACCATGTGGTCGTACTCTTGCAGAATCTTCGACTGATAGAGTTTGAAAGATTGATACAAGTCCGTGGACATACCAATGTCGCGACCGGATTCGTAGAAGTCTAAGCCGCCGCGAGTGGTGATGATTCGCTTCAAGAGACCTTCAAGAGGCATCTTCAAATAGAAGACGAGATCGGGTTCTACGGCAAAGCCGTATAGTTTGCGTACCCATGCTTGGTCGGCTCCGCGAACAACGTCACGAGCAAAGGCTGTGTAGTAGTAGCGGTCTGCAATAACAATTAAACCTGCGCGCAATGCCGGCACGATTATGTTGTGCAATCGATCTGCCAAGTCTGTTGCGTAGAGCAGCGAGAAGGTAATGGTGTTCAAAGCATTTTTTGACTTTGCTTTGTCGATAGCTGTGGAAATTAATTCTGATGATTTCCATTCGGTCATTACAGCGCCGTAGCCTTCGACGGCTAACCAGTTCTGCAACATTTCGGCGTGAGTTGAACGTCCAACACCGTCCGTGCCTTCTAAAACAATTAACTTACCGGGATATGCGTGAGCCACAATTCAATCCTCTAAAGCCTATATGCCCAATACTTTTGCAGCTTGTTCACGGAAAAGCATTTGCTGTTCGTGAATCGGCCGCGTAGCAGGCATTGAGTGGAATCCAAATTCTGAAATCATCTTGTCGTATTCGTTGATGATTATTGATTGAAACATTTGGTATGACTCTTTCGGGTCCGGTGACAAGCCGACATCCATACCAGCTTCGTAAAATCCGGGCAGGCGGCTGTTAGCGATGCGTTGCAGCGAAACTTCCACCGGCACCTGGAAATAAAATGCGCCATTGGGACGAATGGCAAATCCGTAAAGGTTGCGTACCCAATCTTTGTCCACGCCGCGAGCAACGTCACGGGCAAAGGCCGTGAAGCAATAGCGGTCGGCTAGAACAATCAGCCCTGCCTTTAGCGCAGGGATAATGATGTTCTCCAAACGATCAGCAAAGTCTGTAGCGTGCAAGATGCTGAAAGTTACGGGAATTAAGCTGTTGCTACGCTTAGCTTGCTTGATAGTTTTGGAAATTAACTTGGATGAATTCCATTCGGTGAAAATCACGCTATGTCCGCGAGATTCCAGCCAATTTCTGAGCAAGCTAAGCTGAGTTGATTTTCCGGAACCATCGACGCCTTCGACGACGATCAATTTTCCTGGGTAATTATGTTCTTGAAATAAACGCATAAGTTTTCTGACAAAGGGATAACGAGCCGTAAAGCGGCACGGGAAGTAATTATATCGTCTTGGCATTAAGAGCCGTTACGCTTTTGCTATACCCAATTACTCAGTTGTTTTAAGCTGATACCTTAGGTAATATTCTCACTGTAAATACGTTTTAACTCGTCAAGATATCTAGAGATGAATCGAAAAAACCATTTGCCAGTCTTGTTGAGCGTCGCCGGTTGTACACTGCTTTCTTTCTTCATGACAGCAGCTTCGGCCGAAGAATTGAAGGCGCTGCATCCCGAAAAGCTTGATCCGGCACCGCATTTGAAGCAAGCGATGACCTTCATCAAGGAAAAACGCTATCAAGAGGCACAGAAGCAATTAGATGCCGCTCTCGAATTAAACCCCAATTATTACGAAGCCTGGGGACAGCAGGCGCTTTTGTATGTGCTTAGTGGAAAAGACGATCAGGCAATTGCCAAGTATCGCCAGCTAGTTGAAGTTAAGCCGGAATTAGTCGATGCCCATGTCAACCTTGGAAGTATGTTGGCAAAGAAAAATCAGTTGAAAGATGCTGAGTGGGAATTGCGCAAGGCAATTGCAATCAACTATCGCTCCGTTGAAGGGCATTACAACCTGGCAAATGTTTTGGTGCGCGCCGGACGCTATGAAGAAGCGCTTACCGAATACAAAATGTGTTTGAAGTTGTCGCCTAACAATGCCATGGTCTACAACAACATGGGTGTCATCTACCAGTGTCGTGACTATCTAGAGGAAGCTCACGAAGCATTCCTGCATGCTTTGGCTCTTGATCCTACTAACGAAATGTTCGAGAAGAATTTGGGACTTTTACGTCAACAAATTCGTGGCAAAACATATCAAGCTAAGCACGTAATGCCGGCGCACACACAAGTTTCAACACTGAAGTCTGTTACGAAATAAGCGATTTGCTGAAGTAAGTAAATTAGTTCAATTGCACGCCGAGTTCGTTGGTGAGCATGATTTCAATTTCTTGACCAGGCATGAGGCTAATGTCGTCGCCTGAGCGGAACAAAGCAATCGCTGATCCGCCGATCAGTGTTGCAACAGCCGGTGCACCAAGGGTAGCAATGTTGGCTGCTACTAATGCACCGCGTGCGGCTCCTTGCGAATTCATGCCGGTTACTGATTTAACACCGCCACCGACACGAGTGCCGAAGTTGGTACCGGGATCTAACTCACCTTTAGTGTTGGTTACGCCCTTTTGAAATTCTAGAGCGGCATCAAGAGGAATAACTTCACCTGTTGGTGTGACAATTTGTTCAAGTCTTAAACCAATTTTTCCGGCGCGGCTAATTAGACGTGGTTTCGATACTTCGACAACGCGACCTCTAACAAGACTGCCTCTCGGCAATAATAAACTGCGTCCGACAAAGAGATCTTCTTTGCAGTGCCCTTCGAAGATGTCGCCGGGTTTGCTTTGGCGAGCGTCAATTACTTGCTCAACGACTAGCTTCAGTTTTGTTTGCACAGGCAATGTGGTTGACTCAAGACTTGATTGCAATGCTGTTTTGGATGAGCTTGTGCCGTTTAAAGCCCGAGTGGCGCTGGCATCATCAGCAAAGTCCGGAACATTTTTCGGCTCAATTGCGTGCATTGGCACCACGGATGGTGCAGGCGCGAAGCGTGGGCTGTGAGAGTCTTGCCGCGCGGCATCTGCCGTAGCGGTTGAGATTAAAAATGAAGCTGCGAGTATTCCAGCCAGATGTGCTTTCACTGTAGCTCTCCCAATTAAATGCCTGGACTTGTCAATTCAAATTATAGTGGAAAAGCTTGTGGCTTGCTTAAAAATGCAACGACTGCTTCAACATCGGTCGCTACATTAACCTCTTGGGGTCTGTAATTTGTCTGAATTACCTTAATGGCAATGCCATTTTCCAGGGCCCTTAGCTGTTCAAGCGATTCGGCCAGTTCAAGCCGGCTGGGGGGCATCTGAGATATGCTCAGCAAGGTATTGCGTCGATATACGTACAATCCGGCATGATGCAAATGAGACCGTGTTTGTCCTTCTCTTACAAACGGAATTGCCGCTCGTGAAAAGTAGAGGGCGAAGTTGTTCTTATCTACGACAACTTTGACAATGTTTTTGTTCTGAACTGCGGAATTGTCGGAAATAGGACAGGCAATTGTTGCCATTTGAATAGATTGATCTTCAAGCATAGGCTCTATGGCTTGGTCAACTGCTTGAGGATCAATGCAGGGTTCGTCGCCTTGCACATTGACGGCAATTGTAATGTCCTTGCGTTTTGCCACTACTTCAGCCAGTCTGTCTGTGCCTGAATGGTGATCGCTGCGTGTGAGCACTGCTTTGCCGCCGAAGGCAGTGACGGTGCTTAAAATGCGTTGGTCATCGGTTGCTACAAGTACTTCGTTGACAAGTTTGCACTGCATAACTTGACGGTAAACGCGCTCGATTAGCGGCATGCCGCCGATATCAATGAGGGGTTTGCCAGGCAAACGAGTTGATCCCCAGCGTGCCGGCAGTATTGCTACGATTTTTTCGTTCGGCAAAGAAGTCATGGGCATATTTTCCACTAACTTATGCAGTCTTGAGCGATCAAATGGTTGTCATTAAGCAGAATTTAGAACGCTTCTCGCTATGATCTTCTCGTATTGAGTTTTTGATGGTGTCAAATGACGACAGATTATCCACTGACTGAAGAAGAGTTGGTAAAGCGCGGCAAAGACTTGTTGGAATCGTCCGATGATGAATTCTCTTCTGTAGTTAACTTCATGCATCAGCTTCCTGAAGAGCCGCCGCTACCCGGAGAGTTGGCCAATAGAGTATTAGCTGCTATTTTCGGTGATGCTGAAAAAATGCCTGGTTTGGTGCGAATTCTTTCAGAGGGACTTGAGAAAGTTGTGCGCAAGGGCAACATCATTCAGTTAGTCAATGAAGAAGCTGAATCAGATCCCTGGCAAGGTTATATCGTCAAGAAAAAGCATGTAGTGCAATTTGAAATTGAGAATCAGCGTGGATCCGTATCGCTAAAAAATGTTTCTGGTTTGAGTTTTGTGGAAAACGGACTAGAAGCAGCTCTGCAGAAGGCAACTGTTAAACCACCGAAACTTGAATGTACTCTAAAGCTTGGTCTCTTTCCCGTACAAAGGACAGTCGATATCGCATGAGCGCAATACCAATCAAACCAAAAGTAATTGCCCACCGAGGCGGTTGTGAGTGGGCACCGGAAAATACTCTGGCAGCTTTTAAGCGTAGCCTTGAGTCTGGAGTCGATGGCATTGAATTGGACGTCCAACGTTGCGCAACGGGCGAGCTTGTTGTTATTCATGATGTTGAGATTTCGCGAACAACAAACGGCGCCGGCTACATAAAAGATATTACGTATCCGGAACTGCAGAGGCTCTCTGCCGGTTCTTGGTTTTCCGCAGAATTTGCCTCTGAAAAAATTCCATTGCTTGAAGAAGTGCTTGAACTTCTGCAAGGCAAACTTACGCTTCATTTGGAAATCAAAAATGCTCCTGTTGAATATCCCGGTATCGAAGATGATGTGTTGGATTTGCTATCGCAGTACAAATATCCTGACACTGTCGTAATTAGTTCTTTTGATCATCCTCTGCTCAAACGTGTTCATGAAAAAGCACCGAAGCAGAAGTTGGCTTTGTTGGCTGATGCTTACTTTTTGGATTTAGTCGGTTATGCCAAACAGGTAGGTGCAAATGTCTGGCACCCAGGTTTTGGAAACTTGCGCAAAGAGTGTGTGCAAGTAGCGCATGCTGCTTCTATGCCAGTCAACACGTGGACATTGAACAAAATAAGAGAATGGGCTTTTGCTTTAGCAATTGAAGTTGATGGCGTGATTACAAATGATCCAGTCGGACTAACCAACTTTCTTTCTCGCGCTGAAGCGGTCAATACCAGTTGTTGAAGATTTGAACCATGACGGAACTGCGACCGAGATCATCAACTGGGTCAATGCGGTTAACGTATTGCCACTGATAGCCGAGTTCAACGCTTGTGTGTTTGCTAATGTTGCGCCCAACGCCGGCATAAAGACGGTTCTGATCAAATCCGGATTTTATGTCTGTCTGTAAGGAGTTGAGATTGATGAATAATTCGTTTGAGCCGGCCAGATACCAATTAGTCTTGCCTATCGTATATGTGCCGCGAACTTGATGACGAGCTCTAATAGCGCAACCGTTTACAAAGTCGGAGAGCCTTTCTTCTAAGCGTGTTCTATTGGTAATTACAAATTTGCCTACTCGAGTATTCCACTCATTATTGAACAAGGCTTGCTGAAAAATACGATATTCATTAGCTGGTATTCTGCCTGGTATGTTGTAATTACTAATCCAACAAAATCCGTTGTAGACATAACCGTTTCGAAGAAATCGAAAACCAATTGCCGGTCTCACGAGCAACTGATCAAATCGCTGCACATTGTTGTTTATGCGCGGATTGAGTTCGAGATAACCCCACCAGCGTTTGCGGATAGGCGCGTTGAAATATATGGGAGACCACAGTCCCCAATCTTTTTCTACTTGCGCTGCGGCCGGTGAAGCTGTCAAGTCGCAGAGGGGTAATTGTGCCAAGAGCAGTATTGCTGCTTTTACAACTAACCCTAACTTGCATGCTGGTTTTTTGCCCAATATCATCCGCAGTGCGCCGTCAGTAATATTGTGATTATTGAATATGTATATTGTACGGCAAAGATAATTCTAAAAACTAATTTTCTTAAGTCCGTCAGTTGCCTTTCTCGATAAGTCCGAATTTGGATAGATTCTGATGACTTCTTTGTAGTCCGCAGCAGCTAGAGGATAGTCACGCTGCATTACATGAACAACAGCTCTTAAGTAAAGCGCTTGTGCGTCGTTATGATGCCCTTTTAGATACTTGTTCAAGATCGCAAGTGCTTCGTTGTACTGTTTTGCGTTGAGATAGAACATTGCTTCCTTCAACGGATGATAGCCTGTTTGCTTGCCACCTGGCTTGGAGCTATGGTGCGTGGTTTCAGCTGTAGACTCTTCGCCTGCTTCTGATTCTTTTTCCTTATCTTTTTCAGCCTCGGCTTTTGCTTTTTCCTCTTCTTCTTCTTTGACTTTTTCAGCTTCTTTCTTTTCTTCTTCGGCCTTCTTCTCTTCCTCTAATTTTTTCTCTTCTTCTGCTTTTTTCTCGTCTTCTTTAGCATCTGTGTCTTTTTTGTCTTCAGCACCTGCTTTGGGCCTCTCTTCAGCCTTTTTCTCGTCTTCAGCCTTTTTCTCGTCTTCGGCTTTCTTGTCGTCCTCGGCTTTCTTGTCGTCCTCAGCCTTCTTCTCTTCCTCTATTTTTTTCTCTTCTTCTGCCTTTTTCTCGTCGGGAGACAAAGGTTCTTTGTCTTTTTCATCTGGTGTATCTGATCCCTTTAGACCGCCCCAAGGATTAGTGTTTCCCATGCCAGGACTGCTATCTTTTTCATCCTTCTCTTCCTTGGGTGATTCGTTGTCGGATTTTATCGATTCGTCCATCATGGCTTGCCGATTTACCAATTGGTAGCCATTTCCTTCGAAATTGTTATAGTGTTCGGCGAGCGCCTGAGTGTCTCTGGATGTTAATTGCTTTTGTTCTTGCAAATCCTTGGCGTTGTATCCATAAATACCGGCAGCCATCATGTCATTTGGATTGCTAAGGTGTGGCAAGCCTAGTACGTGGCCAATTTCGTGCGTTACGACTGCTTCGAGCATTCTAATTTGCTCATCAAACATGGTGTCATATGCCGGAGAGGAGCGCGAGGGAATTGGAGTACTGTCAGCTAGTCTGTCTGTTGTGATCCATACGTGGGCTTTGGATAATACAGGATTGCCATCTCGAATTTTACTTGTCCAGGCTAAGCCAAGAGCCCTAGCCATATCTGTTGTCCAGTGAATGTGAATTTGTGCCGGCACTGGATCGTGTGGAACATTCGCAAAATTTTCCTGCATACGCAAAATCATCGGCTTCGCATCATCCATTTCTTTCCATGCCGATTCTGCAATGGGATCAGTGCCGTCGATGATGAATGTAATGTTGTCGTTGGAAGCTGATGTCCAGGCGCTTAGCGCTTTGGAAATAACATCGCGCATTTCGCTCCTATAGCCTCTTACTCCTTCACCGCTGTCTATGTAAACATGCAATGGCATGCGGCGTAGGTTCCACCAGCCTAAACCAGCTTCACCAAATGATGATTCGAATGGAAAGAATCTGTTTGACTGCTCGACCTTTTGTGCTTTGGACACTCTTGGTAAGCGCGCTCTAGCATTTTCTGCTTGCTTGCTGCGGGGATAGTATTCGATCACTTTTTCATAGTACTCTAAGGATGCATCTAGATCGCCGATACTTTCATTGGCGATACCACTGCCAAGCAATGCTTGTGCATTTGTGTCGTCTTTAGACAATACACTTTGATAAATAGATAGCGCATTTGGATATTTGCCCATGCCGAGATATAGTTCTGCCAGCAGCATTTGATTGTCGAATGTGTCCTGCAACTGAATTAGGGATTGCAATTCAGTCTCCGCTTCATTGAACCGGTGCAACCTGGTGTTTACTATTGCGAGAGCCTTATGTGTTTGGGGATCTTTAGGATTTAAATCCCGCGCTTCGGTAAATGCGTCGAGTGCTTCCGGCCAGTCTTGATTGCGATAGTGGGTGACGCCTTTGTTGTATGCTTCAGCCCAATTGTCGGCCGAAACTGGATTAGCAGAGACTAAGGATGCTAAAGCAACTATAGCCAGAGCGGCTCTTTTTAGCTTGCCCCGGTTAGACTTAATGACACGGCAATGCCGCCCTGCTTCGTTTCGTGTCAATTCCACCGCTCGGTCCTGATATGGTAAGTATTTCTATTCTAGCTGGCTTTTCAAGTCCGGACTAGACGCCCTTTTTAGCCGGTTGCTTCTGGCTAAGCATCTTCTCGAGTTCCATTGCCAACGTCAGGTAGGGAAGCAGGGAATAGCTGACCATTGATAGGTCTACCAGGTGCCTTCCTGTGTGAGCTTGTAATTCGCCCATCAGCTCAAATTGGCTTCTGTCCGGGATTACAGTGCGAAAAACGGCAAAGTCCTCTTCGAGAGTGCGTAGTCTTTGCTCTAATTCTACTTCTACGGTGCGGTCTTTCCTGAAGCGAGTAATCAGCACCCCTAGAATTTTGAGATCTTCATTGAGAGATGGCTCACCATGCACAATTTCGTGCACCTGTTCAAGCATGCGCTCAAGACCAGTCAAACTAATTACTGATGCCATCGTTGGAATGACTATCCAGTTAGAAGCGCAAAGCGCATTTAGCGTGAGCATGCCCTGGCTGGGTGGACAATCAATGAGAATATAGTCGTAATTGGCTGCAACTGGTTTTAGTGCATCGGACAAAATACATTCCGGCTTGCCGGAAAGAGTTTCAGGTGATGTATCGAGAGCTACTTCGGTCATCACTAAATCGGGTGATGCCGGTACCAAATGTAAGTTATCGCGAATGGGAAGTATGCAGTCAGCTAAACTGCCACCGGATTCGTAAATGGTGGCAAGACTATTGTCCTGAGCATGTTCCTTTTGCTCATCGTTTAGCTCGAGAGAATAAGTTAGATTTGCTTGTGGATCAGAATCAATTAGCAGAACTTTTCTGTGCAAACGAGAAAGTGCTGCACCCAGGTATGCGGTGGTGGTAGTTTTTGCAACTCCACCCTTTTGATTAGCAATGGAAATTATGTGTTTTGACGGCACTTTGTCTGCTTGGCTTCAACATTAGCGCATTTGCTGGCGCACGATGTTCGAAATAAGAGGGATTTCTGCATACTTACCCAGAAATGAGAAGATCATCCCATATAACAAAAGAAGAACACCGGCATTCATCAAGTAGCCCAATCCCAAAGCCACGCCGCCGCTAACTTGAGCCACTAATTGCTGCGAAATTGCCGGTATAAAATTTGCTAGCGTCATCATTATGGTGCTGATGAGCGATACAAAAATACTGCTCGTCCAACCAAGAATTAGCCCGATAATGCCCAACATTATTGATTGCAGGAAATGGAAACGGAAAAATTCCGACTGATCTCGCCTGCCGCCCAATATTATGTAAAGCAATCCGGCCAAGCCGAATGTCAGATAACATAGTCCGCCGACTATTTTTTCCAGGGTGGTGGGCTGATTGAGATTAGTCCAGGGCATTAGAACCTCAGGTAAGTTGCTCTCTAATTTTGCTTGCTAATCCGCTTAGTGGCAAGCGAATTTGACTGCCATTGCGCATGTCTTTCAATGTCAGTTCATTGGCCGCTATTTCATCGTCGCCGGCAATCACTACAAGCGGGCAGCCTTGCTTGTTGGCTTGTTGCAATTGTTTGGTGAAAGAGCGGCTTTCAAAGCCATTTGCAGGGTAATCAAGATCGGCAGAAATGCCTTCCTGACGCAATGCGGTAGCAACTTCTAGAGCTACTTCGGCTTTTGTGCTCACGACATAGACGTCTACTTTTGACGTGTCTTGGTTGTCGAGAAGTAGCGTTAGTCGTTCAAGTCCGAGTCCCCAGCCGACAGCTGCGGTTGAGGGACCACCGAGTGTTTTGATAAGGTTGTCATATCTGCCGCCGGCTGCAACAGTTGACTGAGCACCCAGGCGTTTGTCGTGAGAGACAATTTCAAATACCGTCCGCGTGTAGTAATCGAGACCTCTTACCAGGCGCTTGTTAATGACTATTGGGATATTGAACTTTTTGAGCAATCCAAGTAAGCCTTGCCAGTGACTTTCGCAATCGGCACAGAGGTGATCGAGCGCTGCGGGTACATCTTGGTATTGCTCTTGATCCGCTTTGACCTTGCAATCGAGCATGCGCAGCGGGTTTCTGTCGAAACGGTCGCGGCAGTCTTCGCACAAGTTCGGCAGTTTTTCTTTTAGTGATTGCTTTAAAAGCTCACGGTAAGCCGGTCTGCAAGCAGGGCAGCCTATGGAATTGACCTGCACTTCGAAATCCGTTAGTCCGGCTGCTTTGAGAAATTGCACTGCTACGACAATTACTTCGGCATCGATTAATGGGCCGGCGCTGCCGAAGGCTTCCAGTCCCAGTTGGTGAAACTGCCGATAACGCCCGGTTTGCATACGTTCGTAACGGAAAAATGGTCCCATGTAAAAGAGTTTGATGGGCGGACTCTGTCTGCCCAAGCCGGAATTTAAATAAGCGCGAACGGCACTGGCTGTGCCTTCGGGGCGCAAGGTCAGCGAACGGTCCGATTTGTCGTTGAAGGTATACATTTCCTTACCGACAATGTCCGTAGTCTCACCCACGCTGCGCTTGAAGAGCTCTGTGTGCTCGAATATAGGGAAGCGGATTTCCTTATAGCCAGCCGACATCAGCGTCTTACGGGCAAGCTCTTCCAGCTTTTGCCAAAGCTCTGTCTCCCCCGGCAGTATATCTCGCGTGCCGCGGGCTGGCTGCATGCTTAGTTGTTGCTGTTTCTCGTCAGTCAAAGTGTCCACTTTTGTTAGATTCCGGTCGTCGGCTAACCATTTTACCTGGTTTTATCAGCATGAAACAAATTCATTACCAGAGTCACAAAAGTGTAAAGAGCGAAGCCAGCCGTGGCAACCACGAGCTACAGCGAGAATGTAGGATTGCGACAGAGCAATCCGAAATGGAGCGTGGACGCCGGACGGCAGCGAAGTCCGAGCAGAATGCGAGGACGGAGCGATAAATCGGGTATATCAAAAGTGCGGAAAGTTAAGGACTATCATGGCTTCCGGGCTCGATACAACGAGAGACAAAGTACGGCTTTTGTCGTCGACCGATTTAGAAGAGGTCGTAACGATTATGTCGGAAATTATTCTTGGGCTAGGCTCGCCCAAGAGTTGTGCTGTTTTGGTGTTTGATCCGGATCTTGAGGAGTTTTCTGACAGGTTTACGTTTGGCGAGAAGAAAGGGAGTTTCGCTAAATTCGTTGAAGAGTTCAATTTGGAAGAAGATGAGCTAGATTCCGGTGTCATCGAAATTGATGCGGATGATTTTGATGTTCCGCCTGAATTGCAGCCAACGCATGTCTATCATGTAAAAGATGATGATGCTCTGTGCGCCACGATTATTATGTCGGGCGATTTGCATTACGAAGCTGATGACTTTGAGCAAATGCTTGATGATTATCCATTTGCAATGGCAGTGAAGCGCGCCTGGGAATTGAGTGAGTTAACGAAAGAAAATGAACGACTAAGACGCCGATACGAAGAGTTGGAAGACAGAATTATTTCTATGGAAGAGCAAACTCGTCAGCTCATTCATGATGTGATGTTAAAAGATTCATTGCGAACAAAGCACACGGATCGCGAGCGATTGTTGTACCGAATAAGTAATGCCGTGCGCAGTTCGCTGGACATTGAAAAGGTCTTGAAAGATGCGGTTGAAAATATTGGTTCGACCTATCAAGTCAGCCGGACTCTTATCATGGGATTTATCAAGGACGGCGAGCGCATAGACGTTTACGAATACCATCGTGAGGATGTGTCGCCGGCTAAGGTCTTGTTGGAAACAGTTGAAGGTACTGAGTTTATCCATGGGGCGTTGGTCAAGAAAGTCCCGCAATATTTGACTGACGATGGTAGAGCTAATGATTCAGAAATTCATTCGAAGCTTTTGCGTGAAATGGATTATCGTTCCGCGCTTCTTGTGCCGCTTGTGATGCGCGATCAGGTGCTTGCTGTTTTGTGTTTGCAGGACTGTGTCATTCCGCGCGAGTGGGACATTGATGACGTATCGCTTTTAAGTTCACTTGCCGACCAATTATCCGTTGGTATTGAAAATGCACAGTTGCATGCGGAGCGCGAAAGACAAGCTGTTACGGATGGCCTGACAGGCATTAACAATCGCCGCAAATTTATGGATGAATTTGAGCGCGAATTCGTGAGAGCCAAGCGCTATAGCGAGCCGTTTTCTCTAATAGTTGTTGACTTGGACTTCTTGAAGAAGATAAACGACAATTACGGTCACCAAGCAGGGGATGAAGCAATTAAGTCAGTGGCGACAGTGATGAAACAGTCTTGTCGCAATATTGATATTCCTGCGCGCTATGGTGGTGAGGAGTTCTGTTTGCTTTTGCCCAATACTGATATTGAACTTGCCGGCCAAATAGCAGAGAGGCTGCGCAAGCTTATAAACGAATGTTTGATTGTAGGTTTTGGTAATATTTCGGCTTCGATTGGTGTGGCATGTTACCCTAAACATGCAAGTGATCCCGACACTTTGTTTCAAAAGGCTGATGAAGCGCTTTACAAAGCGAAAGAAGGCGGAAGAAATAGGGTTAGTATTTCTGAGTAAAATTAGAGTAGAGCTAGGACATTAGGAGAGAAACAATGGGCATTTTCGACGAACTGGTGACCGGACTTAGCAAGGAAATAACGAAGGTACAGAGCCGTTCGCAGGAAATGGTGAAGAGCTATGCGCTTAACAGCCAAATCCGCACTCTGGAAAGACGGAAGAGCGGCATTCTCACCGAGTTGGGTCGCATGGTATTTGATAAGTATGAGCGCAAGCTGGAAATTACTGACGAGAATTTCAAGTCGCGAACAGAGGAAATTGCCGACATCGACGATGAAATCGCTGATTTGCAGGATGAGCTGGAAGCTCTGCAGCTTGCCAATGATCCGACAGCTTCTGCTTCGCAAAAATCGCAAGCGAAAGCCGGCTATCACCCAACCTCCGGATTTACTTGTCCGAAGTGCGAGGCGCCGGCCAATCAAGACAAGCCGTTTTGTCCGTCATGCGGTTGTTCACTTGCGGAAGGCAAGGAAAAACGCCATCATCACGACGATGAGCTTTGCGATGAGGAACACTAGGTTCTGGCGCTTTTGCCACAATCCGGACAAAAGAAGAATGATGGACTTATTTTCGACTGGCAATGCGGGCATGTGCGCAAGCCTGATGTAGGCTCGCTTGTAGGATAACGACCAGCGAGAATTTCCTGGTACTGCTTACTGCGCGCCCAGTTCTGGATTTCTTTGGCGCGATAGACCGGCAATGGATGGCTTTGTGATAGTTCGTGCAGCAGCTTGTAGACTTTATTCAGCGTTGAATAATCGAGTTCTTCATAAGTGTCCGCTTGTCTCAAGAATTCTTGTGGATCAGTCTGAGAGAAAACCGCTTTTGATCCACCTGCCAGCTTCATGTGCAAACGCAAGCAGACATCAGGATCTTGCACGACAAGCAATTCGGCTCTGTCAGCGGAGAGTTCCGATTTGCGCGACCATTCAAATAATGCAACTGCTAGTCCCATAGAAGCCATGCCGCCTAATCCTAGAATGCGACCGGCTATTTGTCCTAGAAAATAAGCAATGGATCTATATAGAACGTGTCCGCATTTTACATGTCCTAGTTCGTGTCCTAGTACCGCCATCAATTCTTCTTCATCTAAAAGATCTACGAGAGCTGATTGCAAAACAATGAACGGTCTTTCCACACCGAAAGTAAATGCGTTGACTTGTGGATTTGTGGTTAGAAATAAATCCGGCTCATGCATGTCCAAAATGTCAGCTGCTTCTTTAAATAGGCGATAGATTTTGGGACACTGCTTGGGTGTGACATGAATAGCTTGACCCATCAGCTGAATGCGAAAAACCCGCTCAATTCCCAGCTCCATTAATTTGCGAAAGACTTTATCTAATATGGGTATGCGCTTAACGGCTTCCAGTGCCTGCGTGTCAGCCGGATGTTCAAAGGCGGCTGATGTGATCCGGGGAAACCTCTTCCTGGTGCGGCTTTCGACTGTCGACATAATTAAAGCTTCTCCGCGGGTTTAATAATTCAAGATCTATCTACCCAGATCTAACGTGCCAATAAGCTCGACCTGGGGTATATATTAAGCACGGTTTTGCCTTAAGTCAGCTGAGGAAGTTTTTGTGGCCAAGCATCGCAATTTGGAATCTGGATCAGAAGGCTTATCCAAGAATGATTGTGAGTCCAGCAACAAGGCTTCGCTGGAAGCAAATCTATCCAAAGTGGAAAAGTTGCCTGCCGATTTGCCGCAACCTCCTACTGATGGGAAGTTTCAAACGCTTCTGCCGTACATTTATGATTATTGCCGCAAAATTGCACACTCTAGATTAGATGCTGACGCTAATAAGCCGATTAAGGTTCAAGTCCCATTACCATTTGGCAAGAAATTTCATTATGACTCGCATAAGGTCGTAAATAAAGGTTACTCGCAGGTTGACTCAATTGATATGGGTAAATCGGGGCTGCTTGAGAGTGTATATCAGGTTACCGACGGCAAGGAAGTAATTACTTTTGATAAATCCACCATTCAAATTCATTCATTAGTCGCGCCACTTTTGAAAAGCAAAGAGACATTCAGAACTGAACAATTATCGAATGCTGAGAGGCCGGTCATTATTTTTAAGAATGCTGCCAAGAAATTGCCGCAGTTTATGCAGGATCATATTCATGCGGATCCGCGTGAGATTATCGTTGCCGACCCGTATGCTCCAGCTGACATTCCTTTCAACCAGGCTGACAAGGCTGAGAAAAAGAAATAAGTACTGCTAGAGAGCTACATACTCAGTATTTCTAATCCGCGACCAACAACAATTGCTAAATTATCTTTGATAGCAATTGCTGATGCTGCATCAACTACCGGGAAAGAAGCAATTTCTTTGGGCGCTGATGGCGTCGTAAAGTCAATTATTGATGCCATGTCTTTGCCGTCAGCGGATTTACCGACAACAACTGCTTTGTGATTTGCAACAGCTACAGCGGCAGCGTCATGTGGCAACGGTGTTGAGCCAAGAAGAGAAAGTTCTTTTCCTTCTTTGGATATGATAAGCAAGAAGCCTCTGTCGTTGGAATCAATTGCTGCGGCAACTGAATATTCATCGCTTAAGGCAATGTCGCGAATAGCGAGATTTTCAAAATGACGAGTGCCCACAAGTTCTGGTGTTTCCGAAGTTGTGTAGAGAGCTACATCATGTAATCCACTGAGTAGAAGATAACCACCGGCAGCTGATAGTCGGCGGTAGTTTGCATCGACGTCAAATGATTTTTCCGGTGTCAGACTGTTTGAATATGTTTGAATCGGATAAATCGTTGTTTTCTTCGACTGTGCAGAAAGGACATAGCCTCTTTGTTTTTCCGTATCAAATGCGACTTGTTGTCCGTTTACCTTGATCTCGGCAACGGTGGAATCAATTGAATCCATTTTGCGTAAGGTTAGCGATTCTTTGCTCAAGCAGAGGATGTAACTGCCCGCACCGGCAATTGATTTTGCCGTGCTGTCAACTTTGGTGACGCCGACAATGGTCGGCTTTTCCGGTTTGGAGATGTCGTAGACCTTGAGATCGGCTCCGCCTAAGACAACCAGATTTCCCCAGGCGGCAACACTGGAAGCAGGCAAGCGGGGAATGGAGAATGTGAATACGTGCTGCCAGACGGATTTGTTGAATGAAATAATTTCTGCTCCGGCGCTTCCTGCAGCTATGTAGCCGTAATTGTCTTTAACGGATAAGCGCGCTTTGGAAGTCATTCCTGATTTGCCCGCCGGCAATGGAATTGCTGCTCCGGCGATTAATTCCAAAGAGCGATTGTATGTGACCGGCTGTACACATGGATTGAATTTTTGTTGACCTAACACCAAAAACCAATTGCGTTGGGCTGCGACATCAATGACTCGGGTCATGTCTGGTATTGGTGATGAAGATACCTTGTGTGGAGATATATCCATGTTGACCAGTGTCATGGTGCACTCTGGTTTGCCTGGCTCTTTACCGGCCAACAAAATGAGATTCTTCTGGCGAGCGAATGCCGTGTAGTGACCGGATAGATGTATGCCTTTGTGTAAAACCGGCGAGGCGATGTCAGCTAAGTTAACAAAATCAAGTCGACTATTATCTCCGCCTTGCAAAACCATAAGTGACTTGTCTTGCAGATCTAATCTGCTCACAGGCGACTCAGTCTTTAGGGTGGACAGCAATGCCGGCTCGACTAGTTTGCCGTGTTTTAAGTTTGTGGCAAAGAAAGCAATTATGTGTTCGCCTTTGCCGCCGGCGCCACCGATGACTATCGTGTCTAAGTTAGCTGCGATGCATGTTGGCTCTGAGAATTGTCCAAGCTGCACAGTTGATACCACATATGGTTCATCCATCGGAGACAAGCTGATTGATAAGAGCTCATAACGAGTTTCTGATTGTTCGCCTTCTTTGCTGACGATGGCAAAGGCACGATGGGGAATTGCGCAGAAGTCGATGAGCTTTCGTCCAAGACCTGTTAATTCGCCTATAACACGAGCCGAGTCGGCTTTTTTAAGTTCGACTATGGCAATGTGACCGAATTCATCGGCGAAGCAGGTATAGCCACGATCGACGATGGCCACGTGATCCGGTGCAATTGCCGGCGGCCAGGCTTGACGGACTAACGTGTACGGTCCGGATTTGATTTTTGCTGCCGGCTTTTTCTTTGCTCGAGCGTATGCCGGGATACTAAATTCCGGGAAAAACGCTAACCCAAGAGAGGATAGCAAAAAATTTCTGCGTGTCAGCATGCGTTAACCTTTGCTAGACGTCTTGATTATGGAAGTAATTGTCGCACTAGATTGCCGGCTAATTGAAGAAGAATAATGGCAATCATGGGAGAAAGGTCTATGCCGCTAATTGGCGGGATAAGCCTTCTGAATGGTTCAACGATAGGTTTGACAGCCATATCCAACCACTTGAATGGCGGTTCATACCAGCGAATATTGGGAAACCAGCTGAGCAGACACCAAATTACAATTAGCCCGCATGCGAGCTGGATGACACTGGCTATTAAACTTCCGATATCTAACATTCAATTATTCTCTCTGGAAATTTGTCTGGATTTTCCCTGGACATGTGACAGTTCCAGATTGTAACATCTACGGCAATTGCAGGCATTGATGACAGCTCCCAGATTCCCATTAACTAGCGAACAACAGCTTGTCGAAGACATTAAACAATGGTCCGGCAATAAGCATATTGGTGACGATTGTGCCATTTTGCCGGGCGGGCAGCTTGTAACCGTCGACGCACTTGTCGAGGGCACGCACTTTATAACTAGTGAAATCGGGTATGGAAATCTTGGCTGGAAAGCGGCAGCTGTTAATTTAAGTGACATTGCGGCAATGGCCGGTCGCCCTAGACATTTAGTTGTAAGCCTGACATTGCCCAAGGATATTGAAAAATCATCTGTTCGCGAATTGATGATTTCGTTAATCGACTGCGCAAAAACATATAGAGCCAATGTGGTTGGTGGCGATTTAACAGCTGGACCTGTTTTGGTTGTTAATGTAACTGCCATGGGTGATGTCCACGAAGCTGGTTGTTTGACTCGATCCGGAGCCAAAGTCGGAGATGTTGTTGTTGTAACAGGTGACTTCGGCGCAAGTGCTGCCGGACTGTCGCTCTGCGGAAATAAAGCTGCACAGGAAAAATATCCCTACGTCTGGCAGAGGCACACAAAACCCTCCCCACGATTGTGTGAGTCCTGGGCGCTTGTGAGAAATACTGCCGGTCGTGCCAGCCTGATGGATGCGTCTGATGGACTTGCCGATGCTTTAATTCAAATTGCTAGAGCTAGCCAAGCGCAAAATGGCGATTTGGGTATAGAAGTAAATCAATCAGATATACCAATTCACGAGCAAACTAAAGAAGTGGCACAACTTTCCGGTGTTGATCCTCTTGAATGGGCTTTTTATGGCGGTGAAGACTATGAACTGGTCGGCACATTGCCCGAGGAAATTTGGAATCACTGGAAAGATAACAACCCGTTTAAAGCCATTGGCAAAGTTGTTGCCAGTTCGGGTGTGTTTTTAAATAAGGGCAAGGCAAAAATTGCTCTCGATTTGAAAAAAAGCTTTCAACATTGGACTGACTTGTAAGATTCTTGCGCTTTACGCTGCCATAATATTCTCGTAGCGGTAAGGGTTAACCGGGGTTTCAAATGAGCGCACTCGATGTCAGCAATATTCTAGATGGCAAGCAGGTAGCCAATTTAGTTCGTGAAGAACTGAGGCTCAAGGTCGATGGTTTTGTTCAACAAGGCAAGCGCCGACCAGGACTTGCAGTCGTACTCATTGGCGAAAATCCAGCCAGTCATGTTTATGTGAAAAACAAAATTGCCGCTTGTAAAAAAGCCGGCATTGAAAGTTTTTTTCATCAGTTCGCAGCGGATGTAACTCTGCCGGAAGTGCTTAGTTGCATCAAGAAATTAAACAGCGATGAAAACGTTGATGGAATTCTAGTTCAGTTGCCTCTGCCCAAGCATTTGCCGACCGATGAGGTACTTGAAGCGCTGTCACCTGATAAAGATGCCGATGGTTTACATCCATATAATCTCGGACAGCTTTTTTCCGGCAAAGATGGATTGCGCCCCTGCACACCAAAAGGAATTATGGTTTTACTCGAACGCTATGGTGTTAATTTGTCAGGGAAAAATGCCGTAGTTGTAGGTCGTTCTAATCTAGTGGGCAAACCAATTGCATTGATGTTGCAAGAAAAGAATGCCACGGTGACAATGTGCCACAGCAAAACAGCAAATTTGGACGAAGTATGCCGATCCGCTGATGTCTTGGTTGTTGCAGCCGGGCGTGAAAATATGGTGCGCGGATCATGGGTAAAACCAGGCGCGGTTGTTATTGATGTAGGCATCAACAGAATTGAAACTCCCACAGGCGAATCACAATTAGTTGGGGATGTGGAATTTGCCGGCGCTGCCGAAGTGGCTTCTCTAATTACTCCTGTTCCGGGCGGAGTTGGTCCGATGACTGTAGCAATGCTTTTAGCAAACACAGTTGCTGCATACGAAAAGCATTTAAAGTAATTGGAGATAGGCATGACACAAGAGACGGAAAAGAGACTGCCTCTCTGGGCAAGAATTCTTGTAGCAATGGTAGTTATTACCATTGTTGGTGGAACAACTATCGCGATTTGCGGCGTGGCATTTACGCAAAAAGTCTTTAACGAATCAATGAATCCGCAAATGATTAGCCGAGCTGTAAGTGATATTGCTGAGTTTTCTGAGCCGTTGCCTAAGGGGTTTAAGTATTTGTTCGGCTACAGCAATAAATTGATGAAACCATTTGCGATTGTTGCAGTCGATAACCCCGTCGACAAACAATATCTCACTCTAATGAAGTACCGCCAGGACACCGGCAACACACAAAAGTTGTTGGATAGTTCATACGAAATTGGTTTTTCTACTCCAGGAACATATGTCAGATTTGTTTCGGTGGAAAGCAAAGGCACGTTGCAGATTGGTGGTAAATCGGTGCCTTACATCATAGGCAAGACCATTGACTCTCAGGACCATAAATCTCAAGGGATAGTAGCTACGCTCATAGATCCGGATCAAAAGAAGGCATTTGTCCTATATGGGCTACAGCTGTCGGATGATGCCTACAACCTGGCGGCAACCGAAAGTCTTTTAAAGACCATTAAAAGCCTCTAGATACGTATGGCTATTATGTTTTATGATAGTAGCCGCACATAATTGTTAGGAGTTTACCGGGATGTCTGAAGGTGATCACGCCGATTCTTCTTTGAAATGGCTGACTTTTTTCTTTGTTTGTTTTGTCATTGTCATGGCAATCGGTGCATTTGCGATTTTTACCTACAACGTCAATGCTCCTGAGCCGAAACCAGCCGGCGGCGGACATCATGGCATGTTGTTGCCTGAAGACGGCCTTGCCAAGCTGACGCAGCTAGCATAAGCATTAAGGCTGTTACTTACTCTCGACCGCTGTTTGTATAAGAGCCGCGCCTGCCCGTGACCGAAGTTATTACGGCGACGGTCTTCAAGAGTTTTTCGGATAATGCCTTATCAGCAGCTGAATCCGAGTCTTTGATTCCTAGTAGCAACCGATTGTGTTGCAGAACATCCATTAGTGAATATTCGCAAACCAACAGGAAGCGGTTGTTGCCGAGTATATGCATGCGCATTGCGCGATGCCCGATGTCATCTGGTCCGCCAAGCTCTTTGTAATTGGCCTGGTGATCGGAGACAATCGCTTCAACTCCCTGGTCCAATTTTGCATGACGCTTGTTGACAATCACTGAAGTTGATTGCGGTGAGTTGTCAGCCAGTACATAGACGTATTCAATACCTTCTTGTACTTGGCAAAGAAGAACTGCTCCCGATCTCACATAGATTTGCGATAGCGGTGTTGCAATGACTCCGGAGTGCAGTGCTTCTATGACTATTTCGCCGGAATCTAATAACAGCTTGTCAGGTTCCGGCTGTTCGAACTTTGTCTTGCGTGCGATGTGCAGTCGGAAATTACTTTTGGAATTTGTCTTGGCAGTAGCTTGAGTTGATTTGTCTGGACTCACAGCAGGTTCGGTACCCGCCACGCAGGGCATGGCTAGTTGGGCGGCCAATACAAGGGATAAGCCATATGTGGCGATATTTAATTTCATTCGAGTTCCCCCAATCCCATGATTTCAGTTTATCAAGCCTAAGGTCATAGATTGAACAATTAGTTGCCAGCAAGTTGATAATAAGGAAAAGGGGACACGTGATGGCGAGAGCAGAAATCCTGGCAATTGGCACCGAGCTTCTGCTTGGTCAAATTATGAATACCAACGCGCAATTCTTGTCGCAGGAATTGGCTGATTTAGGTATTGACTGCTTGTGGCATACAACTGTCGGTGACAACAAAGATCGCATCAAAGATGCGCTCAGGTTTGCCTTGGACAGAACAGAAATTGTAATCACTACAGGTGGACTTGGGCCAACTGCTGATGATTTAACTATTGAATGTATTGCGGAGTTTTTCCAGCGACCGCTTTATTTTGATGAAACAATTTCGCGCTACATCCAGCAGATTTTTGCCAATCGCGGATTACCTATGCCACCGTCGAACGACAAACAGGCTAAAAGACCGGATGGTTCGGATATTCTTCCAAATCCTGTTGGCACTGCTCCGGGAATAATTTGGAAACTCGATGCGCAGCTTTTGAAACAAGTAGGAATTAAAAACCCTGAGTTGGAAAGAGTAATTTTGACTTTCCCAGGTGTGCCGAGTGAAATGGAAATTATGTGGGAGCAAACAGGACGCCCATATCTAGAGCAAAATTACAGTGGTGGTGTCATCTGGTCTTGCGATTTGAAACACTATGGTATTGGTGAATCAGCTCTGGCTGAACAGGTTGGAGATTTGTTGGACATGTCCAATCCAACTGTTGCGCCGCTGGCAGGACGAGGCGAATGTCGCTTGCGCGTCACTGCTAAAGCAAAGACAGTTGAAGAAGCTCAGAAGATGGCTCAACCTGTAATTGACGACATCAAATCTCGCAGCGGAACTTTGGTTTACGGTACAGACAAAGACACATTGGAAGCAGTCGTCGGCCGCATGTTGAGTGAACAAGGATTGACGATTGCTTTTGCTGAATCTTGCACAGGCGGTTTGGCCAGCAAGCGTCTCACGGATATTGCCGGCAGTTCAAAATACGTCAAACTGAATCTTGTTACTTATTCCAATGAAGCTAAAAGCGAAGTGCTTGGTGTGCATGACTTTATTCTCAACCATAAGGGTGCGGTAAGTCCTGAGTGCGCCCATGCAATGGCCACTGGTGCACGCCGTCTTGCAAGTGCTGACATTGGTGTTGGCATTACCGGAATTGCCGGACCTGATGGTGGAACACCTGAAAAACCAGTTGGTCTTGTCTATGTAGCCTTAGTTACGGAAGATTTCCAAACAGATAAGAAGTTGCAGTTTTCTCCGGAGTTATCCAGAGCAGAGATTCGCGAGCGTACGGCAAGCGAGGCTATCAATTTGGTGCGCTTGTTCTTGTTGAAACAGCGAGTCAAGGCAGCTCCGGGAAGCGAATCATGGAACTTCGGCTAAAGAATTCGACAATTAGAGAATGGCGCAGGCAGGACGAAGTGCCTGTACTTGTTCATGCCAATGATAAGGATATTTGGATTAACCTTACTGATCGTTTTCCTTATCCGTATACAAGAAAAGATTCCAGAGACTGGATTGAATATAACTTGCGTCTAGAGAAGCCAATGAACTTTGCTATCGAAGTCGATGGCGAACCTGTTGGCGGTATCGGCATCGGCATTCGCGAAGATGTGCGCAGATTAACTGCTGAAATTGGCTATTGGCTCGGCAAAAACTATTGGGGAAGAGGGATAGTCACAGAAGCCCTTACCGCTTTCAGCGACTATTGTTTCAAAAACTACAATCTTTGCCGGTTGGAAGCATCCGTGTTTGAATGGAATCCGGCTTCTATGCGCGTATTGGAAAAAGCCGGCTATGAGCGAGAAGCCTGTCTGAAACGAGCTGGGGTTAAAGACGGCAAAATCATTGATTTAATCCTGTATGCTAAAGTCCGCTAGTTGCCGAAATGTTATAAACAGGTAGGAGGTATCATGCAACTTATTGCCGGTTTCTTACTGTTTTTAGTTTTGCTTCTAAACCAGAGTGCAGCTAGTGCTGCAGATGAGAATCAGCGGGCTTTATTTTCGGCTGGCTGTTTTTGGAAAGTGCAGTATGTGTTTAGCAAGGTGCCTGGCGTCATAAAAACTCGCGTTGGCTATTGTGGTGGTTCTATGACCAATCCGAGTTACGAGCAAGTTTGCACAGACAAGACAGGGCACGCTGAAACTGTAGAAGTTGTATTTGATCCCAAAAGAACCAGTTACGAAAATCTCCTAATGGTATTTTTTGACAAACATGATCCGACTACTCTGAACAGGCAGGGTCCTGATATTGGAACTCAGTATCGTTCGATGATTTTCTATACAACTCCGGAGCAAAAGATTGCAGCACTTAAGTATGTCGATGAACTTGAACGTTCCAAACACTTTTACGCACCAATCAGCACGAAAATTGAGGCTGCAGGCAAGTTTTATCCAGCCGAGGAATATCATCAAGATTATTACAAGAAACATGGCAATGTTTGTTTTTGAGGACCTATGAAGAAACTGCATTTACTAGCACTGTTTTTAATAGTTGTTTTTGGAATTACATCCTGTGTGCAAGCGAAGGAGCAAACTGTGACCGACAACAAAGATATGAGCGCGAAATCCGACAGCTACTGGAAGGAAAAACTCGATCCGCATGTTTACGAAGTGACACGCTGCAGTGCTACCGAAGCACCCTTTAGCGGTAAATATTGGAACAATCATGAAACAGGCGAGTATCGTTGTAGTAATTGCGGCGAGCTTCTATTTCAATCGACGGACAAATTTGACTCCGGCACTGGATGGCCAAGTTTCACAAAAGCTGAAGGAACTTCAGTTGCCACTAAGGAAGATCGCTCGCATGGCATGGTGAGAGATGAAGCTGTCTGTAGTCACTGCGGTGCTCACTTGGGACATCTATTCACTGACGGGCCGCAACCGACAGGTATGCGCTACTGCATCAATTCCGCGTCGTTGGATTTTAAGTCAAGTAAGGACAAAGACAAAAAATAAGTATAGATGTGAGCGCCTAACTCACATGTACTCTAGGCCTCATTTTGGGATTTGGCTCTGCGGAACGGAGAATTTCCCTGGTTAGAGGAGCAGATTCTCCCTCTCCCCAGAGAACATACTTAAGCACATAGGCTAGTGGATGACCTTCGGTCCAGCCAAAGTAGACATGCGGAATTTGGCCTGTTCTATTGCGCAAAGTCAACAGTATGGCGGCAATAGCATTTGGCACGCTTGCACTGTCGCATCGCCAGACATTGTGTCCATCGATGTTATGTCCCGTGACACTAATTGTGTTATCGTGAAATTCGGAAGGATCTGTAGGGGTGACCTCAAGAAAAATGAAGTTGCCCTCGTTTTCTTGTAGGCTATGGATCTGGCGTGACTCTTGTTCTTTTTGTTCGTAGCTGCTACCCCCAGGACGGTGAGCCAGTAGGCGAATCTCTCTAAGATGTTCTTCTAGCATTTGCTCGACAAAACTAAGTGATTTTCGATCAAAGTTCACTGTGCCGACTCTTAATTCGGTAGACCTTATGCAGCGTGACAAAATGGAGGTGGACATCATAAATAGGATAATCACACCGGCAATTTGAATGCCGTCCGGCCGCTCAAGGATAATATTGATGGTGGCATAAACAAAGACAAGAGTTACGATTAGGAAGTAATATCCTTGTTTTTGATTTACTTTCCAACTGGCAATAGTTGCTGCCAATGCTGCAGATGTCATAAAAACTAAAAGGCCGGTTGCAAATGCTCCAGCCTGAGCATCAACGTCGGCATTGAAGTGCCAGACAATCAGCAGAGAGAAGCCTGTTATAAGTAATACTAGTGGACGTAGGGCAGCCACCCATTCAGGAGCCATACCATACACCGGTAGATAGCGGGGAATTAGGTTTAGCAGACCGGCCATTGCTGATGCTCCGGCAAACCATAAAATTAACAGCGTGCTGACATCGTACACGGTGCCGAATACGTGACCAAGAAGCCCGTGCGCTAGATAAGCTAATGCCCGGCCGTTGGCTTTTCCAGTCTCGGCAAATTCATGAGCCGGGATGAGCGTAGTTGTTATAAATGAACTGGTGAGCAAACAAAAGGACATGATGATAGCAGCTGTCAAAAGGAGATACTTAGTATTTCTAATTCTGCCGGCTGGATAGGCGGAAGTGTCCATTGCACTTCCTTTGATAAGAGGCATAACGGCCACGCCGGTTTCAAATCCGGACATGCCTAAGGCAAGTTTGGGAAATGCTAGCAATGAAATGGCAACCATCTGCCAAATAGATGTGTACGTCCCAAACAACATGTTGTACCAATTTGTTATTACCTGCGGGTGGTGAATAATTTCGTTAAGTGCCGCTGCAAATACGCAAGCCGTTAGGAATAGAAAAGACCATGCAAGAATAACGGCCAGCCAAATAGCATCTTTAAACCCTTTGAGAAATACGGCACCTAAAAATGCCACCAGGAATACGGTCAGGACTAACTGATTTTGCAGCCAGACAGGTGACCATGGGTTCTCAATCACGTGCTTTGCGGCATCAGAAGAACAAAGTGTGATGGTCATTAGAAAGCCGGTTGATGCAAAGCCAAGCAAGGTGATAACTAGTAGCTTGCCCCACCAGCTTGGCAAAAGCTTCTGCAACAAAGCTACACTGCCTTGTCCATTGGGACTAAGCTCGGCAACCTTGGCGTACATTGGATAGGCTCCGAACAGATTCAAAATTACCAGGAGTAGCGTGGCAAATGGCGATAAAACACCGGCAAAGAGAAATGCCATTGCCGGAGCAAAACCCAGAGAAGAAAAATAGTCTACCCCTGTTAAACACATAACATTAAACCACTTGTCCTTTTGCTGGCTTTGCTCGCCAACGCGTTCAAAAAACCAATGTTTAATATCTGTTCTGCTAAACAATTTGACCTTCACTCAGTTGAGCTCGTTCGATAGCAAGTGCTGTCTGATTGACAAAAGTTTCAATCAGGTGTTTCTCATCAGGATCACTAAAGCGATCTTCTGGATTGGCCATTACGCCAATAACGCCAATTGCGCCTCTGGTCCCAATAAGTGGCATATAGAGAGCTTTTGCGCCCGAAAGTGTTGTCGTTGTAGCTCCGGCTGCCTGCTGATTGAGAAAAACCCATTGGGCAACTCCTAATTCTTTGGAATCGATGTCAAAGCTGGGTAAGGCTGTCGATACCTGCACTAAATGCTGGTTTTTGTCAGCTAAAAAGCCGACGATTTTTCCGTCACTGACGTCTGCAATATGCTTGAGAGAAATGTCGACCACATGTTTTGTACTAATTGCCGCGGCTTGTTCTCTGGTCATGGCGTAAAGAGAAGCTGTTTGACGTTCCAAGTCTCTGGCAAGCAGTGCTTGATGTTTAACCGTTGATGTTAGAGTGCTTAGTGTCAAACCAACGATGAGCATTACCAAGAAAGTAAGTAGGTACTCCGTGTCTGATACAGCGAATGTAAAGTACGGTGGGATGAAGAAAAAATCAAACGCAGCTACACTAGCAATGGCGGCCAAAATTGATGGTCCACGGCCAAGACTGAGAGCTACTATGACAATAGCCAGCTGATAAATCATCGCTAAATTTATGGGCGAAATATGGCGAAATAAGAGAAACGAAACAAAAGTGGCAGCGCCGACAAAGAGCATCGAAAGTAAATAATTCTTTGGTTTTGAATGAGTGGCGACGAAATCTGCAGCAGGCTTCTCGCTTTGACTCTTATCACCGGTTATGACATATACATCAATGTTGCCGCTGTGTCTAATTAGATCATCAACTACGGATCCAAATAGAATTTCTCTCCAACGTTCTCGAGCTGGTTTACCAATGATTATTTTGGAAACGTTTCGTTTTTGTGCGTACTTGACCAATTCTTCAGCAGCGTTACGTCCGTTCAATCGAATGGTTTGCGCGCCAAGCCGTTCGGCCATATGTAGGGTTCTAGTTAGTCTGTTTTTTGTGTCGGCTGTCGGTGAGTGCCCTGGTACTTCTACATATGCTGCAATCCATTCTGCTTTCAATGTTGCCGCCAGGCGCTTGGCTGCCCTTACCAGTCGTGCAGAAAGTGGGCTTGGACCGACGCATACTAGAATGCGGTCGCTGACAGGCCAGACCTCATGAATGGCGCTTGTTTCACGGTACTTAAGCATTTGTGCGTCAACATGTTCAGCAGTTACTCGCAAAGCCAATTCGCGTAAGGCAATAAGATTGCCCTTTTTGAAAAAGTGTTTTAACGCTGTTTTGGCATTGTCTGGTAAGTAAACTTTGCCTTCTTTCAATCGTTGAATAAGGTCGTCCGGTGGCAGATCTACTACTTCAACTTCATTTGCTCTTTCAAATATAGAATCCGGCACCGTCTCAAGCATTTTAATGCCGGTTATTTGAGTGACTAAATCGTTGACACTTTCCAAATGCTGAATATTGACGGTCGTTAGGACGTTAATACCGGCTTGTAAAAGTTCTTCCACATCTTGCCAGCGTTTTTCATGCCTTGAACCAGGTGCATTGGTGTGGGCCAATTCATCTATCAATATAGTGGTTGGTCGTCTCAGTAAGGCTTGGTCCAGATCAAATTCATAGAGTTGCGTTGTTTTATAGGGCAAAACCTTTTGAGGAAGAATTTCCAATTCCTCAAGTAGTTCTTCTGTATCCTTACGCCCATGGGTAACGACGACGCCACCAACAACATCAATACCATCTTTAAGTAGTTCTTGAGCTGCTTCCAGCATCGTGTAGGTTTTGCCTACTCCGGCTGCTGCACCAAGGAATATTTTCAGCTTACCTTTTGATTGGGTAGCTTCTTCTTCCTTGATGCGGGCAAGTATTTGTTCAGGCTTGTCCCTTATATGATCCATTGCCTTACTATTGCTTCGTTTGTTTCAGTGAATCCAGTGCCAGATTCAATTGTAAGACATTAACCCGTGGTTGACCGAACAACCCCAAATCTCTGTTGTTAGTATGTCTCTTGATAAGTTCATTCACGGCATTTGAATTAATGCCTCTTGCTTGCGCGACTCTTTCTGATTGCAAAAGGGCGTTTTGCGGACTGATATCAGGATCCAGTCCTGATGATGATCGGGTAACGGCGTCTACAGGCACCAGGATGTCTGTCCCTAAATTATTTTCTTTGCGATAGTTTTCAGCCAATTGTTTTACGCCGGCAAAAGAAGCACCGCCAAGAATGAGTTTCTTAGATGTTGGACCATAGTTGGTACCAGATGAGGACTCGCCGCTATATCCGGATCCGGCGGCAGATGGGCGCCCGTGAAAATATTCCGGCTTGACAAAAAGCTGTCCCAAAAGCTCAGAACCAACTGTCTGTTGGTTAATGGCTATCAAAGAGCCATTTGATTGATGGGGAAGCATTAGCTGGGCAATTGCGGTAATAACGAACGGAAAGATAATTCCCGTAGCAATCGCCAGCAGTACGGTTAATCTGATAGCAGGGGCAATTTGAGATAACATCATTTATTCCTCTTAGGTGGCAGGAGCCAGGCGCATTAAAACGACTATCTGATCTATGAGCCAAATTCCAGGAAATGGCACAATGAGACCGCCCAAGCCATAAATCAAAAGATTGCGCGACAGCAAAGCCTCGGCACTCATTGGCCGATACTTGATACCACGTAGGGCAAGAGGAATTAAGGCAACAATGACCAGAGCGTTAAAGATAACGGCTGAAAGTATGGCTGACTCAGGAGAGTGCAATCCCATAATGTTCAACTGCCACAAGGGTCCATGCTGTCCAGGTGCTAGTGCGTAAAGTGTGCCGAACATAGCCGGCAGGATAGCGAAGTATTTGGCTACGTCGTTGGCAATGGAAAATGTTGTTAATGCGCCGCGTGTCATTAAGAGCTGTTTGCCAATTTCTACTACCTCGATTAATTTAGTTGGGTTGGAATCAAGATCAATCATGTTGCCGGCTTCTTTGGCTGCTTGAGTGCCGGTGTTCATAGCCACTCCAACATCGGCTGCTGCTAAGGCTGGAGCGTCGTTAGTACCATCCCCGGTCATTGCTACAAGACGTCCACCTGTCTGTTCTTTTTGAATTAATTGCATTTTTGCCTCAGGCGTAGCTTCGGCCAAAAAGTCATCAACCCCAGCTTCGCTGGCAATCGCCGCTGCAGTCAACGGGTTGTCACCCGTAATCATTATTGTGCGAATACCCATAGCTCTTAATTGTAAAAAGCGTTCTTTCATACCGCCTTTTACAACATCTTTTAAATGAACCACACCAAGGACGCCTCTTTTGCTGTCAGCCACCGCCAGCGGTGTGCCACCGGACTGAGCTATGCTGGTAACAGACTTCTCGACTTCTGCTGTTACCGGAAGATTATTGGCTTTCACAAATTTAAATATGGCTTCTGAGGCCCCTTTGCGAATTTCATTGTCGTTGATATTTACTCCACTCATACGCGTCTGAGCAGTAAAGGGAATGAATTCCGGTTCCCTTGTGGACAACTCTCTCTCTCTCAATCCATGTTGTTTTGCCAAAACAACAATAGATCTGCCTTCCGGTGTTTCATCAGAAAGAGAAGATAATTGAGCAGCGTCAGCAAGTTCTTCGATACTCACACCAGGCGCGGGTACAAATTCGACTGCCTGGCGATTACCCAAAGTAATCGTGCCGGTTTTATCAAGCAAGAGGGTGTCCACATCGCCTGCCGCTTCAACTGCTTTGCCGCTCATTGCCAGGACGTTGTGCTGCAAAACTCTATCCATGCCGGCAATACCAATTGCTGAAAGCAGTCCGCCAATTGTAGTTGGAATGAGGCAAACCAGTAGAGAAATAAGAGAGAAGACATCTGGTGCCTTACCGGCACCCGCCGAGTGCACAGAGTAAATTGAATAAGGTAAAAGGGTCGATACCGCCAAAAGGAAAACAATGGTCAAGCCGGCGAGCAAAATGTCTAGAGCTATCTCATTAGGGGTCTTTTGCCGGGCAGCACCTTCGACTAGCGATATCATTCGGTCTAAAAAGGTTTGACCGGGATCTACGGTTATCCGAATACGCAGCCAGTCAGACAGAACCGTTGTGCCGCCTGTAACCGCGCTGCGGTCGCCGCCACTTTCTCTGATAACCGGCGCTGATTCACCTGTTATGGCGCTCTCGTTGACTGTGGCTACACCTTCGATTACTTCACCATCCGAAGGGATGACTTCACCGGCTTTTACAAATACTATGTCGTTTTTCTTTAGCTCGGTGGCTGCTACGGATTCAGTCTTACCACCAGCTAATTCACGGAGAGCAATGGCTTCTTTGCGCCCACGTTTGAGCGTGTCAGCTTGAGCTTTTCCGCGTCCTTCGGCCATAGCTTCAGCAAAATTAGCAAAAAAAACAGTAGCCCAAAGCCAGAGTGTAATTTGTATTTCAAAGATAAACTCGGAATGGTTTATGCCGGAACATATATTACGCGCAAGCAAAATCATTGTAACGAGACTACCCACAGCGACAACAAGCATGACTGGATTTTTTGCTAAATGTCTTGGGTGTAGCTTGAGAAAAGCATCTTTGCCGGCTCTTTTTACAATTAGCGGATCAAAGAGTGGTTTGGTCTTTTTCTTAGGTGGGATAATGTCTAGATCTTGCATGGAAATGTGCCCTGTTGCGTGAAATTAGAAGAGGCGATGTTCATTCATAAGGAAATGCTCGACTATTGGGCCAAGCGTTAATGCCGGAAAAAACGTCAAGGCGCCTACTATCAAAATAATGCTAATTAAAAGAAGGGTGAATAACCAGGTGTAAGTCGGAAAGGTTCCGCTCGTAGCTGGAACATACTTCTTTTGGGCAAGTGAACCGGCCATTGCCAGGACTGGAACAATCATCAGAAAGCGGCCAACGAACATGGCTAAAGCCAAGAGAGTATTGTAAAAGGGTGTGTTTACTGAAATGCCGGCAAAGGCTGAGCCGTTATTACCGGTAGCCGAAGAGAAGGCATAGAGTATTTCTGAGAGTCCATGCGGCCCACTATTATTGATGTTGTTCCAAGTTGCCCCCTGGGGATTGAGGAAACTCTTCTCCGGTAGGTTGAGTACACAAGCCAAACCGGTGAAAACTAGAATGCAAAAGGCGGCTGCTAAAACGAACAACATAGCCATTTTTACTTCTTTCTTCTCTATTTTCTTGCCAACATATTCAGGAGTCCTGCCAACCATCAAACCAGCTATGAAAACTGTCAGAACGGCATAGATAAGCATGCCGTAGAGACCTGCTCCAACACCACCAAAAACTATCTCGCCAAGTTGAATATTGAGCAACGGAATCAGCCCGCCTAAAGGCGTGTAGGAATCATGCATGGAGTTAACCGCTCCACAGCTGGCATCGGTTGTGACGGTGGCAAAAAGTGCCGAATTAGCCAAGCCAAAGCGTACTTCTTTGCCCTCCATATTGCCACCTGTGTCACCAAGGGCTTTTGTGGAAATTTCTACATTTTGTCGGGCGACATTAGGATTCCCTTGAGCTTCGAAGTGATAGCAGATAAAGACACCGGCAAAGAATAATAAGAACATTGCAGAAAGCAGAGTCCAACCCTGGCGTGTGTCACCGATAGCCCTACCAAAAGTGTAGGTGAGTGCAGCTGGTATGAGAAAGATGCTTAGCAATTGAATAAAGTTGCTTAAGGGAGTCGGGTTTTCAAACGGATGCGAACTGTTGGCATTTAAGAAACCACCACCATTGGTGCCCAGCATTTTTATGCTTTCTTGGGAAGCTATGGGCCCTTGCGGAATAATTTGTTTGCTGCCTTCGATGGTCGCTGCTTCTGTATAAGCATTGAAGTTTTGTGGTACGCCCTGATAGACCAGAAACAAACTGTAAACAAAGCAAATAGGCAAGAGAATATATAAACAAGTACGAGTCATGTCAGCCCAAAAGTTCCCTAAGCCCTGGGCCGTTCGTCTGGCAAAACCACGGATGAGGGCAACTGCCACTACAATGCCTGCTGCTGCGGAAACCCAGTTGTGAAATGCCAGACCAAGCATTTGGGAAAGATAGGATAAAGTGTTTTCGCCGCTATACGCCTGCCAGTTAGTATTTGTTGTGAAAGACATAGCTGTATTAAATGCTAAGTCCGGTGTCAGCGCAGTAGCCCAACTTGGGGCATTAGCAGTGGAAAACTGCATGGGATTGAACGGCAGCAGGCCTTGTAAGCGCAAGACTGCGTAAGTAAACAGCAGGGATACTAACGAAAATGCCAAAAGAGATTGGGTGTACTCTATCCAAGTCATGTCATGATGGGGATCAATGCCTACGAGTCGATACGAGTTTGTCTCGAGCGGTCTTAATAGTCTGCTTAAAAAATGGTTCTTGCTTTCTAGGACGGCATAGATATAGGCGCCAAGCGGTTTAGCGCATAAAGCAATTATTACGGCAAAAAGCAAAATCTGGAACCAACCGATAGCGGTCACGTGTAACTCCTTTTTTAAACCCGCTCTGGAAAGAGCAGAGCAAACAGCAGATAGACGAGCAATGCTGCTGCTGTTGATCCAGCAATAATATTGTCAAAAGACATGGGTAATTTCCTTGCTAGACCTTGTGGCAACCATGGACATACAGGCTACCCACAAGAAACAGCACAATTGAAAAGACGATGTAAAAAACGTCAAGCATTAGTGCATTCCGATCTGCGGCAAGCGGCCTTCAGCATGCGGTGCGCTGGCAGTCATTTGCTTTTCGCCTTGCACAACCATGGCTAGTTCAAGCAGCATGCGCTTCATTTTTAAAATCTCACACGCTAGTTGATCCAACATTATTGTGCGAGCGGTAAGGGAATCTATGGACAGTCCTTTACGTTGTGCTACGCTACCGGTAAGGACACCCAACTGTTTTTTCGAGCTTCTATCGGTAAAGCCAGGCATGTTAGCATCGGCTATCCAGCGATCGGTAAGCTGGGCAAGTCTGGTTTTACCATTCGACTCGCTTGCAGGAACTTGATGAAGAAATGTCCAAACTGAACGCGGATAATCAACTTCACTATTGCCGGGATAATTGAATAATTTTGCCAGCATGTTTGGATCGACATCCGAAGTCATCTTCTTTCCTTTTAGCTGCTTCAAGGTCCACATCGAAGCAACTGAAGGAACCAGTCCTGCGGGAATACCAATAATTCCTGAAGGTATGGCAAATTTGGCATTTTTATAAGTGGGAATAGCCAAGGCTTCGGTGACAGCCCATAAAGCGCCGTTGCTGATGAAACTTAAGGCGTTCATGCGAGCAATGGCCTTGTCTCTGTCATTTGTAAATGTCGCCAAAATTTCTTGGCAATGCTGATACTCATTCTCAATTTCTGAAAGGGTGAAGTCCACTTCTAGGTCTGTTTTTTGGATTAATAAATAGGACCTTTGCACTTCTTCGGCTAGATTCTGCCGGGCATCTAATGATTCCAGCGAAGGAGTTGTATTAAGTGAATTCACTCGAGCACGCAGAGAGTGAATATTTTCCAGTAAGGCGGTAAGGCCTATGTTATTGGCCAACTGCAATGAATTGGGCGAAATGCCATCAGTATTTAAAGTGATACCAGTTTTCAAAATTCTCGGTGGTAATTTCTCAATGTTGGCGCTAGACTCTGCTGGTTGACTCGTCGCTATATTCATTTGTGCCTGACAAGGAGACACGGAACTTGTAGCTAAAACTAAAAGTCCGGCACAAAGACGATTACCAAGTAACATTTGACTAACCTCCAGTCGACAATGTATTTGCCTGACTGTCGCTACAGCGCAGGCGATCTCAAAGATCGAGCAACAGAGTACAAGTCTATCAATTAACAAAGCATCAAGTTGGAGTTTATCAATATCAAATTCGTGTCAATTACACCGGATTTATTTCCCCGGTATGGGAGCATATTCGGCACTGCGATGCCCAAAACGGCCCTGAACCATCTTATGCTCGTCTTGCAGCTTTGTGATTGTTGTATGCTGGCTACTCTGGAAGAATGTTCCAAGATAAAAGCAGAACACCGCCACACTCAGTATGAGTAGTAATAGTAAGTTGACCCTGGTGCTTTCAGGTAGAGCGTTATATGTATAACCCTTGTTATTACGAATCATTTGCATATCCAAAATAGACTGTTTGCACTGCTTTGCCGCAGGCACGCAAAAGTAATATAAGCTAAAAGTAATCAACAAGGTGTCAAGATACGATGCCAGCTTATTAAGACGGTATCAATAAGGCAGTGACTCTAGTATGGTTGGGTAGCGATGCCCAAATTGTCAATATTGCGTAATTGCCCCATTTTAATGGATCGGAACTGCACCTAGAATGGCGCTTATTCAGAGGGGCGGACAATTGGACGGATCAGACTATAAAGCCGGTGAGGCCAAACTTGACACAAGCGTAGATTTCAACGCTCCTGTTTTGCTGCAGGGTGGTGTGGAGAAACACCTTAAGCACAGTGGCAGCAGTCATGCAGAAATTTGGGATCCGGATGCAAGTAGCCGTGAGCTATTAATCGAATGGGATATTTGGCGCAACAAAGTAGCCCAGCAAGTTAACAGCAATATGGTCAAACACATTAACAGTTGGGATGGTCAGGAAATCAATTTGGCCACTCGTCGAGTCGAGTCAAAATTTCCTACTGGTGTTCATGCCGGAGTTGATTTTGTGATTGGCTCTGATCAAAAGGTTTTGAAGGCCGAAATAGTCGAGCCTTCCGGTTACGCTGAATATGATGCGCTAGTTGTTAAATCCGTTTACGAGCTTAATAAGAAAGCAAAGTTATTGCGCTTTCCGGAAAACTCCAGACGGAGAAGTGTTGAAGAAGTACTCGACTTTCAGCAGGCTAAGGGGCATCAAGAAAAGCGTTTTCTCAAATTTGGCGACATCGAACGAGTGCAACTCGACTAAAGTCTAAGTAATTAGCATGGCGTCGCCGTAACTGAAAAACCGATAACGTTCATCAATGGCTTCTTTGTAAGCATTCATGATCAGTCCATGTCCGGCGAAGGCAGATACGAGAACTAACAGACTTGATTTGCTTAAGTGGAAGTTTGTAATTAAGCCGCTCAGTATTTTGAACTGGTATCCAGGCTGAATATAGAGCGATGTCTGCGATGATTCGATGGGCACGAGTTTGCCTGAGCTGCCTGCAGTCTCAAGTGCTCGACAGGATGTAGTGCCGACTGCGATAACGCGTCTTTTTTCAGCGAGTGCTTTGTTTACTATTTCAGCTGTTTCTCGAGGAACACTAAGCTGTTCAGACTCAATAGTGTGTTCTTCAAGCGAAGAGGTAATCGGTTTGAAAGTACCGGGACCTACGTGCAGCGTAACTTTGGCAATTTCGATTCCTTGCGATTGCAATTGTGCAAGTAGCTCATCAGAAAAGTGTAATCCCGCAGTAGGGGCTGCCACAGCACCTGGACTCTTTGCGAAAACAGTTTGATATCTTTCCAAATCTTTGCTGCGCAAATTCTCTTGATGCTCGCGATGAATATACGGTGGCAAGGGCGCAAAGCCGATTTGAGACAAGAGTGCATAGACTTTGTCTTGTGTGCCTAGATCAACAAGCAGTCTTTTCTGTCCGTCTTCACTCAAGACAATGTCTTTAACGCGAATTTCGTGCTTGGCATTACTTGTCTCTACTTCCAATACTTCGCCAGGTTTTAAACGCTTTAATGGCGTGGCTAAAGCCAGCCAGCAGTGAGATGTTTGTCCTGTGGAATTGGTCTCCGGACGCAAGAGAAGTATTTCTATAATGCCGCCAGTTGTTCGGCGAGCAGTTAGTCGGGCTGGAATTACCCGTGTGTCGTTAACTACCAATACATCGCCTGAGCGAAGCAGTTTGGGTAAATCAGAAAACTTATGATGGGCAATTTTGGACTCTTCTCTACCAACGTGCATAAGTCGAGACGTGTGCCTAACCTCCGACGGCTCCTGAGCAATTAGCTCCGGTGGCAGATCATAGGCAAAATCATCCAGTGAGTATGTACAATTGGCTGATGTGGAATGCTGAGACATGAATTTAAAGGCTGTAATCTCTGAAGTAACGGAGTCTTTGGGCTTTGCCCGTTGCGTGATTGGCTCACTTGAGCCGATGGAGGCGGAAAGGGCAGAATTTGAGCGCTGGCTTGCTCGGGGCTATGCCGCAGGCATGGACTATTTGAAGCGCAACCCACATTTTAGGACATCTCCCCAACTTCTGTATCCCTCCGCCCGTTCAGCCATTGTCGTTTCTGCCAGCTATTACACTGAAGTGCCCCCTTCGCCAGGTGACCACTATGGGCGAGTCGCCCGCTACGCCGTGGGTTTGGACTATCACGTTGTCCTGCGAGCAAAACTAAGAGAACTTAAGACACAGCTCGAAACAAAACTGGGCAGACCGCTCATCGGCAAGGCATACACGGACGATGTGGCACTTTTGGAACAAGGCTTTGCCGCCCGCTCCGGACTAGGCTTTATTGGAAAACACACTTTGATAATTGGACCGAAACTGCTCGGCTCCTACAATTTTATTGCTGAGTTGTTTACCGATTTAGAAATTGAACCTGATGAGAAGTATCAGGGCACATGCGGACAGTGCTTCCGCTGCGGCAACATCTGCCCGACAAATGCAATTATTGAACCAGGAACAGTAAATGCTGGGCTCTGCATTTCCTACCTAACGATTGAGAATAAAGGTGGCATTCCGTTAGAGTTGCGCAAATCGCTTGGTGACTGGGTCTTCGGCTGTGATGTCTGCCAGGAAGTTTGTCCCTACAACCAACGTCCATCGGTGACACAATGGAGGGAATTTCAACCGGAGTCAGGAGTAGGACATCATATAGATCTATTCGATCTTCTGGAAATAAAATCAGACGAAGCCTTTCACGAGCGCTTTGTGCGTTCGGCAGTAAGACGACCAAAGCGTCGCGGCATGTTGCGTAATGCACTTGTCGTTATTGGAAATAAAAAACCGGTCGGCGGTACGGACAAGATTCGTCAATTCATCAAGCAAGAAGAAGACCCAATGTTGATCGAGCACGCTGAATGGGCGCTCAAGCAATACTGAACTCTACATACCGGCTGTTAATCCGCCGTCGATTGGAATAATTGCGCCGTTTATATAGCGGGCGTCGTCGGAGCACAGGAAGGTGACGACAGAGGCAACTTCTTCGGGGGTGCCGACGCGTTGCATGGGGATATTTGCTTCGACGAATTCTTGTAGGGCTTGCTCGCCGGATATACCTTTGCGAGCGCCTACTTCGGCGTTGAAGCGTTCGCAAAGTGGGGTGCGAATGCAGCCGGGGCAAATGCAATTTGTGCGAATGCCTTGCGAAGCATAGTCGAGAGAAAGGCTGCGTGTCATGTGAATGATGCCGGCTTTAGATGAGCTGTAGGCTGCGTTCACTTTTATGCCGCGCAGTCCTGCATCAGATGCGTTGTTTGTTATTACACCGAATTTCTTTGGAACCATAACTTCCAAGCAAGCTTTTGTAATGAGATAAGTGCCTTTCATGTTCACATCCATGACACGATCCCAGTCTGATTCTGATGTTTCCATCAAGGGCGAGATGAATTCGACACCGGCATTATTGAAGAGGAAATCGACGCCACCAAAAGTTTTTACGCAACCGGAAACAGCGTTAGTAGCCGTTGAGGGCAAGGCAATATCTCCGGCTACGGCAATTGCCTTGCCTCCAGCGGTTTTGATTTCGGAAACAGTTTTTTCAGCTGAAACAGCATCGATATCTACTACGCAGACAGATGCGCCGTCTTTAGCAAAAGCAATCGCGGTGGCTTTGCCAATGCCTGAGCCACCACCTGTTACGAGTGCTGCCCTACCTGTAAATCTCACTTGTGCTTGTCTTTGAGTTCTTCGACCGAATCAACAAATTCTTCTTCGGCTTTTTCCTGCAGCTTCAAAGCTGATTCGATTTCGGCTTTGGACATGATGCCTTTAGCCACAATCAATTCGCCAAATTGCTTGTCGGAGTTGATTTTTTCTTGCATCAATTCATCCAACTGCTTCAAATTGATTTTGCCCAGCTTCAGCAAAATCTCTCCCAATCTTTCGTGGCGAGCCAACAAGTTCCATTTTTCTTCGTCAGATTCAGGCATATTCATTTGAGCTGTCCTAGGTTAGAAGTTGTCGGGATGCCTTTACTGTTAAGCAGTCTTCAGTTTTCTGGATGCTTTCAATTCGCGCCACCAGACAAGCAAGCAGCTTGCATTGAAGATGGAGGAATAAGTACCGGAAATAATACCAATTAACATTGCCAGAACGAAGTCCTTGGTGGTGGAGCCACCGAGGAAATACAAGGCAGACAAAGTGATGATAACGGTGAGTGAGGTGTAGAGCGAACGTGCCAGCGTTTGATTAACACTGTCATTGGCAACATCGCCAAACGTTTTGCGATATTCCTCGCCTTTGCTGTTCGTTGCTTTAGATCCGACAAACTTCACGTTTTCTCTAACTCTGTCGAATACAACGATGGTGTCGTGCACAGAAAAACCAATTACGGTAAGTACGGCAGAAATAAATAAGCTATCTACCTCTGTGCCTATGGCTAAACCTAGAATGGCAAAGATGCCACACAAGACAAGCACATCGTGGAATAAGGCAATAATTGCGCACATAGCGTAGTCAAACATGAAGCGATAAGAAATATAAGCCACCATCATGGCAAAGGTTACGATAAGTGCCACTAGTCCTGCTGTTAACAGTTCTGGTCCAACGGTTGCGCTAACTTTGTCTACCGAGAGTGCCTTGAAGTGACCCAATTGTGCAGTCAAAGCATCATCTAGCTTGTGTTTCTCTTCTTCGCTTTCAATTGCTCTGGTGCGCATGACCATTGCATCGCCACCGGAAATATTTGCTTGCTGAACTTGTGAGCCTTCAAATCCGGCTTTTTCCAGAACGCCACGGACTTCATCAAGAGTTACGGGCTTGTCAAATTGGTACTGAAGAATTGAGCCGCCGGTAAAGTCAATGCCCGGCTTCAATGGTGCATGGAATTGCATTAGGCACAGCAGAATCCCGATGATACCAGGCACTGTAATAACCAGCGAAATGCCGATCCATATCCAGCGATATTTGACGATGTCTACATGTACGTTTTTCATTTTGTCCGGCCCTTGTCTGAAGAAAATAGGGCGCTCTTTGGAGCTTGCGCTTTACCTTGAGCACGCTTCTGGTCGTACTTGTGACCAAACAGACCAATTTCTTTGGGGATGAAGTGTAACAGCACGCGAGTAGCGGTGATGGCGCTGAACATCGAGACGCCGACACCGATTGCCAGTGTGACTGCAAATCCTTTTACTATCGAAGTACCAAATATGATCAGCACGCCGCAGGCAATTAAGCTGTTGACGTTACTGTCAAAAATGGAGCTGAACGCCCGGGAGAATCCAGCTTCAATAGCAAGGAATAAATTCTTTCCTGCTTTTAGTTCTTCTTTTGTACGTTCGAATATAAGAATATTTGCGTCAACAGCCATACCAACTGACAGGATGAAACCGGCAATACCGGCAAGCGTCAAAGTTACAGGTATGGTTTTGAAAATTGCCAGCGTTGTAATTGTATAGAGAATCAAGGCGATGTTTGCCACCATTCCAGCGATACCGTAAATGCAAATCATAAAGAGCATGACAAGCGCGATACCGACAACACCGGCAATCAAACTCTTTTGAATTGAGTCTTGTCCAAGCGTGGCACCGACTGTGCGCTCTTCGAGAATTTTTACCGGCACTGGTAGAGCGCCCGCATTCAATTTAACTGCCAAGTCAACTGCTTGTTCACGGGTGAAGTTACCGGTTATCTCGCCACTGCCTGCCATAATCGGCTCGCGGACGTTGATACCGCGATATTCGTCTAGCGGCAATGGACGACCATCGGCTCCACGCTCTGTCGGTACACCATCAAGGAAAATACCTATTTGTCTGCCGACTAAGCGGGATGTAAGTTCACCAAATTTCTTGGCGCCATCTGGTTTGAATTCAAAAACAATTCTCCAGGTGCCACCGGAAACCATTGGTTGAGCTTGAGCGTGTTTGAATTCTGCTCCAGTTAAACCAACATCAGTCCAGACTGGTTTGCCGTCGAGTCCCATATCCAATTCTTTGAACTCTAACAAAGCGGTTGTACCGATTCTGTCTTTTGCTTGTTGCGGGTCTTTGACACCGGGCATTTCTACAAGAAGACGATCAGCGCCTGCGCGTTGTACAAGTGTCTCGGAAACACCTAAGCTGTTGATTCGGTTGTTGATTACTGTCTCAACGCCCTTCATTACTTCAGGTGTAATTTCCGGCACCAACTTAGATGGCAACGCTTGCAGCAACAATTGGCTGCCGCCGCGCAAGTCCAAGCCGAGTTTCAAATCCGTATATAAAGCATAGCCGTGTGACTTGGCTATAACTTGGACGTTATTGCCGAGCGACGCATCATCGAAGGCACGCTTGATGAGATCTTCGTGCTCAAAGTTATTCATCTTGTCCCAGCCCGGCGTTTTCTCGACGCGGGACATCACTTCTTTTTGCAGCTCTTCCGGCGGCAAATCAGATAAGTGTTTCCAGTCTTCGATAGTGCTTACGGGCACTATTGTGAAGAGGTTGCAAATAGACCAAATGAAGACGCCGATGACGGCAAGTAGCTTCCAATTTTTTGTTATTAAGTTCATAGGGGCAGATTCTAGCGCACTAGACCTACCTTATCTACTGTATGTCTAGGAAGCCGCGACTCCATTGGCCACTTCCGACTCAGCTTTAGCAAGCATGATCAAGGTCTTGATGACCGCGTCTTCGGTGAGCGAAATGCTGTCTATTTCCTGTTCTATAAGGAACTTGACTATCTCCGGATAATCAGAAGGTGCCTGTCCGCATATACCTATTGGTTTTCCGGCAGCTTTAGCAGCTTTAATGGCGGCTGCAATAGTTCTTTTAACTGCGTCGTTTCTTTCGTCGAACAATCTAGCAATGATTTCATTGTCTCGATCTAATCCAAGGGTGAGTTGGGTCAGGTCATTTGAGCCAATCGAAAAGCCATCGAAGACTTCGGCAAATTCTGTCGCCATCATTACATTGGATGGCAGTTCGCACATGACGTATACTTCCAGTCCGTTTTCACCCTGACGCAAACCGTTGCGACGCATCTCCTCAATGACTAGCCTTCCTTCTTCCGGTGTGCGGCAAAATGGAATCATCACTTTTACGTTAGACAGACCCATTTTGTCTCTAACTTTTGACAGAGCCCTGCATTCCAAGGCAAAACCGTCTTTGTAGCGCTCGTCGTAATAGCGGCAAGCACCACGGAAACCAATCATGGGGTTTTCTTCCAACGGTTCGAACTGTTTGCCTCCGAGCAAATTGGCGTATTCGTTTGTTTTGAAATCGGACATACGTACAATGATTGGACGTGGATAAAAGGCGGCAGCGATAATGGCTACGCCTTCGGATAATTTGTCTATAAAGTATTGCTCGCGACTTGGATAGTCTCTAGTTAGTTTGGTTATGGCTTCGGCTGCTTGCTGGTCTTTTAAATCGGAAAACCTAGTCAGTGCTAGTGGATGAACTTTTACTTCGTCGGCAATAATGAATTCCAGTCGAGCAAGTCCAACGCCGTCGACAGGTAACTGAGAAACGGAAAGTGCTTGTTCCGGGTTGCCTAAATTGAGCATTAGCTTAGTGCGGATCTTAGGTAGTTTATCCAGATGCACTCTGTTTCTGGTAAACGGTAATTGTCCTGAATAGACAAGTCCTTGATCGCCTTGTGCACAGCAGACGGTTATGTTGGCTCCGCTCTTCAAAATATCTGTTGCGTGGTGTGTACCGACAACACAAGGCACACCAATTTCTCGACTGACAATTGCAGCGTGGCAGGTCCGCCCACCGCGATTGGTGACAATGGCTGCTGCACGTTTCATTATTGGTTCCCAATCTGGATCAGTCATGTCGGTGACAAGAACTTCCCCATCTTTAAATGACGCAAGTTCTCTTACTGATGGAATTACTCGTGCTGCGCCGGCGCCGATGCGTTCACCGATGGCACGTCCCTTGAGAAGAACTTCGCTGGTTGATTCAAGTCTGTAAGTTTCTAACACTTGCGTGTCTTTAATTGTGTGCACGGTTTCCGGGCGTGCTTGTACTAAATAGAGTTTATTGTCGAGACCGTCCAGCGCCCACTCAATATCCATCGCTGTTTCTTTGCCATAACGTTTCGAATAATGTTCTTCTACAGCAAGCGCCCATTGAGCAAGCTTCAGTACTTGATCATCTGAAAGGCTGAATTTTTCTCTTTCAGCTGCCAAAACAGGATCATTTTCTGTTGTGCGTGTGCCATGACCTGAATAGACCATGCGCATTTGTTTGGCTCCAAGTTTGCGCCTGAGGATAGGTCTGAGCCCTGCTTTTAGAGTTGGTTTGAAAACAATGAATTCATCGGGATCAACTCTGCCTGCCACAATGTTTTCACCTAGTCCATAAGAAGAAGTAACAAGAATGACGTCGCGGAAACCGGATTCAGGATCAAGCGTAAAGATGACGCCGGACGAGGCAAGATCCGAGCGAACCATTTTTTGAACGCCGACTGAAAGCTTTACCGACAGATGATCGAAACCTTGATCTATGCGATAGGCAATTGCTCGGTCGGTAAACAGTGACGCCATGCAGGCAAGACAAGCATCGAGTAGGGCGCCTTCACCGCGTATATTCAAAAACGTTTCTTGCTGTCCGGCAAAGGAAGCTTCCGGCAAATCTTCGGCAGTGGCACTTGAACGAACGGCAACGTCTAGATTGCGTCCATAACGCTCTTCCAATTGCTTGTAGGCTTCCTTTATGTCCGCCACTACTTGTGGTGGCAAGCCGACATCTTTAATTAAGGCTCGCGCGGACTGTCCGGCGCGGGCAAGTTCTTCAATGTTGTTCTTGTCCAAACCGGTAAGCAATTTGTCTAAATGGCTTCGCAGTCCATTTGTAGTAATTAGTTCGGTATAGGCTTCTGCTGTTATGGCAAATCCACCCGGCACAGGAATACCGCCGGCTGAAAGGGTTTGAATCATCTCGCCCAGAGAAGCATTTTTACCTCCAACCAGCGGGACATCGTCCAGTCCAATTTCCTCAAACCAGGCAATGTATTTAGCCATAGAAGCACCTGCAAGCGGGGGATGACTCCAAGCGTCAGATACATTTAGCTTAGCCAAGGTTCCCGTTGTCAGGTGGGTAAAAGCCTGTGGATCAAAGAAAATTTCTAACTTCTTTACACATAGGCTTTGCCCGATAGCACTTTTGGTTATCAGTCGGAAAATGAAAGCCGCCGTGAGCTAAGAGGGATCAGGCTTTAGCCGGATTTTGCATAGGTTGACACGCAGCAGGCGCATTTTCCAACAGACATGTTTACCGAAGTGCCATTAAGCTCCCTTTGACCAGGGAGTTCATAGTTTATTGAAGTCAAGCATGTAAATTCGTACCCGTTCCACTCGCGTCCTGCGTGAGTGATGTTGACTTAGGAGGATTCGAATGTTTGGAATGAAGTATCAGCCGAACAAGAGCTGCGACGAGCAGGTCGCTGTGAGGTGTGAATCGCTGGATAGCGAGCGCAGGCTGAGTGAAGCGAAGCCGGAGCGTAAGATAAGTCATAAACGCCTGTTGCTGGCAGCTAGTCTGTCTGTAATGAGTGGCTTGGTTGTCTTCAGCGCTTCCGCTGTACCAGCTAATGCCCTTACACAGAGCAAGAGTGAAGTCCTAAAAGGACGCATTCAAACAGACATTAAAGCAGCCGATGATTTGATGTTGAAAGGTAAGTATGCTGACGCTGCTGACCTTTATTATCAAGCCATGAATCAAGACTCAAAGAATATCCAAGCCCTTGTTGGCTATGGAACAGCTTTGGGCAAGCAGTTCAAACTTGATGCTGCTGATACGCAATTGGATAAAGCAATTCAACTCGACCCAAACAATGCTGCTGCACACAGTGCTAAAGCTATGGTTCTATTGAACCGTTTGCAATCATCCAACAACACGATTATCAAAAATCGTGATTCGATCCTGCAACAAGCCTGGCAAGAATGTAACACGGCTTTGCAAATTGACTCCAAGTCACCAGAAGCCAACTACAACATGGGTCAAGTGTTGAAGGAGCAAGGAAGATTGGATGATGCAGCCAATTCATTCCGCGCAGCCATCAAAATTGACGGGAACTTCTCCGATGCTTACACCGGCTTGGGTCTCTGCAAGCTTTCGCAAGAATCGTTGGCTGAAGCCCAAGATGCTTTCAAGCACGCAATTCAAATCAACTCCGGCAATTCAACTGCTCACTTTGGTTTGGGTAAGACCTACCTTAAGCTGGGACAGTTGGACGCTGCTATTAAGGAATTGAATACATCCTTGTATCAATATCCAAACAGCGGTCCGGCACGCTTAGCCATGGGTGAAGCATATGAAGCCCAAGGTAATACCGTTGCAGCAATTAAAGAATACAAGCAATCTATAAGCATTAAGCCGGAAAACGCTTCTGCTTATTTGCACATTGCTGATATTCGCGAAAATCGTGGCGACACCGAATTGTCCATCGCTGAATTGCGCTCAGCTTTGGAATTGATGCCGACCAATCCTGAATTGCGTCAGCGCATAGGTGATGAGTGCTTGTCCTTGGACAAACTTGATCAAGCAATCAAAGAGTACCAAACTATTTTGTCGCAAACGCCAAACAGCGTTCCTGCTGCTCAAGGTTTGACTCGTGCCTATTACTTGAAAGCACAAAAGGACTCGGCAAACGCTTTCTTGTCGTCTAACGACTACGAGCAAGCTGAGCAAATGATCCAGCAAGCAATCAACTTGAATCCAAACAATATGGAATTGCGTTTGGCTCAAGCAAAAATGCGCGCATTGTCCGGTAAGCCTGTTGACTTAAGCGCAATCGGCACACCGACCAACGATGGCGAAAGAATTGCATACGCTGAAGCATTGCTGGCACAAAATAAGTTCGCTGATGCAGATAGCCAAATGAATATGGTTATCTCCAAAGCAAATGATCCAAAGCAAGTATTTGCAATAGGTGATCTCGCTTTGATGATCAAAGACTTGAACGCTGCTGAGTCAGCCTACAACAAGGCATCAACAATGCCGGGTTCAGGTACCGCTGAGCGCGCTAAGCGTGGTTTGGCACTCTGTGCTAAAGCTCGTGAACAAGCTAAGCAAGACTTGAACATGGCGCAAGACCTGGCCATGAAGAAGCAATTGGCTTCGTCCATCGATAAGTACCATGCTGCTATTTACGATGATCCGAAAGTAGCGCAAGCACGTATCGGTCTTGCTAAGACATTGGAAAGACAGCGTCCGTTGGCTTCCAGTGATATTCGCGAAGCGATAACTCAGTACAAGGCCTACATGGCACTTGATACCAGCTTGCCTGAAAAGGAAAAAGCTAAACTCGACAAGCACATTCAACAGCTTGACGGTAAAGCCTACAAGTTGGAGATGAAAGCGCAAGCTCAAGGCAGAAGCCAGAGCTAAGTTGAGCCAATAGATAGAAGAAAGGGCAGGTCATTGACCTGCCCTTTCTATTTGTTTCTTTTGCTTGCTGTATTACACAGTGCAGGCTCTGTCGCCGCCGCGTTGGACTGCTAATTCGAGCGCTTGTACTGAGCGGGCGATTAACTCGTCGTGCTCGCGTGCGTGCGTTGGGAAAGATGCCAGTCCTATTGAGGCTGTCACTTTGAGGTTGTGCCAGTTGTGCGTGATGGCTTGAGTGCCTATGCGCTGTCTCAATCTTTCTGCCACCACTGATGCTCCCGAAGTGTTTGTTTCCGGGAAGATAATGGCAAATTCTTCGGCGCTGTAACGAGCCGCAATATCTACGTCACGGATACTTGTGCGCAGAACATTAGCTACAACTTTCAATACGGCGTCCCCTGTTAGCGCTCCGTATTGGCGGTGAATTTCCTTAAAGCCATCGATGGAGATCATGGCTAAAGAGACAGGACGCTTGTAGCGCTTGCCGCGCTTAATTTCATCCTTCAATTCCTTCAAAAATGTTCTGGAGTTGTAGAGTTCCGTGAGTGAATCCAATAGAGCAAGACGCTCTAAGTCTTCGGTCTTTGCGGAGGTCAATGTAGCCTGCGTGTTAGACAAAAGGCTGCGTTGCTCCAGCTCCTTAACCCGTTCCATAACCTGACTGTCGACAGCTTGGCGTTGTACGGCTTGCTTAGTGCGTTGCGGGGACTCTAATACCCGGCAAAACATGCAATTTTGACTGCAAATATGGTCTTTCATTCCTGCCATGACTGTTACCTGACTGATTGTGTACTAACTGCTGAGACTGTCCTAAAACTACTCAGGGCCTATGTTCCCTGGCTGGCTTTCGGTCAAACCCGATGAGACCAGTATAGATGAAATATTTAAATTGGCCTAATAATAAGGGCTTTATGCCTCAAACTGGCATCTGGTGAGCCATTGCGGTCACTTTTCTGCCCTCTACAATTGGCTTTCCACCGACAAAAACGTCAGTTGCCGAGGTGCCCCCATAGAGCAAAAGATCATAGGGAGCCGTCTCCGGCCGATAAACACCGTCAATTGCAAACACAGAAATATCGGCTTCTTTGCCCGGTGTAAGGGTCCCGACCTTATCGGACAGACCAACCGCATGGGCGGCAATTATGGTTAATGCTTCGATGGCTTCCTTGGCTGAAAGTGAAAATGCCGGGTTTACAGCGCGGTGCAAATTCCAGGCAAAACGCGCTTCATTTAAGACATTCAGGTCATCTACAGAGGCGGAACTATCTGTGCCGAAGCCTACATGTAGACCCGACTCAACCATCTTTAGAAGGCGAGCGACACCATTGCGCAAACGGCTGTTGCTGCGCGGACAATGGGCAATGGCTACCTGAGCCTTTTTGAGAAGTTCAATATCCTTGTCACTTAAGTGGACGGCATGGGCGGCTAAGGTGTTGCTGCTGAGCAAACCCCAACTATCTAAGTGTTCTACTGGAGACAGTCCTTTGCCGCGCCAACTGTAATTGGCTTCAGAACCCGATTTCGGCATGTTCACCAAAAATGCTTCAAGCTCTGCATTGCCTGTGTGAATCCATTCGCATTCTTGTTGTGACTCTGAAATATGCACTAAAACCGGCAGCCCCTGTGAGTCTGCCCAGTCTTTTGCATGTTGCCAGAGCGAAGGACAGACTGTGTAAGGCGTATGCGGCGCTACTGTCATTGTAATAAAACCGGCATCAATAGCCGATTTCAGCTCATTTGGCGAAGCCGTCATGAAGTTGTGATATTTTTGCAGCCACGATTGCCAAACAGCTTGCGATGTTTCTTCCTCAATGCCGAAAACTTCCAGCCCGACAATGGCGCGCAGCCCGACTTGCGCCGCTGCATTGGCCGCTTGCCCTGTAAAAGAAGAGTCGACGATAAGAGTCGTGCCTGATTGAGCAATTGCGCACGCACCGTTTAGAGCTGACTGTTTCCATTGGTCATCGCCCCATTTCCAGGCGTTAGCCATGAGATTGCTTATCCATTTGAAGAACCCGGATTGCGTATCAAATAGTGCAAGGTCCGAGTAGTCCAAATGGGTGTGCAGGTTGATTAGACCGGGAGTAATTATTGCCTGCCCGTAGTCTTTGGTAATTTTTTGTCCTGTGGAATTGAACTCATCGCGAGTGCAGACCGATGATATTTCGCGTCCTTTGACGACAACGACGCCGTTTTCGATGGGCGGATCATCAATAGGCAATACCCAGCGGGCGGTAAGTGCTAGATAGTTGTTGTCGTTTGGCATGAAGTTGGTAAAGCTCGGCTAAGTACTAAATGTTGTTGTACTACAGTTAGGGCTATTTTGTGCTATCTTGGCAGGGTGAAAATAAGCATAGACGAGCTAAAAGCTCAGCCGCAACATATCGAGTTCAAAGAGACCATCGAGGGGCTGGAGGCAGTCAAGCCTGTCGTGGGCGATATTACGCTCAGCCTTTCCAGCTATGGTGTAAAAGTCATTGGTAGAGTGCAGACTCTGCTGAAATTGCACTGTGATCGTTGTCTGCGCCCGTACTTCCAGAGTATGGCAGTGGACATTGATGAGCAACTTGTTTATCCGTCGGAAGAGGACATGCAACGCGAACGGGAACTCTTGAAAGACGATTTTGTCGAATTGTTACCGGCGGATGGGTTAATTGATGTTACTGACCTTCTTTATCAAGCGATCACTTTAGCTACCCCAAGTCACCTATCTTGTGGCTCGGAATGCCCAGGATTGCCGTCTGGCGCCTCTGGTTCCGGTGGGAAAACATTAGCTGGAGATAAGAAAAGTCAAGATTTAATTGATCCAAGGTGGAAGAACTTAAAGACTATCTTTTCAAACGATGAAAAAGACAAGAACTAATAGATAATATGTGATCCGTTGCAACGGAGATATAAGTCAAATGGCACAACCTAAAAAGAAAACATCACATCAAAAGCAGCACTCCCGCCGTTCCAAGGTGTGGAAGGCTACAGCTCAAACCATCACCACTTGCCCGCAGTGTGCACAGCCAACGCGCCGTCACCAAGCTTGCGTAGAGTGTGGATACTACAGAGGCCGTCCAGCTCGTCGCGCTGAATCAGTAGTAACAGAGTAAAACTTTCCCGGTAAGGCGTAACAAGTGCAGCCCAACCGTTCCAAACAAATCCACATCGCAGTTGACGCCATGGGCGGCGACTATGCTCCACGCGAGGTCGTGCACGGGTCAGTTCTAGCAGCTCGCGAGTACGGCATCGGCATTCAGCTGGTCGGACCACCTGAGGCTATTGCTAGAGAGCTCAATCGCCACGACAAACAGGGTCTGGATATTACGATAATTCCAGCGTCAGAAGTTGTCGCCATGGATGAGAAGCCTAGTCGGGCAATTGTTCGTAAGAAAGATGCATCTATTGTTGTAGCTATCCGCCAGGTACGTGAAGGGCTTGCCGATGGTGTTGTCGCAGCCGGCTCTACCGGTGCTGCTGCCGCTGCCGCCCATCTGGGGCTGGGTCGCATTGCCAATGTCGACCGCTCGGCCATTGCTTGTTTGATGCCGACAATTTTGGACCGTTATTGCATCTGCCTCGACATGGGTGCCAATGTTGAGTGTGATGCTAATCAACTTTTGCAATTTGCCTTGATGGGCTCCATCCTATCTAAAGGTTTAATGGGATTAGCCGAACCACGTGTCGGTATTCTCAATATCGGAGCTGAAGAGACCAAGGGTAATGAATTGGTTAAACAGGCCTATGCGTTGTGCAAAGAAAGTAAGGAATTAAATTTCGTCGGCTTCACCGAGGGACGCGATTTCCCAATGGGCAAAATTGACGTTGTTGTAACTGACGGTTTCACCGGCAACGTTGCGTTGAAGACTGCCGAGGGTATCGCCAATATGGTTACCCATATGTTGCGTCAAGAATTGCTCAGCGACTGGCGTGGAAAAATTGGCGCTGCTATCGCCAAGCCAAGCTTCCAGGCGTTGAAGAGACGCATCGACTACAATGAATTTGGGGGCGCACTTCTAGTTGGAGTTAAGGGGGTTTGCGTCATTGCCCATGGAGGCTCAAAGCATAGAGCCATTAAGAATGCCATCCGCACCGCTAAAGATATGGTGAATGCCGACATTGTCAAACAAATTGAGCTGACTTTCGGCAAAGTTGTGGCAGGGAGTAAGAAGTGAGTTTGTCCGTCGGAGCCAGGCTAATCGGGGTCGGTGCATGCGTCCCTGAAACATTGGTCACCAACACCGATCTAGAAAAACTTGTCGATACATCTGATGAATGGATTCGCACGCGCACCGGTATTCGTGAGCGTCGTGTCGTTAAAGAGGATGAAACAGCAGCCGGTCTAGCTATGGGTGCTGCGAAAGACGCAATTGCATTTGCCGGAATTGACCCGGCGATAATCGATCTAATTGTAGTTGCTACATCGACTCCGGATAATCTATATCCTTCTACTGCTTGTTTGGTACAAGCGGAAATTGGCGCAACTAGAGCAGCTGCCTTTGATCTGGAAGCAGCTTGCACAGGTATCATTTACGCCTTAGCCGTTGGGCAACAATTTATTGGTTCCGGGACATTTAAAACGGTACTTGTAATTGGTGTTGATATTCACTCGCGTTTCTTGGATTGGGAAGATCGCAATACTTGCGTTTTGTTCGGTGATGGCGCCGGTGCATTTCTCTTGCAGGCTGCTGATGAGAACGAAATTTTGGCGACTTATCTTCGCGCCGACGGCACTGGCGGACATTTGCTGTGTATTCCAAATGCAAATGTTGCTTATCCGCATGCCGGAACAACACCACCAAAAGCAATGAACCGTTTCCTGAGCATGAATGGGCGCGTTGTATATGAGTTTGCCATCAAGGCTGTTCCTGAAGCCATTGAAGCAGCGTGCGCAAGAGCTGGTATTCAGTCAAAAGATATTGATTTTCTCGTGCCTCACCAAGCTAATCAACGTATCATCAAAGCTGCTGCCGATCGCTTAGGTTTCCCGCCGGAAAAAATAGTCACCAATATTGATCAGTACGGCAACACCTCTGCTGCTTCTATTCCGTTGGCATTTTCCGATGCCGTTAAGCGCGGACAAATTAAGAGTCCGTCTACTTGTGCATTAGTTGGCTTTGGTGGAGGACTCACATGGGGCGCTGCCATTCTTAAGTGGACTGCCAAGGATTCCCGTAAGTAAGTAGAATACTGTTGTAGAGGCGCATTGCATGCGCCCTTTCGTTTGGAGAGTATATGAAAATCGCTTGTTTATTCCCTGGTCAAGGTTCGCAGTCTGTCGGCATGGGGAAAGATCTATTCGATAACTTTGCCGAAGCTAAAAAGACTTTTGAATCAATCGACAAAATTGCCGGACGCGAATTGAGCAAGCTTTGCTTTGAAGGTCCTGAAGAGGAACTTAAGCGGACAATAAATACTCAACCAACAATTCTGGCGGCATCACTTGCCGCTTGGCAGTGTTACAAAACAGCAGGTGGACCGACACCGCAGTTTGTTGCCGGTCACAGTCTCGGTGAATTCACCGCACTGGTTGTATGCGAAGCGCTATCGCTTGAAGAAGCAGTAAAACTTGTCGACACCCGTTCGCGCTTAATGGAAAGCTGCCCCAAGGGCGCTATGTCGGCTGTGATTGGTTTGGACAAAGCAGTGTTGCAAGACGCATGCACTAAAGCAACAAGTGGCGACTCAGTTGTGATCATCGCCAACTTCAACACTCGTGAACAACTTGTAATTTCAGGAAGTCCTGATGCTGTTGCTAAAGCCGGCGAATTGGCTAAAGCGGCCGGCGGTAAAGTAATTCCACTTCCTGTAGGTGGCGCATTCCACTCGCCTTTGATGGCAACTGCTGCTTGCGAATTCGAAAAGCAAATTACCCAGTGTCATTTGAATGATGTTCAGTTTGCCGTTGTGCAAAACGTTGATGCTAAAGCGGCTGCCTCCGGCAGCGAAATTCAAGCGAAGCTCGCCAAGCAAATGCCGAGTGCTGTACTTTGGTGCGACACGATTGAATACATGCTTTCGCAGGGCGTTGATACTTTCATTGAAATAGGACCAGGCAAGGTGCTGACAGGCACCGTCAAGAAAATTGATAGACAAGCTCGTATCTTCAATATTTTCGACAAGGCCAGTTTGGAAAGTACTCTCAGCGCATTGCGTCAAACAGTAAGCGCTTAAGTATTAGTTACTCAGAAACTCTTCGGTTATTTGGCGCATGAATATGTCTCGCTTAGATAATTCGTCAAAGAACGGTTGAATTGGTACGCATTGTTCCGGTGCCAGGACGCCGCGCTCTTTGATAAGACCGCGAGCAACCATGTTGGCGACGATGGATGGTGGCACGCCAGTATCGAGAGCGCCGCAAGAAACTTTCCACTCTTTGTGAGCCAATACTGTCGTTTCCATACGGACGAGTTTCTTGTGACCTGATTTCTTGCCGACAATATCGACGCGTACTACTTCGCTGTCGTTTGGATCTGTGTCCGGTGTTTCAATTCTATTGATTAGATGACCTAAGACTTTGCGTGGGTTGGCGCTGCCCAGTTCAGCCGGCAGCGCTTCTGTTGTGCCGAATCCTAAGTCAACTAGGAATTTCAATGCTTTGTGCAATTCTTCCGGAAGTCCCAAGCGGAAGGTGACATTTCTCACGCCCTTGGTTTTGTAGCTGAGAGGTAATGTTGCAACTTCTGAATGCAGAGTCAAAATAGCTGAGCATTTTCCAACTGGTGCGGGCAAATCAAGTTCGATTTCGCCCGACATCGGTTTGCGCGCTTCGAACTTTCCGTCTTGGAATACCATCGGTTCCAATGTGTATTCATCCAACAATGTATCTAAAGCGTAGGGCGGCAGAAGCGGATGAGCAGTTTTGACGAAGTCTATGCAGCCTACGGCAATATCAATGGACTCAACACTGTCTAATTGATCAGCGCCGGCGGCAGCCATGATATTGGTCATGCCTGGTGCGGCACCCATTCCAAGAATTGCCAAAAGTCCTTTTTGCAGAAAGCGCTCGTGCAGTTCTAATTGTTTGCGAGTCGTATGAAACAAGCCGCCGAGATCTATATAGTGGCAGCCGGCTTCTAATGCTGCTTCCATGACGGCAATGTTGAAAATATACGGACCGGAATTGATGACGATGTCTGATCCTTGTAAGATGCTTACAAGTTGAGACTTATCGGTGATGTCGGCAAAGGCTGCTATTAACTTGTGTGCGCCATCCTTGCTTGCTCCGCCGACTGCTGTTAGAGCAAGTCCTTTTTTGCCGAGCGCTTCAACCATTGCTTCAGCTTTTTTGATATTGAAATCGGCAATCGTCACTTCTTTCTCGTGACCAAATTCCAATAGGTCACGGATAATTACTTGTCCCATAGCGCCAGCGCCGCCGAGCACGACAATCTTCATCCTGCAGTCCTTGTATCAAGGATTTGCCCATTATACGGGAATGGGCGCATGCAATGCGCGTACGAAGACAGGTGGAATCGACACGAAAGGGAAAAAGTCTTAGAAGTGGCGGTTGTTGCCGGAGCTTTGGTTCTGTGGTTGTTGGTTGTAGCCGCCGTAGGTTGACAATCCACCTGAGCTTGGTTGACTGTATCCGAAATTTGATCTGTCGGGTTTGTATTCGTTGTAGGTCTGCTGGTTTTGTCCCGGCGTATAGTAATTTGGCTGTTGTTGTGGCGGCATGTTGTAGTAGCGGCGTTGTGGATAACGGCGCTGATATTGTTGTTGAGGTTCTCTTGGTCGATAGATATTGTCACCAGGAGTCTTGATGGCGCCGCCATAGTTAACGCTTGGTAAATTGGGATTGTTGTTCGGCTCAATTCCTTGTGCTGTTTTGCTGAGCGTTCCGGAGCCGATATAGGTAGAGGACGGGGTCGCTAAACCGTTTTGGCTTTGGCGCACAACCCGGCTGCCGCCGTATTCATAGTGATGTTGTGCCGAAGCCGGCAGGCAATTGATGCCCAAAAGGAAAAGCAGGCTGAAGGCAGGTATTTTCATTGTGCAGGACCTTTGTAGGGGCGCATTGCATGCGCCAGTATTTAGTAATTTCGGCTGAGCCGAAGCAATGCTCACAGCCGACATTCCCAGTGTACCGCGTTGTCGGGAGTTGGCAAGTGCTTTTAATCTACGAAACGGAATTTGATAAGAGCCCAAATTGCTCCAAATCCATCTACCCAAGTGATTTTTTTGCCTTCACTGTAGTCTCTACCGTAGTAAGAAATCGGCAGTTCATAGATCCTTACACCTTGCTTCAGTATCTTGGCTGTTATCTCAGGTTCGAAATCAAATCGGTTTGATCTGATGATTACCTTTTTGAATACAGGAGCTTTGAATACCTTGTAGCAGGTCTCCATATCAGTAATTGTGCAGTTGTAGAGTATGTTGGTGAGCAGCGTCAGGAATTTGTTGCCCAAATAATGAGTGAAGTTGAAAGCTCTTGTGACCGAGCCTCCCGACAAGCGTGAGCCGTAAACAACATCGGCGTGACCTTCAAGAATTGGCTGTAAAAGATTGGGGTATTCTTTAGGGCTGTATTCCAAATCCGCATCTTGAATAAGTATGATGTCGCCTTCGGCATGTCCTTGAGCTGTGCGAAGTGCGGCGCCTTTGCCCTGATTCTTCTCGTGGAAAAATACACGTGCTGAATATTTACCGGTATCCAGGCTTGCAAGAAGTTCGCGCGTGCCGTCTGTCGAGCCGTCATCGACAAGCACTATTTCCTTATCGAGCCCGCAATAGTTGGCGGACGATACCGACTCCAGAACTTGCGTAAGGGTTTTTACTTCATTGAAAACCGGCATCAAAACAGAAACTTTTTTTGGTTGCATCACAAATCTCAGGCTGGCAAAGAGAGGGCACGGTGGTGAGCGGTTAGCTCTAGAGAATCATCGAGCTCAGGCAAAGCGATATCGCCATAACGGCGTTTCAATGCCAAAGCAATTAGGTGATCGGCAAAATGCGGGTTTTTCGGCAATAGGGATCCGTGCAGATATGTGCCGAATATAGTTTTTTCGGCGACACCTTCAAAACCATCTTCGCCATTGTTGCCATTGCCCGTAGTTACTTTGCCCAAAGCTTTTGTCTCGGCTCCGAGAAAAGTTCTGCCGCTGTGATTCTCAAAGCCGACAAGAGTTGAGCCGTCTTCTCTATTCACGACAACGTTGCCAATCATGCGTTTGTGTCCCGCTACTGTATAAGCATCTATTAGAGATAAGCCTGGCAACTCCGGACCTTCGTGTGGACGGTAGTAATGACCAAGCAGTTGGTAGCCACCGCAAATAGATAGAATCACCGCGCCGGCATCAGTCGCTTCTTTTAAAGCTTTTTTGTGACGTTGCAAATCTTCGGCGATGACTTGTTGCTGTTTGTCTTGTCCGCCACCGATGAAGTAAATGTCGGTGCCAATGTCAAGTTTGTCGTCGAGTCCAACGGCGGTAACTTCAGCATTGATACCGCGCCACTGAGATCGTTTGACAAGCGTCAATATATTTCCTCGATCACCATAGATGTTGAGGAAGTGCGCGTACAGATGACAAATGCGAATTGAAAGGTTTTCCGGATTTTTTGACATTTATCCATGATACCGCCGGTGGGGGCATCAGATAAATGAGAGAGTTTGCTTTTCAAGAAGTGCAAGTTAGCAAGAGGCGCATAATGACTGGGTTTCAGCGCGTATCGATATCGATCGTAATTACTATCAGACCATTGGCAAGTCTTTTTATTTCTTGACTATCGGTTGCCATGAAACAGTCTATTTATCAGCCTTTTGGTGCATTGTGTCCGTATATATTTTTGGGTGACGAGATGTGTATTTGTTAACGATGTTTAAGGATTCTAGATTTGGCTTCAGGACTGCATTTGAGCCATGATGTCACCCATTCGGGCGTTTTTTATTTGACTTCACACTATTCGCTGTGGGTGTAGGTGCGCTAACATAAGCTTCAATAGGAGTTAGGTCATATTTCGAGGAGTGGTTCATATGAAAAAGGAGTTGGCAACTCTCGCAAGCGTAGCAATTGCTTTGTCTGCAAGTGCCTTCATTACTACAAGTCCAGTTAACGCTCAAGGCGCGACCAACATCAGCGAATTAACCGATGTTGTTGGCAACGAATGGGCTTATAACGCTTTGAAAGAACTGGTTAACAACGAATGCCATATCTTGGTAGGTTATCCAGATCGCACGTTCCGTGGACAAAAGTCCGCGACACGTTTTGAATTAGCAGCAGCGCTCTACAAGTACGAGCAGTGCATTGCTGAGAGATTGGCTAAGAAAGCTGACAAAGCTGACTTAGAAAGACTAGCTGCGTTGTTGGAAGAACTTCGCGGTGAGTTGAATGCTCTCAAGGCCCGTGTTGATGATCTCGAGCGTCGCATGAAGCTCGTAGAAGACAAAAACTGGGAGCAAGATATGCGCCTGGCTTATGCTGAAAGAGCTAAGGGTTTCTGGTGGGAACGAGTATTCAAAGGTACCGTTGTCGATGTTCGTGACATCGGTGTCGGTGTTGGACGCGCTGCACGCGGCGTCTACAGCTACTTGTTCTAGGAAAAATTTGACCTGAACTCCTTGGAGATCCCGCTGGCAATCCCAGCGGGATCTTGTCTCAGGTATAAATAGTATTTTGGCGGTCGAATTCGTGGCAGATACGTTCAACAATGAATTGACCTTTGCCCTAAAGGTTGTCGAAGAAGCCGGTCAGGTGGCTCTTCGACACTTTTGTAATGGCGTTGCCTCTGAAATGAAGTCTGATAATACGCCGGTGACTGTTGCCGACAAAGAAGTTGAGGAGTTGATTCGCCAAGCTATTGCCAAGCAGTATCCGGCTGATGAAGTTCTTGGCGAAGAAGAAAGTTGGAATAATCCTTCTCCACCATCTGCCGGTAAAGGCAGGCGTTGGATTGTGGATCCAATTGACGGCACTTATAACTTCGCGCGTGGCGTGCCCATCTTTTCGATAATGCTCGCATTGGAAATCGACGGAGACGTCAAGCTAGGGGTTATTCACAACCCGGCATTGGCGGGTGAAATATTTTGGGCAGAGAAGGGACACGGAGCCTTTAAGAACGGCTCTCCATTGAAGGTATCCTCAACAGATAACCTGGAGGAGAGTCAATTCAATTTTGGTGCACCAAAGCGTATTCTTGCGCGAGGTCTGTGGACCGGCTTTACTAAGCTCATAGCCAATACCTACAGGCAACGAGGCTTTGGTGACTATCTGAGCTTTGCCTATGTGTTTGAGGGCAAGGCAGAGCTTGCTCTAGAGGTGGGACTAAAGCCCTGGGACTTGGCGGCGGTCAAAGTAATTGTTGAAGAAGCCGGCGGTAAGTATTACGACCTGACCGGCGGACAGTCGATTTACACGGGCGACTGCCTGATTACCAACGGCAAATTGGACGATCTACCCTTAAAAGTATTATTAGAGACCTAACTGGGACTGCAACTAAGTGGGAATATGTAGATTGGAAGGTCACTGAATGAAGCAGTTCAGTTTATCGAGATCTATGAGAGCGCGCATGACCCTGGTCATGTCGGCTTCGGGCATCTTGCCGATTATTATTTGCCATCTGTTGGTTGCCGGCATGACAGGCTTTCGTTTCATTGAGCTTGCCTGGTATTTGCCCCTGCTGCCTGTTTTAGTGGCGGTAAATTGGTTTCTGGCAGGATTTGTACTTATCCCCATCAAGGAACTGTTGGATTCAACAACCAAACTGGCACATGCCGATATAAGGCAACGACTTGATATCAGTCCCAATGAGTTGAATGAAACATCTGAAGTTCGCAAAGCATTCAACAGATTGCTTAACAGACTGGAAGAATCGCTCAATATCCAGTGTCAATTCGTAGCTGATGCCAGCCACGAGTTGCGTACACCGCTAACCTCCATTCAGGGTTATACAAAACTTCTGCAGCGCAGAGGAACAGGAATTGATCCGCAATTGCTTTCAGAAGCCTTGCAGACTATTTCTGATGAGTCCGGACGTTTGATTCGTTTGGTCTCTGACTTATTGCAATTGGCTCGAGCTGACGCCGGACAGCAAGTATTGGCGCAAATTGAAGTCGTCGATATGCGTACTGTTGTAGCCTCTGTGGAGGACACAGTGTCGGTAATTGCCCCTGAGCAGATTGAAACAAGATTTGTGATACCGCAACAACCAATTTGGGTTTATGCCGATGCGGATAGATTGAAACAGGTGTTGTTGAATTTGACTAATAATGCTATTAAGGCGACGCAAGCCGGTGGCAAGGTAACCGTCACTTTGCGGTCTAGCAGCACAGACGCAATAATTCGTGTGATGGATACGGGCATTGGTATTGCGCCTGCGGATCAACAAAGAATATTTGATCGTTTCTTCCGTATTGAACGTTCGCGTACACGCAGTAGACTTTACGGCGGTGGTACCGGTCTGGGACTGGCTATCGCTCTTACGATTATTAAGGCTCACCGTGGTGGCATTGACCTCGAGAGCGAGTTAAACAAAGGCTCCACATTCACCGTGAAGATTCCGTTGGCGACATCTGATCAAATTGCGAAGAAGCTTGAGGCGATGCAACAGGCTGAGGAGATCAACAAGATTTCCATCGGCGCATTGAATGATATGAAAGAGGCAGACGGCAATATCCGCTCAAGAGAAGTTACGGCGAATAGCGAGAGCTAGTTTGTTGTTCTGCGCTACTTCGTAGGCGCTGCAGCTGAGGCGTTTAGAATGTCGCTGATGTCTCTTACACCCATGATGAATGGGTGCATGACAGAGAAGTTCTTCTGCATCTGTTCCAGCGTGCGCACAGTGACATTGTCGGGTACTATTGCGCCGATGATTGTGTACTTATTGTCCAAGTGTGGTGCCTCTCCAAGCATTATGGAGAACGATGTTACGGCAGTATTCGGATTATCGTAGTGTGCCATACTAAGCGAGCCTTTCTTGTGAATAGTGCCCGTTGGTGTTTCAAGCGGGAGTCTTCTGAGCATAGATTCAACAGAATGAGAGAGCTGTCCGCTACCATCGACTTTTTTTTGGGCTTCGCTTATTTGCAGTACGAAATTAGGTTCGTATCTATCTATTGGTGTACCGTCAAAAGCACCGGCTGTTAACAACTTGTAGATCTGTGTGACATTTTGAGGAGCCAATTGAGGATTGAGAGCGATATGTAATTTTCCGGCAGAAGTATAAAGTTCAAGCATCTTTAGTGAGTTGAGAACCGGTCCGTCAGTCTTAGGATCGAACAATGGATACGGTGGCATGACATCGTAGATGCTTTTTGTTTTACTGCAGATTTGCTCGCTGTCTGTATTGGCGGAATTCCTTACCCCGCAGAAAGGCGCTTCATTTTTTGAGTCGGATGCTGTGTGAATGCCAGCGGCAGCCGAGGCAATTTGTGAGTCTTTCCAGTCCGGCTTAGTGAATCCCTCGTCTCCCACATAAAGCCCGTGTGAGACCATAGAGTCTTGTTTTTCATTGGTTGAATTTTCGTAAGTCGCTTCCAATTGATAGTGTTCGTTGCCCTTAATTGGAATCCCTGTTTTGGAATAGATGTTGTCTATATTGAGAATTTCCAAGCCGCCTTTTGTCTTGGTGGTAACAGTTGATGTAAAAATCGGCTTTTTCGTATCGCCACTGCATTGAACGAGCGAAGCTTTGGTGCAGAGGGGATGAATGTGTGTCCACGCGGCATAAAGCAGCACATCCCTACTGCCAAACCCAGGATCTCTTTGATCGCTAATTGGTGTCGACCAAGTGCTGGTTCCCGGAGGAATAATCCAGTGTCCCGTAAGGTTTCTGCCGAAGCGGTCTTTGAATACAGCTGCTTTCACTGAATTGGGAGCATTGTCACCCGATGATGTGACCATGCAGTTTGGACCGCCTGAGTGTTCTGCTGCCATTGCTTCCGGCGAGGAGCCGTCGGTAACGACTGCAATGTAAGGAACATACCAAGCTAGTGCCTTCATCTGTCCTTGAGCTTGAGAGTCTTTGATGAACTCTAGTGTCATGCGATGCTTAACTCGACGATGTGTTTCACTCGTGCGATTGGCTGCTTGGAAAGTAAATCTCCACAACTCGTCGCTTGCGCAAGGTACGGCTGTTCCTTCTGGAAAATGAAAACTTGTTTGTCCCTGTGTGAGCGTCATTACGCGCGTGTTGCCACTTGTAAGTGCTCCGGGGAATAAGCTCTTGCGCATTGCCGGATCAACGTCCATGTTGAAGTGGCAGATGAATTCAGCAGTGGGCAAAACCTTTCCATTTTCGTCTATGACCTCCAACTTTACGCCTTTGAACCAGAGGAGTTCTCGCTTGGTTGAGCTGGCATCAACCAGACCGGTAACGTTTTTGGATGAGGAAATCGCGCCGCCTGCGCCATTCATGCTTGGTTCTTTTGACGAGTTCATGGCCGGAGCTTGGGTGTTGCCTTCGACAAATGTCACAGCAGATTCCGGAATGGTCACTTGTTCGGACGCCACAAGGTCGCCTAGGCGAAAATCTTGAGCCACCCAAGGACCTTCCATTGACCGATACTTTCTATGAAGATCGAATGGTCCCACCGTGACACTCATAATTTTGATGGTGCCTTCTGACGTTTTTACATCTTTAGCCGGCACCGGGTTTACGGCTGTTAGGCAGACCGTCAAAGTGAATGCGAGGATCAGGGGGAATCTCATTTAATACTTCTCTGGAAAAGTCTCTTCTTCTATTGTCCACTAAAAAGCCAATCTCGGCTGAATGGGAAGCAACCTTAAGCTTATTCTAGGGTTTTGTACTGAGGTGGTCCACGAAGGCTTTTATGGCGGCCAGGTATGTTTCACAGTCTTCTACCCCAACGTCATTGTGCCCGCAATCGGGTAATTTTATGAATCTCTTATCGGGGGTGTGGGCGCAGGCGAAGAGCAAATCGCCATTGGTTATCGGCACGAGCTTATCCTTGCTGCCGTGCAATAACAAAAGTGGTGTTTCTGACTGAGCCAACAAATCGCAGTTGTTCAAAAGCGGACGAGGCCAAATGAAATCCGGGTAGAGGAAAAAGAGCACAATGCCATTTCTGGCAACATTGGGCAATGATGCAATTCCTGATTGCAGAATAAGTCCTTGTGCTTTGCACTTGCTGTCCACATAGGTGGCTACTGCTGATCCAATTGATTCACCATAATTGATAACGATTGGACAGTCAATATGCGTCTTCGTAAAGTCAAAAGCTGTCAGCCCGTCTTCAAGAATACTGTTAAGGGATGCGGTACCAGTGCTTTTACCGTATCCTCTGTAGTCGTATAAAAGTACGGAAGCATGGGCGTTGATAAATGCTTTTGCAATTTCCAGGCGATTCAGTAAATTGCCTGCATTGCCGTGATGCACGATTGCCACTGCTTTGCTGTTAGGTACAAGAAACAGCCAAGCGTGCATTTTATCTCTGTGACTTTCAATTATCAATTCTTCCGGCTTGATACCAAGAATTGGTTCATGTGCATATGTCATTGTTGGTTGGTAGTCTGGACGGAGAACAACGCTCTGATAAACGGGTGTGTAGAGAAGGCACAGGAAAACCAGATAGACAAAAACGAGCACGCAAGCCAGTTTTATAAATTCCGACTTTACTGCTCGTTTTGTCATCTTGCCTGCTCTACTTGCTGAATATGAGACTGCCGCGTTTTATTTGTCCGTGAACATCTGCTCTGTAATTGTACTGGGTTGTACCATTAACTGCTGAGTTGTAACTGGAGTATGATTTTACTGGTGGTTTTATATAATCACCGCGGTTGGCTAATCGCGTTGGATATGAAGTCTCAGCTTTGGGTTGCCTCATGAGATTGGCATGAACGCCGGTGTTGTAGCCCGGCTGAAGATTCGGCATCGACATCCGTCGAGAAGGGATGTACGACTGACCAAATCCAGATTCGGGAAGACTTGTTTTCCATGCCGGCGGGGCCGAGGTGCCTGGGCCGTTGCCGATGCGTAATCCACCTGCAGGAATTGAGCTTTCACGGTCCAATCCAGCCGCACCTCTCGCAGCATATCCGGGAGCCGTATCGAGAGGAGCAAGTTGAATTTCAACGTACGGCGAAGAAGTGGGTCTTCGGCGAAGGTCATGTACTTCCATATCGTCATCAACTATTTGCGCTTGTCTTTTACCGTGAAACCAGTCTACTTGTTCAAGTGAATCTTTCCGTATTCTAAATCCTTCAGCATGTGCTGCCGGAAGTGCTAGTGGTATCACTTGGACGACAAGAATCAGAGCCAAAGAAACATTCTTCATGGGCATTTTCCTCGTGTAATATCGGGGCGCTTATGTGCGTCCTCGAATATGTTTTTGAACCGCGACAAAATATGGGCTTCCCGCTAACCACGCGAAAAACTAATTTGTCCACGTAAACGTGTTATGTCAACCGACCTTCCTCAATTGAACGGATGATGACTCTACCGGCAAAAACCCCGCTTGTCAAGCAGGATTAATGCTACCGACTATTGTCATGCTGAGCGACCGTAGGGAGAGAAGAATCTCACGTCTTTAACTAGTGAGATTCTTCGTCGCGCTGCTCCTCAGAATGACGCAATTAGACCAACGCTTCACGCACTTCCGGTTTGCGTAGTTTCCAGATGACATGATCGGTGAGCATGTGATGCATATTTATAGCTAGAAATACGGAAATGAAAGCTACTGACGCATCGATTCCTAAATTGGTAAGTAACTTGGGAATACAGAGGTAAATTAACAACGCAATAACGAGAAGTTGTCCGTAGTAATTACCTACCGTCGATATTAAAGACTTGCCGGGCTCTGACGGTGACTTCAACTGTTTTGATATGGTGACAACCAAGTACTGACTGCCATGAAAGAACGCCGGTACATAGAGCCAAAGTGCGCCGGCAATGTCTTTGCTGCAAATGAAAATGGCTAGGGTAGTCATCGCTAATAGGCAAGCAGGCAATGGCAGCAGTTTCTTCTCAGTTTGAAACTTGTGAATTAAAACGCAGAGAAAAGCAATGATTGAAACTACTAGTGCCGCTGTTGAAAGGTCAAAGAAGATACGTGGTAGGAATGGCCAACTAGGCAGGCTTATATTGAGAAAGCTCTCCGGTGCCCAATCACGAAAAGTCAGTTGTTGCAGAATGGCAAAGCACATTGTCGATTGCATAAGTGCTTTTATGACGAACTTTTGTTTGGAACCAAGGAAGTAGTTGTTTTTCAGACAATACAAGAGAAAAAGACCATAGCTTTGCCCCGTGAAGTGCTGTACTGCAAGAAGTAAATATAGTTTTGATAGAAGGGGGATGATATCCCGAATTAACAAACAAGTGAGTGCGAGCAATGAGAAGATGACTAATGCTTTGCGCATAAAAGAAGCAGGGCTTTTAGCTGACTTATCCGAATAAATCTGAACTAGTCCGGCTGCCGTGTGTGTTTCGCTAAGAAATATGCTGCCGATTACGCCAACCATCAGCACAGTGACCGCAGATGGTGCAATTGTTGTGCCATGTGTGAACATCTGAGCGGCAAAGAGAAGCCACATCAAACCTCCGCAAGCAAAGAGAATATCTAATAGAGGATGGAGAATGTATCTGCTGTTGTTCATGAGAAGAAGCTCTCATCGCGAGGGGATGCAACCAACCAATCGAAGAAACCAGGAATGCTTAGTCCAATTACTGTAACAAGTACAGAGACCACAAGGTTGATGATCGCTTTCTTTTTGCTTTCTCTGTAAATCCTAAAAGTTAGCACTAAGAATAAGATTCCCAACGCTACCCCAACTATTTCGGCACCATGCCCGACCGTCTTCAGTAATGCTTCCAGATGGGCAAGATTGTTAACACGTACCATGCCGGCAGGATTCGGTTCCATGTGAATGCTCCTTGAGAGTTAAGAAAAGAGATTGGCATCGCGAGCGGTCGCAACGAGATAGTTGACTGTGCCCGGTGTGGATAGTCCGCTTGCTATAAAGACGAGGGCTAGCTTAAGGCGAAAGATCGCCAAGGTTTTGTTTTTTGTATAGTGGCGACAGAATGAAATGATCAGAAGTATGCCGCCTGTGATGCCGATTAGTTCGGCGAAGTTGGCAACGATATTCAACAGGGCTTCTAGATTGGACAGATTCATAGTTCTGACGACAACAATGTTTGTGGTGGTATCCATATTTTTCCTTCGATATTTACGAAAAGAGGTTCGCATCGCGAGCGGCTGTAAGCAGATAGTCAACGGTCGATGGTGAACTGAGGGCGCTAATTGCAAAAAGCGCACCGGTGACTAGTCGTCCCTTTGATAGCTGCTTGTTAGTAACCCAGATTCTGGCTACTGTCGTGAAAATAGAGGCTGCTGTAATTAATCCCACGATTTCATATCCATTGACGAATATGTTAACGAGAGACACCAGGCAACCTAGACTATTTACTCGAACTGTTCCTGCGGTATTAATTCCAGTAACGACTGTAGCGGAATCGGTGGGGCCAATGACGGTAGCCGAATTAGTTGCCAATGCTGGAATGGCGAGAGTCAGCAACAGCCCGGCAAGTAATGAAAGTCTGAAAACGATTTTTTGTGACATGTAATACTCCTAACTGAATAGTCCGGCATCACGACAGCCGGCAACAAAGAAGTTGATACTCCCTGGCGTCAGAAGACCACTTGCGATAAACACAAACGCAGCAAGGATTGTAGATTTGGATACTCGCTTGGTGGCAAAAAAGACTTTGACGGACTTGTAGAGCAAAACTATGCCGACTGCAATGAGGACAATCTCGCAGCCATTGGCCAGTATGTTCAACAATGCTTCAAGATTTGCAAGCATGTTGACGCGCACAGTGCCCGCTGTGTTTACACCTTGTATAACGGTCGCATCTACATTGTCGGCATGTGCACAAGGCACAGCCAAGCCATATATGCCTGCCAGAGCAGGCACAATCGGACTCCCTGTATGTTTCATACAGAAAACCCCCTATTTAATTGTCTTTTGGTAAAAGCCGCTGAAATGGGCTAAAGTGCCCACGGCGAGAATACTGTAAGCGGGATGCGGCACGAAGTCAAGTGAAATTTTCTGGCGGGGTGAGTATTAGGGCGCATGCAATGCGCCCCTACAAGAACGCAGGCGACAGTTATTTGCGTCCAATCCGCGAGATATACTGGAGGGAATTGAGGTGACTGTTTGTCGGAAAAGTATCAGCTAAGACAAAATGATGGAGCTTGCTTTGCGGTTGCAGTAGGTAGTTCATTCATCGTGGCGACGTTTATGTGCTTGCCTGATGCGATTGCGCTAATTCCTTCGGTGCCGGATTTCATTCACTGGTTCGTGCGGGTGATTGGCTTGTGGCTTTCGGCAGCAATGCTTTGGACTATGGGTTTGTTCTTTGTACTCAAAGTAGCATTGTTGATTGCCGGACCAATTGTTGTTGACAGCACGGGTATTCGTCTGTCTCGATTCAGTAAGAAAATTCGTTGGAGTTGGATTGGCGCACTTGGTGTTGATAGTCTCGAGACTATTCGAGAAGTGTTTTTCATGAAAACGCCAGTTATGCGTCTGATGATTTACATGCCGAAGTATGAAGAGAAAGGTAAGTGGGTCAAAGGTGGTGCGCAAGTTGTTCCGTCTCTTTGGTTTACCAAAGAGCAATTCGAAGCACTTGTTTCATTCGCATCTAAGAAGGCATTTGGAATTGCTCCTAATGGATTGCCAGTTTTGCTTGGACATTCTCCGTTGCGAGAAGAAACCAGAGAGATAAACAAGCAGAAGAAGATTTTCAGAACTTTGTATTCAGCAGTTGTGGCAATAGGCATTGTCACTGTGCTGGGCAGAAATGCGATAGTCAACTATTCATATAATGCCGGTAATAAAGCCGTGAGAGATGGGCAGTTGGAAGAAGCGATACAAGACTATCGCACTGCTCTGACTTTTAAGCCTGCTTTTGCGATGGCATGGCATCAGTTAGGAACAATCTACTGGATTCAAAATAAGAAGAAGGACGCAGAAGATGCCTGGAATCATGCGCTTGCGATGAGACCGGATCTGGTTGAAGCGAAAGTTGGTTTGTCATATCTGTACAGTCAACGGAATGAGAATGATAAGGCGGAGAAACTTTTAGTCAATGCATTGCGTTTGTCGCCGACGTATGTGCCGGGACATATTGCATTAGCCGAACTGTATTTTCACAAGAAGGATTATGCCAAGGCGCGGCAATCAGCTGAGCTTGTTTTGCAAATGGAAGCCAAAAATGGGCAGGCGCTTAAGCTGCTGAGACAGATTGCAAATGAGGCGCACAAATGAATCGAACTATTACCGATATTTTTGCAAGTGTGATAACAGCGATCATCTACATCGCGATGTCGACATTGGTGATGGCGTGTATATGGACGGCAATTGAGGCAATGCGTCAATTCGGTGTCTACAATCAACAAGCAATGATTGATCAATTGCGTGCTGTAAAAATTGCAGAAGATGCTATGCGTACTTATGATCCAAGTTCATTGCTTGGACAAATTGAAAGCATGCTCAAGTGGTACAACCTGACTTTTATTGGTGCTGCTCGTTATGGTTCTGGATTGGGAATTTTCATAGGGGCTTACTTCGCGCTGGTCTCGTTAAGCAGTCGAGTACTGGCCGCTAGAGTTGCAGCTGCAATAGTTGCCGGTAGCTTGGTTGGCGCACGCTTGTTTTTGATGGTGACAAGCGAACCAAAGATGTTTATAGCTGGCGCATGTATTGGCGCAGGCTTGTTTGCCGGAGTGACAATTTGGCATAGTCGTCAGGAACACATACCGGATTTGTTGTCGGAATCCAAATAAGAAAGAGCGCTATCGCTTGTGGTCGATAGCGCTCTTTGGTTGTCTTTGAGAAGCTTGCCCAGATTACTTGGCTGCTGGTGCTGCTTCTTTCTCTTTGGCTGCTGCCGGTGCGGCTGCTGCTTCTGGAGCGGCTGCGCCACCTGCTGCGGCTGCTGCTTTGGCTTCTTCTTCCGGAGTCGGAACAGCACGTGGTGTTACAACTCTTACGACGATCTCATCGGCCGGGTTGAGGATCTTGATCTTGTTAGAGACCGACAACTCGGAGAAGTGAATACCATGATCGAGTTGTTCGATGAGCGACAAGTCGACTTCGATGAAGTCAGGAATGTCTGATGGGAAGCACTCGATTTCGGCTTCTTGGTAGTTCTCTTGCAAGAGACCACCAAGACCAACGGCTGGCGAAGTGCCAACAAACTTCAACGGTACTTGTACCGTCAACTTACGATCGTTGCTTACACGATAGAACTCGATGTTCAACACTTGGGCTGTGGTTGCCTTGCGCTGCACATTACGAATGATGGCGTTGACTGGTTTGTCTTGACCGGTCAATTCGATGATGTGCGAATAAGCTGCATGTGGCAAGCGCGAGAATTCTTTGCTGTCTATCTGCACAGATTCCGAATCTATACCTGGACCATAAATGGTGGCAGGAATCTTTCCATCGCGACGAGTGGCGATGGGATTCTTTGTGTGACGTGACTCAAGCTTGAGCTTGAATTTTTCCATGATGTAACGCTCCTGTTTCGTTCCGCTTCGCTTTACTGCACATTCGCTTGCCTTCCGGCAACCGGTGTCCGCTGCGCAGCGGATTGTTCATCACAACCCTTGCTTCGCTTCTTGCATTCTGATGCAAGAGGAAGCTCTTATTTTCTGGTCGGGTTGAAAACCAGAAAGGCGAACCTGGGGCGAAAGGATTCGAACCTCTGAGTGCCTGGACCAAAACCAGGTGCCTTACCACTTGGCGACGCCCCAATAAGGCGAAGAGAGATCTTAGCACAACCTTGGCATTCTCTGGAAGCTTAGCTGTAGCCTCGATTAGCTGGCTTTTAAAGATAGCAAGCAACAGCGAGAACGAAGCGTTGCGAGGAGCAATGCGGAGTGGAGCGTGGAAAGCCGGATGGCTAGCGAAGACGTAGGCGCAGCCGAAGTCGGAGCGTTATATAGGTCTAATTTGAGCGGCCTGGTCGATGAGACTTTGGGCAAAGGCTAAAGCCGTGGTCTCGTCCTCTTTTCCAGACGCCATTGCGGCTAGGGACTTGAGGCGTTTTTCGTCGTTAAGAATCTCAACATGTACGGAAGTCTTGTCTTTGGTCTGCTGCTTCGATACGAGGACATGGCTATTAGCCACCGAGGCGATAATCGGCTGGTGGGTTATACAAAGGATTTGGTGAGAAGCGGCTAGGGCAGCCAGTTTGTCGCGCATGGCTTGTAAGACTCTGCCCGACAGACCGGTGTCTATTTCGTCGAATATGACGCAGGAGACCTCGTCAGCGGCAGCCAGACGGGCTTTTATCGCTAGCATTACCCGGGAAAGCTCTCCACCGGAGGCTATTTTGGCGACCGGCATCAGTGGCTGACCTGGGTTGGGGGCGATTAAGAACTCCACTTTGTCGGTGCCGGATGGACCAAGATTAGCGGCAGTAAATGAAGCCTCGAATTGGCAGCGCTCCATGCCCATTTCCTGTAAGTCGGAAAGGATAGAAGCTGTAAATGACTTAGCGATAGCTTGGCGCTTTGTTGATAGCTCTGAACATGTCTTATTTAGCTCGCGGTCCAGTTTGGCAATTTCTGCATTCAATTGATCAAGTGTTGCATCCGAATTTTCCAGACGATCAATTTCTGTCTGCAATTCATCGCGTTTGGCAATTGCTTCTGTCAGCGATGGTCCGTATTTGCGTTTGATTGTTGTGAGAACACCAAGACGAGATTCTATTGATGCAAGATGCTCCGGATCAGTATCAAGTGTGTCTCTGTAGCGACGCAAATCGCGACCGGCTTCTTCAATAAGATCTAGAGATGAAGTAAGCGGTTCAATTACTGATGAAAGCTCAGGATCTAAATCCGCAGCTTGCTTAACTTCAGAAATGGCTTTCTGCAAGAGATCGATAATCGGGCTAGCATCTTCCGATTCCGATCCTTTTATATAGCCGTATGCGTTGCTGACAGCACCATCTAGGTCGGCGACATTGGCTAGGATGCGGCATTGACCTTCGAGCTTCTCGTCTTCGTCAGCAGTTGTAAGAGCCGCTTCGAGTAGTTCTGCAAGTTGAAAGCGAGCAAAATCAAGACGCTTCTCGCGTTCGGCATTACTTAGGTTTTGTTCTTCCAGACTTTCTTTTAAATCTTTCCAGCGAGTGTAGAGCGTCTTTACTTTGTCTTGCACTTGCTGATGTTTGGTGTCGCCTAAAGCATCCAACATGGCGAGTTGATATTGAGGCAACATGAGAGTTCTTGCTTCGTGCTGCGCGTGCAGAGTCAAAAGATATTGTTTGAGTTCTTGCAATATTGAAGAATTGACAGGTGTGCCATTAACGCGACTGCGCGATCCTGTTTTGTTTATTTCTCGATAGACGACAAGCTCCGAAACTTCTTCATCAACAAGCTCATTAGCTTTCAGCCAAGCAGATACTTGAGGGCTCGATTTAAATGTAGCCTCTATCGTTGCTTTTTCTGCGCCATTACGAATCAGGTTCGGACCAGCCTTGGCACCTAAGACGGCGCTTAGGGCATCAATGATGATCGACTTACCGGCACCGGTTTCGCCGGTTAAAACATTCAAGCCGGCGCTAAAGTCCACGCTGATGTGTTCGATCAGCGCAAAATCCCGAATATCAAGAGTCTGGAGCATGATGAGCGTCTCCGCCAAGCAATCCGCCCAATATCATAGCCTGATATATCGGGGTCTTGAAAGTTAATTAGATGAAGCGAACTAGCTGTTGCCAGCAGCTACCGGGGACTTGAGGCTGGCGATGCTGACTTGGGCAGCCATTTGCTTAGCTACGTTGAGAAATGCTTGCGAGACTGGGTGGTTGATGTCCAGCGATGTGATAGGCATTCCGTTGTCGCCGCCTTCTCTGACGGCTATATCGAGCGGTACTTCACCTAAAAATGGTACGCCAACTTCTTCAGCGAGTGCTTTTCCGCCGCCGTGGTTGAAGATGTCGGTGCGACCTTCGCAGTGCGGGCAGTGGAAGTAGCTCATGTTTTCGACAAAGCCCAATACTGGGATTTGCATTTGTTGGAACATGGCTAAGCCTTTGCGTCCATCAAGCAATGCAATGTCTTGCGGAGTTGTGACAATGACGCCACCTGTTAGGTTGGTTGCTTGGCTGATGCTCAATTGTGCGTCACCCGTGCCTGGTGGCAAGTCGACTAATAAGTAATCTAGTTCGCCCCATTCAACATCACGCAAGAATTGACGAATGGCTTTGTCGAGCATTGGACCACGCCAAATAATTGGTGTGTCTTTCGAGACGAAAAATGCCATTGAGATGCATTTGATGCCGTGCTTTTCGGCAGGCATAATTCTGTTGTTGCGACCTTGTGGCTCATAGCCATCGAGTCCCATCATCGCAGGAATATTTGGCGCGGTTATATCTGCATCGAGAATGCCGACTTTGGCGCCGAGGTGAGTAAGCGCAGCAGCTAAGTTCAACGTTACTGTCGATTTGCCGACGCCGCCTTTGCCTGATGTGATGGCGATGATTTGTTTGATGCCTTCAACCGGTTCGCGACCTTGGACTTTGCGTCCGGATGCAACTGATGCTGTGGATTCCATTTCCACTTCTTCAACGCCGTCTAGTTTGAGCAAAGCTTCACGGCAGTCGTGCTCGATTTTCTCTTTGAGCGGGCAAGCCGGTGTTGTCAGGGTTAGCTTGAAGAACACCTTTGGCAGATTGATTTTGATATCAGAGACCATATTGAGGGTGACGATATCTATGTGCAAATCCGGGTCTTCGACCTTGCGGAGTGCGTTGAGGATGTCCTCTTCTTTCAGTCCCTTATTTTTGTTGCCAAACATAGTGTTCCGCCTGCCTTTAAACGCGTTAATCTCATGAGTTCCTATGGAAAATCATATTACTGATTAACTCAATAGAGCCCGTTCATAACATAAACTTCTCAAACCGAAATTCCAGAAGCCTGACTCCATCTTCATGATAGCTCTTCAGTAGCAACTGTATGCACTTAGTCGTTATCAGTTTGCACTCTAATACTTATTACTAAATAGTTAAATTTGCCTCTTGGCGAGAAACAAACATTAGACGCGAGCATCTAACGTGCGAAGCGTCTATCAGATTCGTATGGAGAATCGCCATGAACATCGTGTCTTATAGGGGACCCGGGATGGCCGGCGGGTTATCCAATGCCATGACGAAGGTTTGGGAGAAGGACGAAAATAATGGAAACTGGTGGTTTGTTTCAGATAATGCTCTTTCCGTTTCTAGAGGGAAAGACAGCAAATCTGAAACACTTGCTGTGGTTGATCAGGACATAATCAATGGTCACTACAGATACTGCAACGACTTTTTGTGGCCGGTTATGCACGACCTGTCCGCCTATGCGACATATCGTATGGAAGATCGCAAACACTACAAAGCGTTCAATCGCTTGTTCGCACCGGCAATTATAAAAACATCGGCAAATGAATTGCAGCAAGGTTGCTTTATTCACGACTACCAATTGGCTGGAATGCCGATGCTCTTGAAACAAGATGGACACGCTGTCTCGGCGTTGTTCTGGCATATTCCTTGGCCGAAGAAAGTCGAGGAGCATCATGTATTGGCGATTGTCGACATTGTTCGCCCGATGCTTTATGCCGACATCATCGGCTTTCATACGCAAGAATACGTCGACAATTTCGTCGCCTTCGTTGAGCAAAACGTCCCCGACTATAAAGGTGATTTGCGCAAGAAGGTAGTTGCCGCACCACTAGGAATTAATTACAATCTCTGGTCCAGCCTTGCCGACAAACAAGAAAAAGAATTTCTTCAGGTTCTTATAGGGAAAACCCCTATGGTTTTATCAGTCGACCGATCTGATTTTACTAAGGGCGTCAGCAACCGCATGCAAGCTATAGATCTGTTTTTTAGAATGCACCCGCAATGGAAAGAAAAAGTTCGCTTCTTGCAAGTATGCGGAAGAACTCGAGCCGGCATTGACGTATTTGATAAGTATTGGGTGGAGTGTCGTCAGCTTTCGCGCTGTGTAAACAACGAGTGGCAAACAGAAGATTGGCGTCCAATCACCTGGTTGGATCAGCCATTGAACAGCGGTGAATTGTCGATGCTTTATAGAAATGCAAATGTAATGCTGGTAAATCCATTGCGCGATGGACTGAATCTCACTGCTAAAGAATACATTGCGTGTCAGAAAGATGAGCCTGGAGTATTGGCGCTATCATCTGGTGCCGGCGCATGGGCGGAATTAGCAGACGGTTGTGTGCCTGTTGATCCACGTCAACCAGGACAAATGGCAGATGCTATGAATACTGCTTTGAACATAAGCAAAGTTGAAAGAGACATGCGCATGCAATTGCTAACAAAAGCAATTCGCGGTAATACGCTGGACAACTGGTGGCAGAAATTTACGCTATTGCTTGCTGATAAAGCTACTGCGGCCCATAAATATAGTAGTGGCAAATCTTATTATGCAGAGCTAGCAGGATAGTCATTGTTGGTGCTACCACCATAAATCTTATAGGGTAACCCCAGTCAAAGTTAAGGGATATGGTTCAAATGCTTGCCACCACTTGGTAAAGTGGCAAACTTGAGTTTAGGGGCTACGTTGGGAGAACGAATATCTGCCCAACATCTTTATTCGAGAAACCATTTTCCAACAAGCGTGTTGGAAAGCAGATATAAAAAAGAGGATAGGGAAATGAGCCAGGTTACTAGAGACATTCTGCAAAAGAATTTGCGTGGCGGTGAAGTGTCCGCACTGAATTCTCTCTTGTGTGGAGAGATTTCTGCAGTGGAAACTTACAATCAAGCCATTCAAAAAGTAAAAGACATTAGTCTAATTCCTACATTGGAAGATTGCCGCAATTCGCACGCGATTAGAGTGGCAAGACTGAAAGAACGTATTGCTGAACTCGGTGCTATGAGCAGCGATGATTCAGGGCTATGGGGCACAATGACAGGGCTCGTGGAAGGGACCGCAGCTCTGTTTGGTGATCGAGCCGTCGTTGCTGTTCTCGCAGGAGGCGAGGAGTATGGGACGCAACAGTATAACGACAACATTGAACAACTAGATATGGATTCAAGAACAGTTGTGCGCAAAGAGTTATTGCCTGCACAAAAGGCAACACAACATCTTGCAAGCCGTTTGAATTCAACAGTCCACTAATTAAATTGAGTAAGTGTAGATGCAAGTTGATAGGGTGCTTGCAGCTTACGGGACCCGTACTAGACCCATGTATTTGGAGGCACACTATTATGAGTCTTCTCGCGACTAATTCAGAAACATATACAGTACCTGTTGTTACTACTAATAATCACAAGTTATATTCCGAAAAGGATAATTTCGAATTGATTATTGCTAGCCGTACTGGCGATGAACGAGCTTTTGAAGAACTCGTAAAGCGTCACGAAGGTCAAGTCTATGGACTTCTGTATCACCTTGCGCCGGATTGGCGGGATATTTCTGATCTAGTACAACAAGTGTTTATAAAAGTATGGTGTTCGATTGGCGATTTGAGAAATTTACAAGCGTTTGAATCTTGGCTGAGGCACATTGCTGTAAATGTCTTCTATGCGGAACTGCGCAAGCGTCCAAGAAGACTGCGCGAAGTTTCGCTTGATGAACCAATTGACAGCGAACGTCGTCGTGAAGGCACGCGTGACATCGCTGCCACTATGCCGGGACCAGAAGAAATTTGTGAAGGACAGGAATTGATGGGATTAGTCAAAGAAGCCGTTAATGACCTGCCGCAGCAATTCCGTGTTGCTATTGTTCTTCGTGAGTTTCAGGGATTGGCTTACGAAGAGATAGCAGCAATTACCGGCACAGAAATAGGTACCGTTAAATCACGCATTTCGCGCGCCAGAACCAGAATTCAAAAAGCAATTGCGCCCTACTTGGAAGTCACCAGACATTAAGCCGGAGGTGAGGGAGATGAAATTGAAGAGAATAGAGCATATTGAAAATGGGACACAAACACCAAGTGTTATCGATATCGAATTAAAACCGGATGATTTGTCGGTGGAGGCTTTTGCCAACCTGCGCCATTTGATTGACGAAACCAATCTTATGGAGCACGATCAAGTTGTGGAAGTTAGTCCCATAGGTGACTATGAGGTTGTGTTTATCATAGAAACCACGGATGGTACTACTCATAAAGCAGTTTTTCGTGACGCTGAGCTGCCGCCTGAGTATAAGGAACTTGCCGACTATATAAAGGAAATTGGCAAAACTGGTAGTGTGCCCATGACCAAGCATAGCTATATAGATATCACACCTAGATAAGGTAACGTCCTATGCGATACTTTGCGCTCGCATGCGATTACGATGGAACAATAGCTACACATGGAATCGTCGATGAAAAGACGGTCTCGGCTTTGCGCCGCTTCAAGAGTTCCGGAAGGAAATTGATTCTTGTTACTGGAAGAGTATTAGAGGATTTGTTTGTTGCTTTTCCGGAATTCAACGTGTTTGATTTGATCGTATGCGAGAACGGCGCTGTTTTGTATCGTCCATCGACTAGGGAAGAAGTGATTCTAAACGAGCCGACACCGGAAGTGTTTGTCAAAATGCTTGAGGAAAAGGGCGTGCAACCATTAGAAGTAGGCCGTTCAATCGTTTCTACTTGGACTCCGAATGAAACAACGATTTTAGAAAGCATTCGCGATCTTGGTTTAGAGTTGCACGTCGAGTTTAACAAGGGTTCAGTAATGGTTTTGCCTCCGGGCGTGACAAAAGCGACTGGTTTAAAGGAAGCGCTTGCTGAACTGGGATTGTCCAAGCACAACACAGTTGGTGTAGGGGATGCCGAAAACGACCACGCGCTCTTGAGCTATTGCGAATGTGGCGTTGCCGTGCAAAATGCTTTGCCGCTGCTCAAAGAGCGTGCTGATTTTGTCACAGAGGCTACTCATGGGGCTGGTGTCGCTGAGCTAATCGACAACATTATGACTAATGACCTAGCTCACGTAACAGGCAATGGAAACGGCAAAGTAGACCGTCATCAAATACTATTTGGTAAAAAGACTGACGGCAATAATGTCTGTCTTCCTGCTTATGGTTCGGTTGTATTGCTGGCAGGACCTTCGGGTAGCGGCAAATCAACTGTGACTTTGGGAGTGTTGGAACACTTGATGCAAGCCGGCTATCAATTTTGTTTGATTGATCCGGAAGGTGATTATTCACAGTTGCAGGGAGCCGTAGTGTTGGGCACACCAAAACGCGCTCCTAGTTTTGATGAAGTGATGCAAGTATTGCGCGAACCGACAGAAAGCGTTGTCGTGAATTTGCTCGGCATCCCTTTGGCAGATAGGCCAGGATATTTCCAGGGACTGTTGCCGTATATTCAAGAATTACGCGCCAGAATAGGTAGACCGCATTCGAAGATCGTTTTGGAGCGCTGCCCTAATTACCGGATTGCCAGCGTTTTCAACATCCATGGAATTTTGAATCGCCAAATGTGCGATCAGTTCAGGCGTCCAGTAGCCTAGACAAGTTCTAAGTTACTGGATTGATAATTGACATAGTGGATGCAGTAAGTTAGGATATATCTAAGTTACTGGACAAAATATGCCTAAAGTTGACCTAATTCAACTACGTAAGACTATCGGACGTGAAGAGTTTGATTACCCTCTTTTAGTGTCTGCCCTATCTCCTTATTTGGCTATTGACCAAAAGATCAATGAATTGCTGAAATCAGGTGCGATTGTTCGGGTTAAAAAAGGGCTGTACGTATTTGGTTCCAAGGCTCACCAAAAGGACATTTGTAAAGAAAGCTTGGCGAATTTGATTTACGGTCCTTCTTGCATCTCGATGGAATATGCCATGTCGTATCACGGCTTGATACCCGAACGGGTTGAAACAATCACAAGTGTTACTCCGAAGAGAAACAAGGAGTTCAATACTCCGGTTGGGCGTTTCACCTACAGGCATCTATCTATAGCAAAGTACCCGCATGGAATAGAACAAGTATGGATCGATCAGCAACATCCGATTCTTATGGCAACACCGGAAAAGGCACTATGTGATTATGTGGCGCTACATAACGTGACTGAGATTACGAACTCGAAGGAAGCGAAAGATTTCTTGATGTCTGATCTTCGTATTGATCCGGACGTTTGGAGCAGACTGGATGTCCGGAAACTTCTCCGGCTGAATAAGGCTTATAACAGCCGCAGCATCGCCAGTATTTTGGAGGTATTGTGAACCCTGCTATCTCATCCATGCTTGAAAAGTACAACTGCGAGAGTCGGCAGGACTACGAGAACGCGCTTAAGGAGATTGTGCAAGAAATTGCTCTGCTTGGACTTTGGCGGGCAAAGTTCTTCGAGCATGCTGCATTTTATGGCGGTACCTCGCTACGGATTCTTTACGGAATAGACCGCTTCTCCGAAGACATTGATTTTTCTTTGCTCGAACCACAAAAGGACTTTGCCTTAAAGCCATATCTTGATGCAGTCGGAAATGAACTTACTGCGATGGATTTCAATGTTGAAATCGCAGAAAAAAGGAAGAGCAATGACACCATTGATTCTGCGTTTATCAAAGCTGGTACGAAAGAGCATCTTCTTAAAATCGACGTCCCGGAAGAAATTTCGGAGCGGATTCATCGAAATGAACAGATTAAGATAAAGCTTGAGGTTGATACTGATCCGCCTGGCGGATTTGAAACAGAGGCGAAAACTCTTTTGCAACCGATTGCGTTTTCCGTGAGAAGCTATCAGCAACCAGATTTATTTGCTGGAAAAATACATGCGGTGCTTGCACGAAAATGGCAAAGTGGGCGGGTCAAAGGACGGGATTACTATGATTTTGTGTGGTATATCGGACGCAACGTACCTGTTCGTTTAAGTCATTTAGAGCAACGGCTGCGGCAGACTGGTGAATGGACATCATCAAAAAAGATGACGCGCAATGATCTGTTGGATTTGTTAAAGGACAAGTTTGCGCGTTTAGAGGTAAAACGTGCCAAGGAAGATGTTCTTCCGTTTATAAAAGATCCACAGGCGGTGGAGATTTGGTCTCATGATTTCTTTCAGTCCCTGCTAACGCGCCTAGAGATTGTTTGAAATCACTTCCAACGCGGGAAAACCAGCTACCGGATTGCCAGCGTCTTCAACAGCAGGTCTTCGAAAGCCTTGTTGTTGACCTTAATGGCTGCTTTTACTTTGCGTCCGCCAAACAGGTGAGTTGTTAGTCTGCCTTGGCTTGGCCCTTCGGTGACGATGTTCACGCGAATCTCTTTGAAGGAGAAGATGTTTGGATCCATGACTGCAGCGGCAGTGACCGTATCCCAGAAGTAATACTCGTATCCTTTTACAAGAGACCAGAGAGCCATCGCGAGTTTTGATGCGGTGTAAGTTTCAGCTTGTTTTTCCAGTCTGGCAAGAAAGTCTTTATTGAGCGGAAGCTGGTTGGTTATATCCAATGTGATTAGCTTCACTGGTGCGCCCAGTTCGAGAATCATTTTCAACGCTACCGGATCAGCAAACACATTCCACTCGGCAGTGCCGTCTTTGTCTTCGCGTTCGACATTGCCTGGTACTTTGATAGCACCGCCCATGATGACAAACTCTTCGACTTTGTCTTTTAGTTCCGGGCGATCTTCAAATACTTTGGCTACATTCGTGAGGGGACCGGTGGCGACGATTGTTACCGGCTGTTTTGAATTGCTCAGACAATCTTTGATTAGTGTTTCTGAACGGCGACCCTGTCCGTCCTGATAGAGTTTTTTCAAAGATATCTCGCCGAATATAGGCAAATCATTGATGATGCGACTTTCTTTGCGCCAGTTATCCGGAAATGGATAAGGCACAGAGTCTTCGCTCAAGGCAACTTCGGGGCCTTCCAAACCGAGATAGGTAGCCATTTTCAGAAGGGCGCGAAAAGACTCCGGCGCGTAGCAGTCACCGTTGGTGATTGTCACAGCTTGTAAATCCACAGATGGTGACAGCCAGAGCAAAACGCTGCTCAAGAGGTCGTCAACGTGACCGTCATTGTCGTGAATTACCGTTCTTGTTTGGTGATTAGTAGACATGGACACCTAATAAATCGCGGACTAAAGGATACCGAGTTCCATTTTAGCGTCCTCGGACGCCATAGTCCTTGGATCCCAGCGCGGACTCCACACTAATTCAACATGTGGTGTTTTAACCCAGGGGAGCTTGTGAAGGGCTTGGTGTACTTGTCCTTGAATTACAGCGCCTACAGGGCAAGCAGGGCTTGTCAGAGTCATCTGAACGGTGACAGCACCTTCGTCACCTATTTCGATTGCGTAGATGAGCCCCAGGTCGACGATGTTAATACCCAGTTCGGGATCAACAACGCTTTTCAAGTGTTCAACGACTACATCAGCCTGCAAAGAGGACATGATGTCGTCTGTTTGTCTGATTGGATTGAATTGGCCTTCCACTCTATTTCTCCACGTATTGATCTTGGGTGTCGGTTTTGCCTGAGCTCAAACGCTCTAGTCCTTGCTGCAATGTGTTCCATGGCAAAAGAGCGCATTTGATTCTGACTGGATATTTTTTGACGCCGCGAAGACATTCGAGATCTTCAAGCTCTTCTGATAATTCAGTATTGTCTTCTTTGGAAAGCATCATTGTCTTGAAAGTGTTTATCACTTCCTTGACGTTATCCAATGACTGTCCTTTGACGCATTCGGTCATGATTGAACCGGATGCCGTGTTGATCGAACAACCATGCGAATTGATTTTCACGTCAGACAATGTCTTGTCGTCAGCGTTGAAATAAAGCGTTATCTCGTCACCACAAAGCGGATTGACGCCTTCTATTTTAATGGTGGCGTCGTTTAATTCGCCCTGGTTTCTTGGATGGTGATAGTGATCGAGAATTGTTTCCCGGTATAGCTCATCTGTAAGCGACATGTCCCATGACCTTATTTGCTTCTTTGAGGGCTTCGATTAATAAGTCAATCTCCGCCTTAGTGTTGTACAAATAGAAACTTGCTCTAGCTGTGCCCCAGACTTTCAAGTCACGCATTAGTGGCTGGCAGCAGTGGTGTCCGGCGCGAATAGCTATTCCGGACTCGTTCAAGATTTGTCCAAGATCATGTGGATGGATGTGATCGAGAGCGAAGGAAATAACTCCACCGCGCAATTTGGCATCCATTGGTCCAAAGATTTTTACATCATCTAAAGTTTGAAATGCTTTGAGTGCGTAGTCTGTAAGTTCAACTTCGTGAGCGCGGACTTTATCCATGCCTAATGCCATCAAGTAATCGATAGCAGCACCGGCGCCTATGACATCGGCAATATTCGGTGTGCCGGCTTCGAATTTCCAAGGAAGCTCGTTGAAGGTGGCTCTGTCGCGCCAAACAGATGCGATCATATCGCCACCGCCCAAGAATGGCGGCATGGCTTCCAGCAATTCTGGACGTGCCCAGAGAATGCCTACGCCTGTCGGTCCAAGTAATTTGTGGAACGAGAAGACGAGGAAATCTGCGCCCATCTCTTCGACATTTGTTGGTAGGTGAGGCACACCTTGTGCTCCATCAACAAGCAACAAGGCTCCGTGAGCATGAGCAAGTTTGCCTAGTTCAGCAATTGGAGTGATTGTGCCCAAGACATTGGACATTTGCGTTACGGCAACAAGTTTTGTCTTGTCGTTGATGACGCTCTTGGCTGATTCCATATCTAGCTGACCATCGGGAGTCAATTCGATAAAACGAAGCTTGGCTTGACGCTCTTGAGCGAGCCACTGCCAAGGAATCAAATTGGAGTGATGCTCCATGGCGGAGATAACAATCTCATCGCCTGGAAGAATATTTGTCTTGCCCCAGGTTTGAGCAACTAGGTTAATCGCTTCTGTGGCGTTGCGGGTAAAGACGATACTCTTTGTTTCTTTAGCGCCAATGAAAGCAGCTACTTTATCGCGAACATCTTCGTAGGCAGTTGTCGCTTCTTCTGAGAGCGTGTGAATGCCGCGATGAATGTTGGCGTTGTTGTTCTTGTAGTAGTCGCTTATTGCATTGATAACGCTCAGGGGCTTTTGGGACGTCGCGGCGTTGTCCAAATAAACGAGTTGATGACCATTGATCTTACGATCAAGAATCGGAAAGTCTTTTCTGATTTGTTCTACATTGATCATTGTTTCGGCCCTACCCAGATTTCTTGTCCACGCTGTTCTACTTTGTACGTAGGAATTGGTAGAACGGCTGGCAAGCAGAGAGCTTGTCCTGTTCTGACATCGAAGCGTGCTCCGTGTCTTGGACATTCAATTTGGCAATCTTCAAGTGTGCCTTGATCAAGTGGTCCATTATCGTGGGAGCAATAGTCTGCTATGGCGTAGATTTTTCCTTCGGCATTGCAGATAGCAATTTGATCACCGTTTATCTCAAACACCTTTACTGTTCCTTCAGGAACATCGGAGACGTTTGCTACTTTGGTGAAATCATTGCCCATCGTTGAATCCTCGCATTAAGTGCAAGATTCAGCATTGACTGTAGTTTGTCCTGTTATCTGCTTGGAGATGATTTGCTCCAACAGTTCTTGAGCACCTTGGATTGTCAGTCTTTCCGAAACCTTGCGGAAGAAGCCAAAAACAACTAATTCTTCGGCTTCAATTCTAGTCAAGCCGCGGCTCATCAAATAGAAGATCTGCTCTTTGTCTACTGGTCCAACCGTTGCACCGTGACTGCACTTAACGTCATCAGTGAGAATTTCCAAGCGTGGAATGCTGTCGGCTTTGGCTTTCTTGCCCAGGAGCAAGTTCTTGTTTGATTGATAGGCGTTTGTACGCTGGGCTGACTTATCTACTTTGATTGTGCCTTGGTAGACAGACGCTGATTCTTCGGCAAGGGCTACGCGGAAATTGATATCCGACGTTGTGTCCGGAGCGTTGTGTTCTTGGATGGTGTCGAAGCTGAAGTGCTCCTTGCCTTTGCCAAATACGACGCCTAGAACTTCGCTGGCTGCACCAGGTGCTTGCAAGAGAGTGACAATGTCAACCTTCGTTTGCTTGCCGCCTGAAGCGACAGACATCGAGGTGAAGCGAGCATCTTTTTGCACTTCATTGTGAGTCTTGCTTATGTAGAAGACATTGGCGCCTGTTTGTTGGACTTCCAGGTAGGAAACGTCCGCACCGGCGTCGGCTTTGACTTCTACCAAACCGGCAACCAGTGAGGTGCTGGCATTTTCTTGCGAGCTAGCCTGTTTGGAATTGATGATATGAACCAAATTGACCTTGCTGTTAGCGCCGGCAATTACATTGATGCGTGGAAAAATTGCAGTGCCCAGTCCGTCTTGACTGTGCTGATCAAAATTGAGACCGCTGACAAAAGGTGTTTCCAGTTGAACGCCTGCCGGCACATACAACAACAGCCCGCAGTTGTAGAGCGATTTGTTCAACAAGGTAAATTTGTCATCGAAGCCTTCTGTAATTGGCATCGAGAGATATGGTTGAAGCAATTCAGCGTGTTCGTTGAGCGCTGTGCAGATGTCGCAGAAGATAACGCCTTTTGCTTTGGCTTCTTCCGACAAGTATAGGTAGCCAGGCTGGCTTGTTTGTTGATAGATAATACCGGCAGGCTTTTCAAAAGACTGAATGGTGGACTGGAAACAGTCCGGCATATTCTCTGTCTTTTGTGTGATTGCTTCAAACTCTACGGTTCTCAGATTGGAGAGATCTAGAGTTTCCACCAAAGTACGACGCCATGCTTCGCTGCGTACTGATGGCATAGGTGTCTTCAAGTAAGTTTCCCAGGCGGCAAGGCGGTTGTCCTTCACCCAGGATGTCTTGGCGTGTAAGGAACCAAGATTCTCAACGGTTTTTTGTTCGATAGAATTTGCCGTTTGCATTTTTCCTGCTACCTCTTAACCTACTGAGCCTTCCATTTCCATCTGGATCAGTCGGTTTAATTCGACTGCGTATTCCAGTGGTAATTCCTTCGTGAATGGCTCGAAGAAACCGTTAACAATCATTGTTGTTGCTTCTGCTGCTGTCAGTCCGCGGCTCATCAAGTAGAAGAGCTGTTCTTCACCGACTTTGGAAACAGTAGCTTCGTGCTCAATAGTCACTTGCTTTTCGTCTACTTCCATTGTCGGGTAAGTATCCGAACGTGATTTCTCATCCATCAGCAAGGCGTCGCAACGAATCGATGATTTGACATCGGTAGCGCCTGGATAAACTTTGACCAGTCCTCTGTAGGATGTGCGTCCACCATTCTTGGAAATGGATTTGGAGACAATTACTGAAGTTGTATCCGGTGCAGCGTGAACCATTTTGGCTCCGGCGTCTTGATGTTGCTCTTCGCCTGCAAAAGCAATTGATAGAACTTCACCGTGAGCACGTGGACCCATTAGATAAATTGCCGGATACTTCATGGTTAATTTCGAACCAAGATTACCGTCAACCCATTCAACTTTGGCGTCCTCATGAGCTACTGCTCGTTTGGTCACCAAGTTGTATACGTTTTTGGACCAGTTCTGAATTGTCGTGTAGCGAATATGAGCACCCTTCTTAGCGATCAATTCCACAACAGCGGAGTGCAATGAGTCGGAAGAATAAGTTGGTGCCGTGCATCCTTCGATGTAGTGCACAAAACTTCCAGGCTCAGCAATAATGAGGGTTCTCTCGAATTGCCCCATGTTTTCAGTGTTGATGCGGAAATACGCTTGGAGCGGAATCTCCACCCGGACACCTTCCGGTACCCAGATGAAGCTGCCACCGGACCAAACAGCTGAGTTAAGAGCTGAAAATTTATTGTCGGCAGCTGGAATGACTGTAGCGAAGTGCTTGCGGACAATTTCTTCGTGCTCGCGCAATCCTGAATCCATATCCAGGAAGAGAACACCTTGCTTTTCCAAATCTTCGCGTATTGAGTGATAGACAACTTCCGATTCGTATTGGGCGGTAACGCCGGCTAGAAACTTACGTTCAGCTTCCGGAATACCAAGGCGGTCAAATGTGTTTTTAATGCCTTCCGGAACATCATCCCAGTTTTTGCTTTGCTTTTCGGAGGGTTTGACGTAGTAGAAGATATTTTCAAAATCAATCTCGTTCAACATGCCGCAATTGCCCCAGGTAGGCATAGGCTTTTTGTTGAAGATGTCCAAGGCCTTCAGGCGGAATTCGAGCATCCACTCAGGTTCGTTCTTCATCTTGGAGATGCTTTCGACAATCTCTTTTGTTAGTCCACGTCCTGATTTGAAGGCGTAGTCGATTTTGTCGTGGAAGCCGTACTTCTGGTCGTAGTCGGATCCCACTTTGTCGAGCATCTTGTCTCTAGTTAAATCATCTCTGGTTAATTCAGTAGCCATTTTTGCCTCCCAGGCGATTACGAAACGCCTGTTGACGCTAGTTGCTTACCATTGGGCTCTTTGTTGGTCCAATCGTAACCCTCAGCTTCCAGCTTCTTAGCCAGTTCGCTGTCGCCCGACATAACAATTTGTCCGTCTTGCATGACGTGCACAAATTGTGGTGTGACGTAATCGAGAATACGTTGATAGTGGGTGATGAGCAGGATGGACATTTTGGTGTCCTTCATGGCGTTGATGCCTTGAGCCACTGTCTTCAATGCGTCGATATCGAGACCGGAGTCTGTTTCATCAAGCAATGCCATCGACGGCTTGAGCAAGGCCATCTGCAAAATTTCCAGACGCTTTTTCTCGCCGCCGGAAAAACCATCATTGACGTAGCGTGACAAAAAAGTCTCGCTCACACCAAGAGCCTTTAATTGCTCTTTCAATTCTTTGCGGAATTCTTTGACAGGAACATCTTGTCCGCGTCTTGCTTTCACAGAAGCGCGCAAGAAGTTGGAGACGGATACGCCAGGAATAGCGACCGGGTATTGGAACGCCAAATACATGCCGGCGCGTGAACGCTCGTCGGCAGTCATCTCTAACAAATCTTTGCCTTCGAACAAAATCGAACCGTTGGTCACGGTGTAGCGCGGGTGACCCATCAACGTGTAGGACAGCGTCGATTTGCCGGAGCCGTTGCGGCCCATAAGCGCATGCACTTCGCCTTTGTTGATAGTCAAATTGACCCCTTTGAGGATCTCTTTGTCTTCAACCTTCACGCAAAGGTCTTTGATTTGTAGGATTGGCGTGTCTGTCATTGGTTTTACCTATGATTTCCTGTGACTTTCGGCTTTCACCGATGGGTTTTGGCTGCCTTGGGGGCAGCTGTCCTGTAAAGAGGAGTTAATCGTACAGTCTTGCTTGTAATTCTCATAGATAGATCGTTGAAGATCTTCTTTAAAATTAGGCAACCCTACGACCCAGTGCCTTTTACAGACATTATAGTATCAAAAATATGTTTACATATTAATGTACTTAAGGATCACTTAGCGAATCCCGTTTAATCTGCCCTTAAGGTTTCAGAAAGCTCGGCCCATTTGGTGGACCTTTGGGTGCGATAATGAGGATCTAAGACACGGACGAGGCTCATGGTCACAAGACCCATCGAAGAAAAGCCGGAACGCACTCATGATGCGGTTCTTCTGTACATTAAGCGCCGCGGCGAAATGACCGTAGGCGACCTCTGTGATGTCCTGGAAATCACGTCCATGGCGGTTCGCAGGCATTTGGTCGGCTTGCAAAAAGAGGGTCTAATTACCTCGCGCATTGAGAAAAAACAGCGCGGCAGACCGACTTACCGCTATAGCCTGACGCCAAAGGCTCAAACTCTATTTCCTTCCGGTTATGAGAGTCTCGCAAACGATCTATTAGATGCAGTTTTCGAGAAAGACGGCGCTGCCGGTGTCATGGAATTGCTGGAATTCCGGAATAAGAAAGTAGTCCAAAGACTTCGTGTAGAACTCGAGGGAAAAGACGTCTCTGAAAAGATTTCCGCTGTTGCAAAATTCTTCTCCGAAAGCGGTTTTATGACCGAGTGGGAAGCGCTGCCGGACGGCAATTTCATCATCTATCAGAGACACTGCGCTGTGCATGATCTAGCAAAGCAGTACAGACAATTATGTGGGCTGGAGCCGAAGCTTATCGAGGATATCCTCGGGCTTAAGGTGACGCGCCAACAATATATGTTGAATAACGATCCCGTCTGCGGCTACATGGTCAACCCAGCGGAAGCTTAGCGACCGTCGAGGCGGCCGTAGACGTTGGTTTTTGTCTGACTTTGCGAGCTATCTTCGTAGATTTGGTTAGCCGGCAGTCTGCCTTCTCTTATTAGGCGATCGCGCTTAGCTTGCAGGATGGCGTTAACATCTTTCGTGCCGTCGTTGGACGGAATGTGTTGATATTGGCCTTGATAGACGGATGGACGCTGAACTGGTCCGGAGCATGGAATGTGCTGATACAAGCTGCCATCGTAGGTATTGCGCATACGGAGACCGTTGTTCAATCCGTTCATCAACATGTTGCCGATACCAGCGCCTCTGCGGACTTCGTTGTTCGTTGGGATTCTTTGATAGTTGCCCTGATAGCTGTAGCTTCCCGGAGCGCTTTGAATTGGCGTATTAATCGGCCTGGCGTTTTGATAGCCAGTCGGCATTTGAGCCGGAGCAAACTGTTGCGTCGGCCACGGTTTTGAATCTACTTGGTTGAGCATTTGCTCGAGATTCTGTTGACTCGTCTGAGGTGTGCCCACAGCGCCTAACTTGTTGTTTAGTTCGCCGAGTTTATACACCAAGAATTTGTGCTCCGGATTTGTTGCATCCGCAAGATTTTTCAAATCGGCGTTAAGAGCGGAATCGTCTCTGCTGCCGGCGATCATTTCACGGTCGTAGCCAGTTTGCTGTCCGGTTTGAGGATTGAAGTGAATGGAGTCTTCTATTCCTAGAAATTGTCCATTTCCATCTTTGTGCATGACCATTCTTACTTCTGAAGGGTCGCTGCCTGTAGTTTTGAAACTTATACCGATGATTTGGTTGCCTAGATTGTCGGTTCCGAGGTCATCTTTTCTGACGGAAAGAGGAATCCCATCGTCTTGTTTTAGAGTTGTGCCGTTGCCGCTTTCGTTAATTATCCAGTCGTGGGCAGTGTAGCCGGAATAATTGCTGCCGGTTTTGCCGTTGCCGCTTACATCTTTTTTGATGACATTGAGCTTTTCACCAGGGCCCCAGGCGTTGGCGGCTGCGTTGGAGAAATCGCCAGTGTTATTAGCTGGCTGGTTCAATTGAGAATCGAAAAAATTGTCTGACATTACCTGTTCCTCGTTGCCCCTCAGTTCCTGGGCACAGAATATCTGGAGCCAAATCCGTGGTCACTGGGGGAATTACGAACCATTTCATTAATTGCTATGGAAATAAGCATTAAATGCGAGAAGATATTGCAATGTTTATTTCTAGAGCAATATTAACTAGCCTTGTAGGTGTCTCCTTAATTGGCGGAGCTGCCTTGGCGGATGAAACCGTTAAACCTACGGCGGACAATAGTCCGATGGGTTTTGGCAGCATTCACGATCAAGTGCCTGTGGCAACTCGTCAATTTGAGTTTGACTTGAACAAGCATTTGACTCCACTTTTGTTGCCGAAGGAAGCTGCTCAGCGTGGAATAAGTCTTAGCTCGACGGCGCAGATTTATGAAATTGGAACGAACAAATACTGGATGACCAACGGTTGTGTGCTCATAACCAGTCAGACGGAAATGAAGGTGGAGACGCCTGTTACGACTGTGTATGCAAAACCGGGGACAGCATTTATCGTGCACAATCACGACAATGTTACGCGAGTGATGAACTTGCATGATCGCGTGAAGCATGGTGTGCAAGTTGTTATGGACAGAAAGGCGATTCCGTTGAATCCGGGCGAAGAGCTGGGAGTTGTGCGCAGTGATTTGATGAATGCGCAAGTTGCAGCATCTGGTCCAAATGTTGGTTATCGTCGGATGAGAGTAATTCCTATTGATGAAGGGTACCGGGTTTTTATCTTTGAGTTTTCGATTCCGGATGCGTTGAAGCATTGTGTTGTGTTTAAGCAATTGCGCGAGTCGGAGTCATCGACGGATCAGCAATTGTTGACGGAGATAGTGAAGACGGCGGCCGCTGTGGACACGATGTTTGATAAGTCCCGCGAGAAATACGCGCACTACGACAAAGACAAGAAAAAAGAGAAGAAGTCACGTTCCAAAGTTGCGCAGAAGGATTAGTCGTGCGGGCGCATGCAATGCGCCCCTACAAAGACCAGGGCAGGACCCATAACAAGGACGACAATTCGCAATGACCAGGACAGATCGATTTGCCATGACGAGGACGGAAGATTCACCATGACGATGGCAAATGCTGCTCATTCGAAATTGTGCGCCCAGTAGACTTGCGTAGGGGCGCATTGCATGCGCCCGGGTTCTAAATCCCCTTAAAGACCTGTGCCGGAATTTGCTTAGGCGGAATAAGTGAGAGTTTGACGAAGTTGGCGGGGCCGCGGGCGGCGATTGGGAGGCCGCCGGTGATGATCAGAGAATCGCCGGGCCATACGAAGCCTTTTTTGAGCAGTGTGTTTTCAACCATGGAGAGTGTTGATTCGGAGTCAGAGACTTCGGTCAACATCACTGGCGTTACACCCCAGTAAAGTGAGAGTTGGTTGTACACGTGTGTCTGTTGGGTCAACGCGATGATTGGACCTGGTGGACGGAATTGTGAGATGAGTCGGGCGGTGGCGCCGGACTTGGTGAATGCTGCTATGGCTTTGGCTTTCATGTCTACGGCCATGGCGCAGGCGGCGTGGGCAATGGCGTGCGCTGATGTCGGTAAATCGTGTTGGTGAAGCTTTTTGAAATCCATACTTGCTTCAGCAGCGATTGCAATGCGGTCCATGATTTGCACGGCTTCGATTGGATATTCGCCGGCGGCGGTTTCACCTGATAGCATGACAGCATCGGTGCCATCGAAGATTGCGTTGGCTACATCGGATGCCTCCGCGCGGGTGGGACGTGGATGTTCGATCATGGATTCCAGCATCTGCGTAGCGGTAATTACAGGCTTGCCTTTGGCATTTGCTTTGCGAGTGATGAGTTTTTGTACTGGCGGCACTTCTTCAGGCGGAAGCTCAACTCCGAGATCGCCACGAGCGATCATGACACCGTCGGCTAAATCAAGAATCTCATCGAGTTCTTCCAAGGCTTCCGGTTTTTCCAGTTTGGCTATGATGGAAACAGGCGGCCAGTGATCCGCCACTAATTCGCGTAACGCTTTGATGTCATCTGCGTCACGTACGAATGACAAGGCAACAAAATCTACTTCGTGCTCAAGCCCGAAGCGCAAGTCTTCCATGTCTTTCTCGGTCATGGATGGAATAGACAAACGTACTCCAGGTAAGTTGAGTCCCTTCTTCTCTTTGAGCAGACCGCCGGTGACGACCTGGCACTCCACTTCGGTGGCGTCCGTAGCTGTAACGCGCAATTCGATTAGCCCGTCATCCAGAAGAATGTGATCTCCTGCTTTTACTTCTTGTGGAAGTTTCTCATAGTTGACGCTGACGATATCTTTTGTGCCTTCGATCTTGCGATTGGTTAGGACAAATTTTTGTCCATCAACCAATTCAACAGGCTCGCTATTGACCAGTTTTCGTGTGCGAATTTTCGGACCTGCTAGGTCAAGCAAAATGCCGACTGCTCGATTGTGCTTGCTGCTTAACTCACGAAGATCGGCAATAATGCGCGCGGCTGATTCGTGCTCCATGTGCGAGCAATTAAGTCGGGCGACATTTACTCCGGCGCGAATTAACTCTTCCAGCTTTTCGCGAGTCAAGCATGAGGGGCCAATGGTGGCAATGATTTTAGTTCTGCGCATTAGTGACGAAATCTCTTAACTGACAGCCGTGCCAACCTGAGCACCTGGCGTTGTCGTCACTGGCAAAAAGCAGCGGTGGCAGACGTCTGGGAAACAGTTGTCGATGTCTTCCAGTTCTTTCAGGCGTTTTTCTACAATGAGACCACTGTCGAGCATGGCTGTTAGCTCGCGGAAACGATTGAGGTGTCCTTCAAATCGTTCGATAGCGTAGTCCTTAGCTTGTCCTGTTGTGACAAGGAATGGCCAATCGGATGATTCTAGAAGCAACAGTTCACGAGTCGCTTGCCTGAGCGCGCGACCATGAAGACCGCCATCAGCATCTTTGTGATCTTTAGCAAGTCGTTCCATGATCTCTTCACTTTCGTGAATGATAGGCCACATCCATTCGGTGTCTTTGTTGAGCCAGACTTGCCAATGTCCACCGGCACCCCAAGATGATTCAGGCAACTCGATGGCGTGTTTTGGTGGATTGTTTTCCAAATACTCGGAAGCAGTCTCCATCTTCACGGCCGTGTAGTGCTTCATCTTGCGAATGACTTCTTTTATCCAGGTAACACCTTCAAACCACCAGTGACCAAACAGCTCCGTGTCGAAGCTGACCATAAGCAATGATGGCTCGCCGGTTTCTTTCAAACGATCTGTCAAAATTTGTTGAACGAGCCCGACAAAGTGATCGGAATTTTCTGCTACGCGATTAGCTGCAGCTTCCGGATTGTAATACTCTTTGGCACCGAGATCGGTTGTCTTTGATGTAAGGCGCCAGTAGTGTAAACCGGATTGATCATCCTTCTTGTGGAATTCGCGATAGTTGGCATCGCCTGGATAGCCGTGTTCGGCAGACCAAACCTGATAACCGGCTTTTTCGTGACGGCCCATTACTGCAACCGGATATTCTTTCAACCAGTAAGCTTCGTGCGTTGTAAGTCCTGTGGCTGGTCTACCGGAGACAGGCAAATACTGAATGGAGCCATAAGGTCCAAAGTCTTTGCGCACTTCGACAGTCTTACCGCCTTCAATGACAAAGGACTCGGTGAAAAAGTATTTCAATCCAAACTCGTGCAGCCATTTCTCTAATCCCGCACGCTCTTCAGTAGCAGGACGGTACGCGCACTCAGGCAGCCAAATGCCTTTTGGTGCTTGACCAAAATGTCTCTTGTAAGAATCAACACCGACCTTAAACTGGCAGCGCAAGGATGAATCTGTGTAGAGCAATGGTGAGAAGCCGTGTGTGGCGGCAGATGTTGTGATTTCGATTGCGCCTAACTTTTGAAATTTTGCAAAAGCAGCAATAAGGTTTTTGCCGTATTTGTTTTGATAATCATCAAGAGTTTTTTGAAACCAATTGAGATTAAAGCGAGCCAACTGAAGAAGAGTTGGATTTGGCGATTCGCCGCGTGGGCTAAAGCGAGCTTCGTCTTTTTCCGCTGCTTTAATGCGAAGGTTTATGTATTTGATGAAGCCGTGGGCTAAATGCTCGTCAGCCATTTGCTCGGCAAGAATTGGTGTAATGCCTATAGTTAATTTCGCTGGAATGCCTTCTTGCCAAAGTTCGTCCACGATGTTGAGGATTGGAACGTAACATTCAGCAACGCATTCGTAAAAGTTTTCCTCGCCGAATGGCCACATGCCTGCCTTCCGGTAAAACGGTAGGTGGCTGTGCAACATTAAGACGAAAGAGCCGATGCTCACGATTAACCTCGGATGGCAAATTGGCTACCTGTTGTAAACAGATTTGCCAGAAGTATCCCGGATTCCCATTTCATTTCACTAACTTGGGATTTTATCAATTAGAATTTGTTGGCTGTCGAATATGCACTAAAACCGTAACTATTCTTGAGGACAAAAAATGTCTTTTGATGCCGAAGATGAAGAGATCAAAGTTGCCGACAAAAAGAAGGCAACGACCTCTGCTCCGGCTGAAAACAAGGTAGTCAAGCTGCTGGAGAAGAATCCACTAGGCATGACGCTGCCGGAAATGGCGGGCGGGACAAGACAACTTAAGAAGATCCGCACTTTGCGACCGATGTTGGCGCAGGCGATTAAAGAGGGACTCGTTATGCCGACCTCTCAGCGTGCAGGACACACTGTGTATAGGCTTGTTAAGCATTTGGGTCGTCGCTAGTTAGAAGCTCGTCAAGTTTTTTCATAATCGATTTGGTATTGCCTGCAATAAAAACGGTTTTGTCTTTGTTGGTTTGTCCACGCAGAATTGTTATAGAAGATTTAGGCTGATCGAGATATCTCGACAGGAAGGCAATCAGTGCATTATTCGCTGCGCCGTCGATTGCTTTCTCGGTAAGTTTGAGTTTGAGTCTATCGCCATAGAGCCCAGCCCAAGCTGTTTTGGATGAGCCCGGCAAAACATGCAGAGTGATGCTTATGCCATTTTCCTGAATCAAATATGGGCGAGAAATAACCAAAAACTCCAAAGATACTTATGTTAGCAGGCGAGTCCTTTGTAAAATGGTGGGACTGACGGAGGAATGTGCAGTGAACGTTAAAGTTGCCGATTTTGAATTGGGCGCAAACAAGCCGCTTTTGATAATTGCCGGACCATGCGTTATTGAATCTTGGGAGATTATCTATAACACCGCATCGGCTATGAAGGACTTGTCCAAAGAACTGAACTTTCCTCTCGTGTTCAAAGCTTCGTTCGATAAAGCAAACAGAACTGCCAACGATTCATTTAGAGGTCCAGGGCTTGAGGAAGGACTGAAGATGTTGGCAGAGATCAAGAATAAACTTGGTTTGCCAATCTTGAGTGATGTTCATGAAGTGGGGCAGTGTGAGCCGGCTGGAAAAGTACTTGATGTAATTCAAATTCCGGCGTTTCTTTGCCGTCAGACGGATTTAGTTGTTGCTGCTGCTAAGACTGGCAAAGCAGTAAACATCAAGAAAGGACAGTTTGTTGCACCGAAAGATATGTTGAAGAGTGTTGAGAAAGTAAATTCAGTTGGTAATCTCAATGCGTTTGTTACCGAGCGTGGTACCACATTTGGTTACAACAACTTGGTTGTCGACATGCGTGCTATCCCGATGATTCAAGAGGCAGGTTGTCCGGTTGTATTTGACGCGACACACAGTGTGCAGTTGCCATCGGCTGGTGGAGCTGTGTCAGGTGGATTGAGACAGTACATTCCGTATTTGACGAAAGCCGCCATTGCCGCCGGATGCCAGGGCTTGTTTATGGAAGTACACCCGAACCCGGACAAGGCAAAGTCCGACGGTGCGACGCAGATACCGCTCGCGCAAGTTAAGGACTTGATGTCGCAGTGGTTGAAGTTGCACGCGTTGATACAGACGCAGCCGGAAATTGTCTTGCCGCAGCAGGGGCATTGCGTTGAAGTCGCGTTGACGCGGTAATTTGGTTTTTCGTTGTTCTAACTTGTAGGGGCGCATTACGTGCGCCCTGTCTTTTGGGCGAAGAGCAGCGTTATGAACTGGATTGCCTTATACTTATTGGAAGATTCTTCGCGGAGCCTGCCCTGAGCGTAGTCGAGTGGGCTCAGAATGACAAATTCCGATGAGACGACCGATAATTGCAACTAGTTTAGTAATGGCGCTCGTGTCGTCAAGTTCGGGAACGGCTTGGGCTCAGACAACGGCGGTTCAGCAGCAGTCCACGCCGGATCAACAACAACAAAATGGAGGGGACCAACTTACCCCTGCGTTGCAGTTGAATTTGCCGACGGCGCAGGAAGTTATGCAGCAGGAGCCGGACTCCATTGATGTACTCGTGCCGAAGGTGTTGAAGGCATATGGTGGTATCGATCAGTTAAAGCAGTGGGATACGGGGTATGCGTTAGCAGGCAAGCAACACGTTAAGTCAGCGTCGGGTGCGAGTAACACGTTTGCGTTTAGGCAGTATTCAAAAGGTCGCAAGTTACGTATTGAGATGCGACTTGGCGAGGCAGATACGCTCACTGTTTACGACGGAAAGAAAGGCTGGCGTCAACAGGGTGGGCAAACGATTGAGTTGCCTGTGCGTGACTTGAAGTTGTTGCATGAGGAAGCGGATCATCAATTATCTTTGCTTTCTCATTGGATGGATCCTGATTATCATTTTCGCTTGGTAGGCAGGACTTATTTCCATCAAGTTCCTGTTATGGCAATTGAAATAGAAAAGCCTGGTTCAGCCGTAGTGACGTGCTTCGTGAATCCGGATAACAATCTTGTTATTGGTTTGGCTTACGATACTGTCGATCCTGAGTTGGGAACGATTGCGCGAGTAGAAGATGATCTACTAATGTACAAGCCGGTTGGCGAAACAATGGTGCCTTTTCAACACAGGCAGCAAATTAACAAGCAATTAGCTTTTGATTTGAACATTGATGAATTCGCATTCAATACACGGTTGGAAGACGAGTTGTTTACGGCACCGCAGCAGATGGAAGCGGTTCATTTGTCGCAGCCGGTTACGGTTCCATTTGATTACTACGGTGGAGAAATAATCACCAAGGTCCGAATAAATGGCGGCGAAGATTTGGATTTCCTCGTTGATACCGGTTGCGGACAGACAATTATCGATCGCAAAATTGGAGCCGAGTTTCTGCTGCAGAAAGTTGGACAGTTGACGGTGACCGGTGCATCCGGAAATTTGTCTGTGGCAACATCGCGAGTGAAGAAGTTGGATATTGGATCAGCTTCGCTTGCCGAGGTTCCTGTTTCCATTCTTGATTTGACTCCGCAATCGCGACGCATCGGCAGACGACTAGCCGGCGTGCTTGGGAGTAATGTTCTTTCGCGATTTGCGGTAAGTATTGATTATGGAAGTAAGGCGATGACGCTTTACGAAGCTGGTACTGTGCAGCCTGCTGCCGGCGCCATTGTTGTTCCGTTTGCGATGCGTCAGGGTCCGGTGGTGAAGGGTATTGTTGATGGCAAGTTTGAAGTGCAGTTTTTGATTGATACGGGATCCACTTTCAATCACCTGCCGCCAAATGTAGCGAAGCAACTTGCTAGCACGCGCGTTGAGCAGACGATTGATGCGGCTGGACTTGATGGCAATACGGTAAAACTAAATGCAATTACTGTAGAAAGTGTTGCGCTTGGAAATGAGATTGCGCGCAAGATTCGCTTTGCATATGCCGCTGATCCGGCATCGGCGACTGAAGCAAAAGCTTTAGTGCGTGTTGCTAACATGGGAATTCTCGGGAACCCATTTTTTGAGAATTACTTGCCGGTGATTGATTTCAAATCGCAATTGATATTTTTGAAGGGTGATGCGAAGCGCAAAAGCAGGCAAGAGATGGAAGCGTTAATCTCTGCCGGTGACGCTAATTTGATTATCGATAGAAATTACCGCCAGGCTGAAAATGATTACGTGCAGGTTGTGCGAATTGCGCAGCGCGATAAGGATCTAAAAGAACAGGCGATTGCATTAGGACGCTTGGGGAATATGCGACGTGTGATGTCCAAAGATCTGAAAAGACCGGAGCAGGGGCAAGCGGCGTATCAGTACTTTACGAAAGCAATTGGAATAGCCCGGCAAATCGGTGACAAGGCTGTTGAAGGGCGAATCATGGCTGATTGGTCATTGTTGTATAGCGATCTTGGTCAGCCAATGGAAGCGAAGAAAACAATCGAGGCGGGGCTTATGCTCGCTCCTAACGATGCGCAAGTTAATGTGGATGCGGCGGTGCATTATTATCGATCCGCGATGTATGCAGACATGCGCCGACATGTGGACAGAGCGCTTGTGTTGGAGCCGACCAACTGGCAGGCGTTGTGGTACAAGGTGCGGCTGTTGGAGTTGTATAACGATGTGGGACGCGAGCACGACACGTTGAAAGAGATACTGCGGTATTACCCGTCGTCTTTTTTAGCGAAAGAGAAGTTGGGTAAGTTGGGGGATTAGGTTACATCTTTTCGTACCAGACTTCTTCGTCGCTGCTGCTGCCTGCTGACGGGGTCTGGGACTGAGTGGCGTCCGATGGGTCATCGGCTAGCGTGTCTAGCACGCGCATATATAACTTGGACATCGAAGAGCGCTCAACATCAGTCCAGGCCAGCTTGCGGAATTCGTCGAGGATTTTGAAAATCTCTTGACGGGTGCGAGCGGCCTGGACCTTGTTAAGCCAGTCTTCTAACTTCAGTATCAATTTAAGCTCCGGTTCGCGTTGCTCACCTTCGCTGCCTCCGGCAACCGACGCTCCACTTCGCATTGCTCATCGCAACGCTCCGTTCTCGCTATTGCTTGAGGCTTAACAGATTACTCTTTGTAGCCTTCGGTAACGGAGAAGGAAGCTGGTGAGAATGGCTCGTTGAAGCCATGGTCAAAGCTGTTCTTGCCGCTGTAGTAAACGCCTTCTGCGCTACCTACGAGGATGGCTGCTGGAATTGTGAATACGCTCATGACTGCCATTACCGGACCGCAGTCCTTGCCACCAAGCTTGCCGCCGACTTTGTCAGCAGCGCCTTGGGTGAAGCTGACGTAACGGCTTGCGATACGACGTGTTGCAGCAACTGGAGTACCGAGAACCAAAGCTGTTCCGGTTCCGCCGACGCGGGTGATGATCAAAGAACCATCAACAACCTTTTGCAGGTTTTCATCGCCGTCAGCCATTGCTGGAGCAAAGCTAGTAAGTGCCATACAGAGTGCAAAGAGTGCGCTCAACTTTTTCATTACGAAGATCTCCTTAGAAGTCCTGGTTTACAAGGTGGTCTTTCCACGGTTTCAAAGTGTCCAAACCACTCATTTCGAAATGGATTCTTCTTGCCTACTATCGGACAGAGAAGAACCCACTAATAGAATTACAAGAATGAGCGATTCTTTCAAATCTTGGCATGCTTTAATATCAGCGCAAACTCGTCAGATAAACTCTAAATAAGGCTTGCTAAACGCTTGACTAGTCTTGCTTTTCAGGAAGCTGATAGTGCGATTTTCTGCCCAAAATAAATCAAAATCAGTTTCTTGTTCCGGTTCCTTTTGGAGAAAACCACCGTGACCGCCATGCTCGGTGGCAATCAAAGTAATGTATTCACTTTGTAAAGCCGGCGATTCAAAAGAACAAAACGGAATTAGCGGATCATCTTTTGCTTGAATGACTAAAGTCGGCACGCGAATTTGATGCATTACAGGAAGTGCTGATGCCTTTTCGTAATAAGTCTCGGCTGTTCCCCAACCGCCGTAATAGGCGGTGTAAGTTTGATCAAACTCTTTGAGTGAATTGATCTTGTCTAAATTGGAGACATCGAAGATACCTGGAAATATTGATGCCTTTTTGCGCAAGAGCGCTTTTAGCCCAGTGAGAAAATGTCTTTCGTAAATTCGATTGAATCCCTTTTGCAAAATGGTAATGCAAGTCGGCAAATCAATAGCCGGAGAAATTGCGCAAACTGCTGTCAATTTGTTTGGACCATCGTCGGCTAATTCCGCTGCTGCTTTCAGAACGATATTGCCTCCCATGGACCAACCGGCAAGACAAATTTCCTTCAATCCTTCTTTGCGTAACGCATCGATAATCCAAAGCACGTCATGACTCATCCCTGAATCGTAAAGCGTCGGAGTCATGTGGAATGTGCCGCCGCAATTACGCATGTTCATGCGCACTACATTGAAGCCGCGAGCTAATGCTTTGACTGTGACGCCAAGCACAGAATGAGAATCAGCAGAACCTTCCAATCCATGCACAAGAATGAGTGTCGGGTGCTTTAACTTTTCATGCTGCCAGTGACAGTGCGCCAATAACTTAACGCCAGGCGACACTTCAAAAATCCGTCTTCTCTCGCTGTCGGCCAGTTTTGGGAATTTGCGCGGAATTAGAGTCGGCACAATAGTCATCAAATGACCATTGCTTAAAAGCGGGAACGGTTCAAATGGGCGATTTTTGATGGTTGAATTCGACATATCAGTTATCTACCACTATTTACTCAGTATTGCGTCTAAGGCTTTCATTAATCTGTCTATCTCGCCTTCTGTTGTTGCCGTGTGGCAGGAAACCCTGAGCCCATGATTTGGAAGTCCATAATAAAAATCAGGTTGAATCCAGATTTTGTGTTCGCGCCATAGCGTTTCCCGTAAATCAGTAACCGGCACAACTTCCGGATCGAAAGTAAATGTGAGCATGGCTGTCGCTTCGGCATCAATATCAGGAGTGCGAATTGTTGCTCGGCGCTTGCCGGTGAATCTTTCATCTAATGCTTGGCGCAAGTATTTGACGAGCTGGCGTTGTCTGGCAAAAACGGCTTCCTCTCCCAGTGATTCATAAAGTAAGCAAGCTTCAGCCAGGCCATCAAGTCTTGAAACATCTGTTGTGCCTTGATATTCAAAGCGCAAGAGGTCGGTAGGCTCTCCAAGGTAAACTCTGTCTGACAACCAAAGTGGCTGTAGTTGTGATACCAAATGTGGTGCTACGTAAATAAATCCCGTCCCGTTGGGACCGCACAACCATTTATGACCGGAACCTGTCCATAACGGATACTTGCTTGGTCGCACTTGCCCATGCCCTGGAGCGTGCGCGCCGTCGACTAACAATGGAATGGACTGATGCTCCAATTCGCTGACTAGTTTATTGAGATTTGGCCGCCAACCTGACGCACAGTCAATTTCACTTACTTGCACAAGGCGAGTCTTGGGTCCAACAAGATCAAGCATGCCGTTGCAGAATATATCGCTTCCGGCAAGTGGATCAATCTCGTGTGTTTTAACTTTTACGCCGCGAGTTTCTTGAAGGAATCGCAAAATAGCCTTTGTGCTTCCGTGCTCATGATTTGTCGTTACTACTTCGTCGCCTTCTTTTAATAGAAAACTCTGCATGATCATCTGCATGCCTTGGGTAGTGCTGTGCGCAATTAGAAGCGAAGTTGGATCAACGGCAAAAAGTCTTGATGCCGCCATGCGAGCTTTCGTCCACGGCTCTTGATCCAAAAAGACCGAATAGGTGGGATTGATGTTTGTCTGCTCAAGCGCTTTTTTCAAGGACTCTATAACGACCTTGGGTTTACGCCCGCAGCTGCCTGTGTTGAGATAGGCGGAGCCATCTCTTGGTGGAGCCCATTCGGACCGGACCTTCTCAAGATTTAAATCAAGTTGCATCATCCTAGTAAAGTTAGCACTTAAGGGATGTGGACACCAGCCCGGAATGCAAGATAATGACAATGGAAGGTGGTTAGAAACATGCCCTGGAAAGAAGAGATGTTCTTTATTGCCCTGTTTTTATTCTTCGTTGCCTTAGTGGGTCTGGGAATTGCCGCCAGCAACGGGTGGTTGGGCTCAGCCTTCTAGGCAACTAATCGTTAAGACTTTTCATAATTGGACACCTATCCAAGGGACCATTAGAAGAACAACTATCAACTAAGGATTTCAGGGATTGCTGAATTCCATTGAGTGCAGCCAGCTGCTCGTTAGTATCGGCAATTTTTGACGAAATAGCGTCATGCAATTTGCCGCAATTTGCTTTATTGTTTTCGCAAAGATCGAGGAGGTGCTTGATCTCGTTGAGGCTGAAACCAAACTTTTGAGCGCGCTTGATCAGTTTGACCAACTGCACTGTCTCTGGGGTATATTCGCGGTAGCCGGACGATCCTCGCTCTGGAGCCTTTATTAATCCACGGCGTTCGTAATACCGTAGGGTTTGAATATTTACTCCCGCTCGAGCGGAGGCCTCGCCAATCCTTAACAATGGGGTCATTTGATTGAAAAGTACTCCCGTCACATAGCATTGACCATGTACCATGCCATAGGGTCAACTGTCCCTGCCTCTTTCCCCTACTACTATCTTTACTCATATCTGATAATCTGCCTATCCACTGATCACGATTTTGCATCAATTTGGCAGCAGTTTTTAGCTAAATCTGCCTAAATAAGCTCCTATGCAATAAGCTGTTATTGATGGAATCCAGGTATGGCTTTAGAGGTAATTCTCGAAAATGAGTAATCGAATTGCAATTGCTGCACGTGTTGGTTTGACTCTTTCGACCTTATTGTCAACGGCGTTTTCCCTTGGTGCAAGCGCATTACCGGCTGAAAAACCTCAGATGAGAGAAGGGGCGCCGACGACTATCGTTGGTGATGTTTATGACTCGGCTTGCTACTACACTCGCAAACTCGATAAGCCAGTCAGTCACGAGTGCGCTGTGCAATGCGCCGCCGGTGGTTCGCCATTGGTGATCGTTACGAAAGAAGGCGATGTCTATTTGCCCATCGATAATAAAATGCCGGCGCTGGGACAGAACAAGCGATTAGTGAAATTTGGCGGAATGAAAGTTAAGGTAACCGGACATGTTTTTGACCGCAATGGCTCAAAAGCTATAGTCATGGATAAGGTCGAACTTGTAAAGTGAGCTCGGGTTAACGTGGATCCACGGTATAATTTTGCACCGCTGGCATGGGTAGTAACTTCTTGTCAGCTTGGTTAGGCAAGTTCGCCCTGCGCTCGTAGCTCAGTGGATAGAGCCCCCGCCTTCTAAGCGGGTTGTCGTTGGTTCGAATCCAACCGGGCGCGTACTTTTCCTAAACCAGAAGCGTAGCAAGGGCGGCGATGAGCCGGTCGCTGCAAGGAGAGGACACTAAATGTGTCGTCGGGGCCACCGCCAGCCGGACGGCAAAGCGAAGGTGAAGCGATAGCGGAACCGGAGCTATATATGGGTCATTAGCTCAATGGTAGAGCAGTTGCCTCTTAAGCAATTGGTTGATGGTTCGAGTCCATCATGACCCAAAATTTTAGGAAAGAGGGAAGCAGAGGAAGCAAAGCAAGAGCTGCGAAGAGCAGGTCGCTGCGTAGCGAATATGGGTAGCCGGAGGCACGCGAAGGTGGAGCTTTAGCGAAACCGGAGCATAGAGACAAATGTCTCTTAAGCAATTGGTTGATGGTTCGAGTCCATCATGACCCAAAATTTTAGTAACTACGGGAACTTTGATTTTCCCAAAGCATCTCAGGCTAATGGCCCCCATCCGGGCTATTAGCCTTGGTATTTCCGACATTCGTGAAGCTCGTGGTGATCTAGAACATTCAAATGCTGAATTGCGTTCGGCGCTTGAACTGATGCCGACGAATACGGAAATTCACAATCGCGTATTACATGAAGTCTCAGAAAGAGATGACCGGTGGATTCTTTGTTGGCACAAATTCAATCCAACGAATCGGCAGCATTGATGAATACAGTTTGATTTCCAATTGCTCTGTTGGAACTGATTCAGGCAGAATCATGTTCGTAGGGGTTGCGCACATATTTATGGGTAATTAGGAATGCTAAAAGATGCGCTGAAGTCACATCCGCAATATATGGCGGTCATTAAGAAAGACAAAATAAATCAACCCTGGTTTTTGGAAGCCGAAAGGCTCTGCCAAGCGATGATTACCCACGGGACAACGCAAACAATTGCCGAGCCGGCAAACGCCGCCGAGCGGGTCGCAGTTGAGCGAGCAAAGTCCATACTAGGCATTAGATAACAGATTTCCCAGCCGCCGCACGAAAGTCAAAGGAGCACCCGAAAGGTGCTTTTTTGGCATTTATGATTGCCAGGGGACTGTGATATGCTGAATAACTCACGTCTACATCCGGGCGAGTGGCGGAATGGCAGACGCGCTAGACTTAGGATCTAGTGTAGCAATACGTAAGAGTTCAAGTCTCTTCTCGCCCAAATTTTTGTTGAAAGGAATACAACTATGCCTGAAGGGAACACTGTTCGCTTCCATCGCGTGCTGCGCGCACCGGCTGAGCGGATTTATCGAGCATTTATTGATCCTTCTGCGATGGAGAAGTGGTTGCCACCAAATGGCTTTACCGGTAAGGTGCATGAAATGGATGCACGCGTAGGCGGCGGCTACAAAATGTCGTTTACGAATTTCACCACAGGGCATTCACATTCTTTTGGCGGTAAGTATCTAGAATTGAAACCGTATGAGCGTATTCGTAAAACGGATAAGTTTGATGATCCAAACCTTCCTGGTGAAATGGAAGTGATAGTTGATCTTAGAAAGGTATCTGTCGGCACGGAAGTGAATATCGTGCAATCGGGTATCCCGGATATGATACCGACTGACGCATGTTATTTAGGCTGGCAAGATTCACTTACTCTTCTTGCCATGCTCGTCGAGCCAGAAATTTCCGGGTAACTCACCTGTTCTGGCTCATTGTCCTCCGTAGGGGCGCATTGCATGCGCCCGGTTCTATGTCCTTTTACAATCTCAATTACCACCCCACCCAGGTATCTTCGACGCCTGCTTTATCCAGCTGCAGTATTCATAGCTACTTGATGATGCTTGGTTTTATAATGTGCCATGAAACAATTTGGTTTGGATTACCATCTAATAGATTATGAATTATAAAATTGCACTACAAGCCTTTCTGGGCGTGCTTTCCACACCAATCATCTTTGGACTTCCGCTATTTCTTGCGGCAGGCACTTTCGATTATCGGCAAGGTTGGGTTTTTCTTGTCGTCTTTTGTGTAGTCAATGCAATACACGGAATTGATTTGCTTTTACATGATCCGGAGGTTTTGAAACGCAGGATGCAAGTTGGGCCCATGGCAGAAAAACGTCCGGCTCAACGAATTGTGATGGTTCTCGTGTTGGTTTCATTCTTTCTGGTGCCAGTAGTTGCCGGATTGGATCATCGGTACGGCTGGTCGAATGTTCCAACGTGGCTTGTGCTCTTCGCTAATTTTTTGATAGCGCTGGCATACGTGATGTTTTACTTCGTGCTCAAACAAAATCGATTTGCTGCTGCCACTATTGAAGTGGTGCCAGAACAAAAAATCTCATCAAGTGGTCTTTATGGTATTGTTCGCCACCCAATGTATTCTGGCGCACTCTGGTTAATAATTGGTATGCCACTAGCGCTTGGATCATATTGGGCGCTCTTGGTTGGTTTATTGATGCTTCCGGGATTGCATTGGCGTATCCTGGATGAGGAGAAGTGTTTGCTGGCGGAGCTCAAGGGATATCCGGAATATTGTGCCAACGTTAAATACCGGTTGGTTCCAGGGGTGTACTAGGCAGGCAGACTCTCAGAGGTGAGGACAATGGCGCAAATTGGATTGCCGGTCTAATTAACTGTCTACCTCGAAGACTGGTGCTGATAGCTGGAGTGTGCCAGGGGCACCCAAACAAGGACAGTTACGCCCAGGTATTAATATTGAAACTACCGTATTAGGCTTATTTTGAGGCGAAATGGGAATAATGGACTTAGCGTATCAGTGCGGTCGGCCGGGCGGGCGACTCTACAAGGGTGGTTCTGTAGTTGCGCTCGATTATCTGTTTAGTTTTAGCTCTGGGACTGGTTTTTCAATCTAGTTGGACTATGTCTGCCTATGGTCAGGATGCTTCGCCTCCGGTTGCCGATAATAGTGCCGCCGGTTTGAATCTAGATTTAGGGTCTACTGATCGCAATGTGGCTGCTTCTACGGTTCTGAGTCCGGCAGCTTCGGCGACGATTAACATTGGTGGTCTTAACCGAGTAGTGAGCGCTGCCGACATGTTGACGGCAGCTGAGTTCGTAGCTGTTAGACAGGTAATGCACACAGGGACCCAGTATTTGCAGCTTAATGACATGGGGGCTGCAATCGGCGGCGGAATGAGGCTTAACGCCAATTTGGCCAGCCAAATTAATAGCCTGGTCATTCCCACAAACGTGCATGCTTCGCAAAATGCAGCTGTTTTGCAAACTCTGAACTTAGCCGGTAATTTCACCAATTCCGGAGTCTACTCAATTCTGTCCACAAATTCTGCTGTTACTTCGGCGGCCATTAATGCCTCCAACATTTACAACAATGCCGGCGCTTTAATTTCGTCGACCTTAGCTAATTTGACCCTGCATGCAGTTAACAACATAGTCAACGCCGGTACCATTATGAGTGCCGGCAACCTCAATCTGACAGCCGGCGGATCTATAAGCAATATGGGTCAACTTGCGGTTATGCAGGCAATGAATACAATGAATTTACAGGCGGCAAGTGTAGTCAACCAGGGACAAATTGCGGCCCAGCTCGGAAACATCAATGCACTTACGGCTCATGTAACCAATTCAGGCATCATGCAGTCGTTGTCCGGCAGTGTTAATATCCGCAATCTAGTAGGCACACAGCTAGCTGTCGACGGTATTCTGGGCAGCATCTCGGCTGGGCACAATATCAATTTATCAACGCTGCCAACCGTCAAGGATCTTAATGGTGAGGTCTTATCGAAAGGACTAATTAGCGTCAGCGGCAATACTCTGTCCGGACAAGCAATTAACCTCACTAGTCCTGAAGGCATAGTAAATGTGCAAGCGGACAGACTAAATGGTCCGGTCTCTGTTTCGGCAGGAGTTGCTTACGTCGGTGCCAAACATGGCAACTTGAGCTTGAGCAAAATGGAGTTAACCGGCGACCCAATATACTACGCGCAAGGTGGAGACTTGGATTTAGGTGGATTGTTTTCTGGTGGTTCCACCTTCTCTACAAGTGGCGGCGATTTCATAGCGCTGGCTTCAGGTGACATCAAAGCAACGGGAGCACCCAGTAATGCGTTGATTGATACAACACCGAATTTGCAATTTGGTTCTATAAAAATGTACGCCGGCGTAGATTTCAGCGTAACAGGTGGAGCAAGCCCGATTACTTGCACTGATTGTGCACCGCTCTACACAATAACCGGAACAAGTACATCAGGCGGTGATATTAACTTGCCCACCGTTAGCTTGAAGACATCCCACGACTTGTTCTCACCTCAAGTAGGAATTCATCTGGAAGCTCGCGATAATGGCTCGCAGACAAAGGGCAATATTACCGTCGCTAATATAACCAACTTGGGTATTGCTCAACCAAGTTCCCCGTGGCCTGGTTATTTCAATATACACAACACTGTAACTGCCGATGGCAATGTATCACTCGGTTTCATAGACAGCAGTGGAGTGCAGGGGGGGGATTCCAGTGCTGTCGGTGGTGGCTATGGTGGCGGTGTCGTCATTACTTCCAGCTATGGCAATGTCACGGTAAACGGGGACATTAGTTTAATGGGTGGTGGCAGTAGCGAAGGTAGCAATAACAGCAACTCAGGTCCAGGAGGCAAAGGCGGCATACTCAGCATTGTCGCCATGCAGGGCAGTATTCTAGTCGATGGCAATATAAATACATTCGGTGGCGGTAGCGGCGGCGGCGGTGGTGCACGCCTGGCTGGCGACGGCGGCGGCGTTACACTTATGACTAACAATGATTCGATCACTGTTAATGGTGCCATCAATAGCTCCGGTGGTGGCGGTGGCGCCGGCGATGGTTCTTCCGGCGGCAGCTACGGCGGCTACGGCGGCAATATCTCTGTCTTTACGCGATCGGCAATTACAATCAACGGACCGGTTCTAGCAGCTGGTGGCGGCAATGGTGGGTCAGGTGGTGGAGGCGGCAGCTTAGGTGGTGGTGGCGGCGGCGGTGGCAATGCGAGTGTCTCCGGCAGCGGAGGGGGCGCCTTCGGAGTCGGCGGACAGCCGGGCGCCGGTGGTGGCGGTTACTTTGGAGGAGGCAGCAGCGGCATCGGCTCTGGCGCACATGGTGGTGGCGGCGGCGGTGCAACTGGTGGCAATGGCGGTTATACGGCTGGTTCCCAAACAGGAGAAGACGGCTCTTTGGGGTTTGGCGGCAATGCATCAGGTCCAGGTGCGGCAGGGCAAGACGCTGGGACAGCAAAAGGCGGCAGCATAAGCCTATCTGGTTCGCAAGTTCAAGTTACAGAAACAGTTGATTCAGCTTTTGGTTTTTCAACATCACCATTTGCTTCCTATTCTGTGTACGCAGGCGGTGGCGGTACAGTAAGTATTAGTACGCCTACTGCTGTATTACCAAATGGTGATTATGAAGCAGGATTAGCTACGACTCCTGCTTATTTGGGCTCCAGTTCCTTTACTGTTGGTGGTAGTGGTTCTTCCGGAGCCATAAATGCCGGCAATGGAATATTTATCAACAGAACAAATGTTGGCACTGATGTAAATTCCGGCACGACAGCAGCCGCTTCAAATTCAATAACCATCACGAAAAATGGCGGCTCGGCAGTCATTAGTGATGGAGACTTAGTTACCCCGGGAGACTGGATGGCAATAGTGCAAACCGTGCACGGCGGTCAACAAGTAACCGTAGACGGCACAGGAAATATTACAGCAGGGACTATTGACTTGGGAATTACCTACTATCCAGGGGCAGGCTTCACAAATCTCGTATTGCCGGCTGGAATTAGTGCTAGCACTGACGTGCCTACAGTAAAGGTGATGGGTTCTGCTGATTTGGGCAGCACTCTGGATCTCCTGTATACGGGTAATGAAGGTTATGACGGATGGGCTTCGGACTCTCTATCAATTGGCGTTGGTGCAACTCTGAATGCCGCAGCGGCTCTTTTCATACATCCCGGCTCTCTCTTAAATATTGATGGATCACTTCATGCACCCTACTACATACAACTGGGAGAACACAGAGATCTGACCTTTACCGGCAATGGCGACATCTCGGTTAATCCCGCAGGCACTGGTATTGCTGTTTTTGTATTTGCCAACAGCTCTGATTTAACAGCAACGATGAACGGATCGCTAACTCTCAATGGTGGACTGTCAGGCGAATTCTATATATATGCTCCAACATTCGAGATAGCTGCCAATCAAACCCTCACGATTGGACAAGGTCAGACACAATTTGGAATTCAAGCAAATAATGTCGTATTTGGAGCTAATTCCGCTATCACTATAGTGCCCAGCAATATGAATATGTTATTTAGTTATGTTCAAAGCGTAACCTTGCCTACAGGCTCTTCCGCGACCGTTACAACCAATGGCGGCACTATTACTTTTGACTATCCCTTTGGCACCTTGCACTTCGTTAAGTCGTTACCAGCCGGTAACGCAACCTTAAACTTAAACGGTGGCGACTCATTCATCAATGGAAATCCTGTTTCCGGACAAGGCGGCTGTTTAATTTGCACCGACCACACGCTAACAATTAACAGCAGTGGCTTTCTAACAACCTATAACAACGAGTGTTCTATTATTCCATATCAGCTACTTAGTCTGGATTTGGTCAATGACCCAGCAGCCGTTGCTGCCATCATTGAACTGCAAACTTATGGCATATTAGGTGGCACTCTCATCGAAAGCGGTGGTGTTGCCACGGGCGGCAATGTGATCATTGCTCCAAGCAATTTGTCGTCCACCTTGACGGCATACAACATTCCTTCCAATGTCACAGTTACGATGCAGGATTTTACTGCAGGCTATGGCGTTAATATACAAATCACTGGCTCCAGTACGACATCTCAGGCAATCCTTGCCGGGACTAACGAGTTTGTAAGTACAGGCGGTAATTCAAGCCCATCGCTGAATGTGTCTTCCAGTCAGGCTGGTCCTGTTTTTGTTGTAGCCCCATCCGGTCTAATTACTAGTGACGACACGATTACAATCAGTGCTAATGGCGACATGAGTTTTAGCGGACTGGTATCGGCCACGACGGTTAACCTGACTACTTTCAATGGTGGAAGTGTTTACTCGTCCAGTTACTGTGGCACATGTGTCATCCTTGCTACCACGCTTAATTTGCAGGTCACTGGCAGTGTTGGCACTCTTCTAAATCCTTTGACTACTCAGGTTAGTAATCTCACTGCTAACGTCAATAATGCAGCATACGTAAGCAATTATGGTGACCTCAGCCTGGGCCTTTCACAGGTGGGTGGAACCTTTCAGGTATTGAACAGCGGTAATTTATCGATTGACTCGTACGTGCAGGCGACAGATATTGACTTTAGGACAACGTCAGGATCAGGCACCATTACACTGAATAATTCGTTCCAAGCAAATAATTCTGTCAATTTGCAAGTAGATGGCACTGGGAACATAATCCAAGCATCCGGGTCGATTGCAGCCATATCGGCAACTCTTAGTTCGCGCGGCGATATTGGAGCCAGTGGACAGCCAATCAATGTACAGGTAGATGAAATAGCGGCTCACGGCTCCAATGTGTATATCAACAGCAGTAATTTTAATCTCTTACTGAACTCTTCTGCTGCTACTGACTATGCCGGCAACTATGGAACATTTGAATTGACTGCATCTGGACGATTGACTGTCAGTGGGTCAGCCAGTGTATATGGTGGTACCGTAACCTTGACAGATGGCTTCGAATCCTTAGTGGACGCTGGTGCGGTAGTTCAATCATTTGGGTCTGGCAATTCTGTTACATGGAATACCACGACTTTACACAATAATGGGTCGATCTTGGGACAACAGGTAAGTATAGTCAGCAATTCTAATCTTGCGGTTGATGGCAGCGGGCTAATTGGCATTAACAATATGCCTAATAGTGGTGTGACATTTAGTGGGGCACAGGCGATTGTAAGCTTGGTCAGCCTGTCCGGTGGTGATGTTACCGTCACTCAAGGCAGAATAGATGGACTGATTTCTAGTTCTCGTGTTACACAAGGCGCGTTTAGTTTTGCCTGCTTCTGCTTCGCTGCTAGCTTTACTGATGATGGTACGCCACCGACTAATTTCTCGGTGACTGTAAACCAAGGCGCGTTATATGGCAATCATATTAAAGCTACCGGTTCGCTTGATTTGATTAATACGGCAGGTGATATTCGTATATATGGTCAAACGGGTTGGTCGCCTGGCACGGTGTCCACATCGGGAGCAGGTAATATATCACTTCAAACTAGCGGCTCTTACACGATATTGCTTGATCGCGGCTCAATAATTGACTCAAGTAATGACTTGGATATTAGCACCAGTTACTTCTACAACAATACTTCTGCAACTTTTATGTCCGGCAACCCGTCTGTACATGCCGTAAACACTATTACTTTTGATAATCCAGCGGGTTTCGGTGTTTCCGGCACCGGCGGTATGTGGACTGGTACGGCGGGAGCCGAAGGTACCGGAGCTATTAATTTCAATGCAACGAATGGTTCGATAGTTGTAACCAGCGCTGTCTTAATGGGCACGGTGAATGTTGCTGCTTCTGCAACTAACGGGCTGTTTGTTTTAGATGTAGGTAATACAAGTAATTTTACGGCGGGATCTATGGCCGCTACTGCTCCGAGCGGTTTTCCAGCTCCGTTTTTCGCCACATATGGGACTACCGGTGTTACTTACTGGCAAGCACCCAGCTCAATGAATATGATTGATCCAAGCCCCACACAAGGCGGTGGACTTTTAGTTCTATCCACTGTTGTACCTGTTGATCCATCTAACCCGTCAGGTGACACAATAGATGTAGTAATTAATGGAACCCAGGTTACTGGGGGTCCAACAGGTGTAATTTTCCCTGTTAACTGTGGTGGTAGCTGCGTTAATTACACTGGTTCCGGTATGGAAATATTGTCCACCTTAGACATATCTGGATTGCAGACTGGGCTATTGGTTGTGCACTCGAATATGCCCGTGACTGTAGATGGTAATGCGACTATCTCCAATACAGGCAACACGGTTTTCAATACGAGTACACTTGGTGTACTCCAGACTTGTAATTTGTGTGCTGGTGGTATTCAGCCGGGAATTGCAATCAATACCAGCGGTGGAGCACTGGTGCTTGGTGGTGGGCGGGGTGGATTTGCATCTCAAGCGGATCTTGTAACACTGGGCGCCCTAAGTATGACCGTATCTGGTGGACCATTTATTGAATATGGCTTGGTGCAGGGTGGTAGTGTCGTTATAACTGGAAGCGCCACACGCTTATTCAGTGGTGATATTCAAAGTACTGCCGGTGATTTTATTATCAATAACGCTGGTCAAATTGATATTTTCAATATGGCTGCTACTGGCGGTGGTGCATCGGTGACGCATACTGGAGCCGGCTACATTGATATGAACTTTAGTTCAATCGTTGTTAGCGGTAATCTGTCAGGAGGCAATGTTTCAATCTCCATTACTGATAACACCATAAATGGTGGACTGTATATGAGGATGGGCAGCGATCTATTCTCTAATTCCGGTGGTGATGTCAATGTAGTTACCACTGGAACTATTCAGACTAATACCGGTACAAAGATCATTTCATCAGGCGAGCTTAACTTAACTTGTAACCTTTGCCAAGCTGCTCCTGTCTTCAACAATTCTACAATTGCCAGTTTTGGCGACTTAACTATAACGAATACCGCAGGTGATTTGACTTTTAATGCTACGAATGTCTATACATCAAATGCAGACGTATACATCAATAACCTGTCCGGCAATTTGGTATTTGATTTGCCAACCACAGTTATTCGTGGTGACCAATTAATATTTGTAGATACCGTATTCGGTACATTTCCGTACACTCCATATCAGGGCGGGAGCGTGTATGTAAGTAATTCTGGAGGGAATTTGACGGTTTCTAACGGAGCATTAATCGCTGGTTCTAACCTTATTGATGCAAATGTGTCCATTAGCAATACCGGTAATCTTAGTTTACTGAACTATGGACGAGTATCGGCAGAAAATGGTCGTGCAATTGTCCGAAATAGTGGCGGTGATCTGACAATCGGCGCCGGCTCCGGTATCAGTGTTGCAGGCAATGGTGTTTCTGTTGATAATTACATCCTGCTCTATAATAGTGGCGGAGCGATTAATATCGATACCCAGACCAGCGAAGTCTTATTTTCTAGCCCAAGCTTCGTGTTGGTAATGAATAACCAAGATATTTCATTGACTGGATTTGGTTATAGCTCGATCGATACTCCGCAAGTGACATTCATCAGCACAAATGGCAGCGTTCAGCTGTCGCAACACGATATGTCCGGCACGTCTATATCAGGACAGGCGGCGACGAATTTCTTGGCTGCGGTTACCGATGGTGCCATGAATGTTGACACGATTCTGGCAAATAATGGCAATATCGCCTTAACCTCTAGCAGTCGTTCCAATGTAGTTGATGGCTCAATTAATATAAATTCGGGGGCAACACTTGTTGCTAACAATGGGACGGTAACAGTTGAAACTTGTACTACGGGTACTATAAGCATTGGAGCAAATGTTGTTATTACAGCTCTCAATGGTGCTAGTGCATTCGGTGATGTTTACATTATTTCTGGTCCACTTCCCTCCGCTCCGGTGACCGGTGCAACCCCTGCTAATGTTGTTGCTTCTCAATCCGGTGGAGGACAAATATTCTTTGGTAGTCAAAGTATTTCTGCTTCTGCTCCGAATAATTTTGTTACTGCTATCGGCGGCAATGTTGTCTTTGATGCGGCAGCTGTCACGGATATCAGTTTGGGTGGTAATGTCAATATAAATGCGGCAGTTGCAGGTGTCTCACCGTTATTGACCAGCTTGGATTTGCAAGATTCGTCTACGGTCAGTCAAATTGTGGCATTGCAAAGTTCCGGACTGATTGGTGGGGTATTAAATGTAGGTGGTGGTATTGCTATTGGTGGTTCTGCTGATATTTCAGCATCCAGGCTCGCGCCCCTTTTGACCGCTCTGAACTTGCCGGCAAATGTCTCTATTCAGTTTCTTGATTTCGGAACCGTCATGAGACCAATTACGGTTAATTTGACTGCTGCCAGTACTACAACTCAAGCAACAGTATCCGGCTCCGTATTCTTTTCCGATGGCGCCAACTCGAATGTTTATGTGAATGTGCTCTCTAACCAGGCTGGACCGGCCGTATTGGTTGGTACTACTGGTGAGCTTGTAAGCGACAAATTACTTAGCGTTACTGCTAATGGAGATATTGCTGCCAATGGCATTGTGCAAGCTTTCGATCAATTGGTGATAGAGACTGTGGAGGCAGGAGGCAATATTGCTATTGCTGCCGATATCACTGGGCGCGACGTGCTCAGAGTGGAAACTGATACGGCAGGGAATATTTCGCAATCGGCCGGCACCTTGTTTGGTAATCAGATATATTTGCTCACCCACGGCGGCGATATTGGAGCACCTGGCAGTCGTGTTTCGTTAACGACATATGATAGCGGCAACAACCTGCTATTCGCTCAGACTTCTGGTAATGCATATTTGACTTATCAGGGAAATGTAAGTCTACAGCGTTCCTTTGTTGGTGATTCTAATGTATTGGATTTGACGACAACTTGTGACGGATCAATTATCATTGATGGTGACTATGTTCTAGGTGGCAGCACAATCAATCTAACCGCCGACGGAACGGGGGGTATTTTTGAAACATTCAATAATCAAGTCTTCCAAGCTGACACTATTAATTTGACATCCGGTATTGGTGATATAGGTGGTCCTAATGGCCCAAGCGGATCTGATCTGACTGTGGGTACGGAGACAGGCACCATCACCGCTAATACGGGTGGAAATGTCTATATACAGATGAATTTTCTGATTCTATGCTTGGGTTGTCCGTCCGGCACTTCGGATCTTAGACCGCAACCACCGTCCTCGCAAGCTACTACCTTGAATGTTGGATCTTCGCATGCCACCAACATCATGCATATCAGTGCCGGCAATCTAGGTGTCAATATTCTTGATGGCGCTGTCATTTCGGTAGCTGGTCAAGTAGATGTTCCTGGTGATTTATCAATTAGTGCAGGCAACGCAGTCGGATTTACGCCACCGGATTTGACAATTGGTACAGGAGCTATTCTACAGGTAGCGAATACGGGCGCCATTACGCTCAATGCCAATGGACTTGGAAATATTGTGAACAATGGCCAGCTGATAACACCTACTGCTGGTTCGGGCGTGCTTAATGTCAATGCTTCGTCTATGACCGGTACCGGAAGCATTAGTGGCAATGTCGTTTTTAATAGTGGTACTGTTAGTGTTTCCCAGACCTCAATTAGTGGCACTGTTAGTGGGTCATCATTCGGCAGCGACTTTTCGATTACTGTTGCTAATGGTCTGTTGCAAGTCGGTAGTATCAGCTCCGCCAACAACATATTTATAACCAACAACGGCGGTGATATTGCCGTTATCGGTGCAGCAATTGATGCTAACTTAGGCACGGGAGTTATTACTATGAGTACAGCCGGTTCATTCGGCGTTCTTATCGAAACGGCTGGACTCAGTGCGGCAGATATGGTGTTCAACACCGGTCATTTTGCTGGTGACTTTAATATTATTGCCTCCAACAGCATTGCCATATCCAACACTGGTTCGGTGGTGATGGGCTTGAATGGTAATTTACAAGCACCCACAATGACGATTTCTTCTGTCAATGGTTCAGTTACGGCTTGGATGGAAGAAGCACTTGGAACAACAATTAACGTATCTGCCCAGAATAATCTTTTGGTGGATATTCGTTATGTAGGTGGAGTTGGAGATGCGACAATGAATGCCGTATCGCCTTATGCTGTTAACACTATAACCAATATCGTAGGTGGCGCTGCCCAGTTCTCTGGTGGCACTGTAACGTATGCTGCCAATTCTGCTCAAGTCTTTTTTGATAGCAATTTGCCAGGGGCGGCTTTAATTGTCTTGAACTCTAGTGGGACACCGGCAAATGTCACTGTTAATGGCAGCACGGTAACCAGTGGTAGCAATATCGCCGCCGGATCTATACCTGTATGTTGCGCTCTACCAGTGTTTAATCACGGAGTGGGAACTATCGCTGGAGACTTTGGCATTGACAATACGGCCGGCGGAGATTTGACGATTCACCTAGGGGAAGCATTATACGTCACAGGCAACAGTACAGTGAGCAGTAACAATGGCAACATGGTATGGGATGGTGGTACAGGTTACAGTGGTAACGCTCTTATCGGTGATGGTACCGTGACGATTGCTAACGGCAACAGTGGATCAAGTGTCGCTGGCGGTAATTCGACTCTCAATTCATATGCAGCATTTTTCCCGAATTTAGCCACAAGTACATTCCAGCTATCTAACAATTCGGGCAACCTGAAGTTTATGGAAAATTCCTTTGTCTTCGCCAATGGGGCTGTCAACGTTAATAATAATGGCGGCAATATCCAATTGGATTATCAATCTTATATTTCCGGTGCCGGATATATTGGTACAGCTTGTTCTACCTGTGCGACTACCGTTACAAATAGTGGTGGTAGTATCATTGCCTATGGCTCGCAATTAGAGACCATTGGTGCTGGATTCTCAAGTAATATAGATGGTTATGGCGACATAACGAGTATCACCAATTCTGGTGGTGACATAATCCTAGGCGCAGGTGGTGCAATCCAAAGCTTTGGTACTACACTGACGGTTGGCAATACTGATGGCAATATAGTTGTTGACGGTGCTTGGAATAATACAGGTTGGAGTATCATCAATTCTGATACTGCAGCGACAATAGATGTGAGCCAAGATGGACTCACGGGAAATATTGTGGTATCGAACGGGGGCTCCATTCAATCAGTAGGTGGTGCTGTACACCTTGTTACTAATGCGGGACATAGCGGCAATATTTTAATTGACGGTCCGGGCAGCTATATCTCTGGTGCAGCTGGAGTTACGGTAGAGCATGATGGTACCGGAAATATTACAGTTACTAACACCGGCCATATCGGTTTGAATTTAGAAACTATCGAGATCTATACTACTATCGGGAATATAATTGTAAGTAACTTAGGCAGCCTTTTGGCTTCTAGTACTTTATCTGTGACAGCTGGCACCGGGAATGTGATATTAAATACCGGTGCTCAATTGATAGCTGATTCGACAATAACTATTACGGCAACCAATGGTAATGTGGTCATAGATACGACTCCATTTTCCAGTACCGGAGTCGCTGCTACACCTGTTAATCCATCAACAGCGGTTAGTGCTAATGGAAATGTTTCCATTTCTGCTGGTAATGGTATTGTCGTCACTGGTTACGGTGATAATTCGTTGTCCGCTGTAAACGGAACGATTAACTTCAGCAGTGCTGCCGGAAGCGTAAGTGTGACGCAGTTTGGACTTACCTCGGTAATTACTGGTACGGCAGCTACCACTTTTGCTGTTACTGCGACCAATTCCAGTTTGAATGTTGGCAATATATCAACTAATCCTGGTGGACTCAATCCCGACGGTTCTATTACTCTAATTGCCGGCTGTGTTTGCCCGCCGGCTGCTGCCACGACGTTGACTGTGACAGCCAATTCCATAATCACCGCAAGAAAAGGAAATGTAATTCTCCGCAATGCCGACGTTGCTCAAGGATCAATCTTCTTGGACACGAATTCCGAAGTCAATGCTCGACAGTTAGGCAGCGGTTTTGGCAACGTTTATATTGTAGTTGGCACAATTCCTGTCAATCCTGTGGCAGGCTTGACGCCGGCAAATGTTATCTCCAATCCCACTCTTGGCGGTCAGGTGTTTTACGGTGCTAGTGGACTAACTGCCAATGCACCGGACAATACTGTTAATGCCCCAGGAACAACGGTAGTCTTTGATGCTCCCGGTAGTGCTGCTATTACTATGAACGGCAATGTTCAAATCAATTCGGTGCCGGTCATAACTTTGACCAGCTTGGATTTGACGGATCCAACGGTGACCAGTGACATTTTAGCTCTCATTGCGCAGGGGGATATCGGCGGCAATTTGATTGTTAATGGCAGCGGTGTTGCCACTGGCGGCTCGATAGTCATTACGCCTGGAGTACTCTCTGTAACTATTACGGCTGAAAATATTCCGGACAATGTGACAATTCAATTCCAAGGCTATTCAGCTTCTGATGTTTTAGCAATTAACATTACAGCTGCCAGTACGACTAAGCAAGTAGTTATTTCAGGAACGCATGAGTACATTGCCGGCGTTGGTGCATCCGATGGAGTAATCAGTGTTACTTCTAATCAAGCAGGACCGGTGTTCCAAATTACTGGCACCGGTTTACTCATCAGTGACGGTAATCTGACAGTGACGACGACTGGTGGCGATTTTAGCTCTGCCGGCAATATCATAGCTGGAGGTACAACCACGATAACATCCGATGCAGGTGTGACGCTTAATAATTTGACTTCTGCAGGCACCGTTGCTGTGACGGCTCAAGCCGGCAGTATTACACAAACAGGTTTTACCGATGCTTCCTTTACTGGTGCCAACGGTAATGCTGCCAGTATCACCTACCAGGCAACAACTGGAATTAGTGGCGTTTCACTGAATGCGACAGGAGGAACGGTGAGCGGCGATGGTGGTTTGATTCTTGTTAATACTACCGGAGGTGCAATAGCATTTAGCAGCTTCGTAGATAGTTCGGCTCGAGGTGGTGGTCGTGCGGGTGATGTCACGTTAACGGCTGATACTGACATAACAATTCACTCAGTGAACGCTGTGGGCGGACAAACACCCAACGTTAATGCTCGTGGCGGTGACATTTTAATTCAGTCGAATAGCGGATCTTTAATTGCTACAGGTACTACACCGAGATTTGTAGATAGTTCCGGCAGCGTATTCTTTTCAGGAACCGGGCAAGCAAATGCCGGCACAATTACTGTTACCACTCCTGGCGGCATCGTTGGTACAGGCGGCGCTATAAGTTTCCGTGCTGAAGGTGGGCATGATGGAGGCAATGGTGCCAATATCATAATTACCACCAATGGCAGCGCCGAACTTGATTTTGTGAGCAGCTCAGGCTCCACAGTTTCACCGACACCAACGGCAGCTGGAGACGCTGGTGATATAACAATTATCGCTCCTGGTGGCATCACCTTGGTAGACGCTCGTGCTCAGGGCGGCACTGCCGGAGGGTCCGGTGGCGATGTGGTATTACAGGCGGCCAATGGCGGTATTAATGTCACCTTGTTTGTTTTCACCAATGCTGTGGGTTCAACAGGCACTGGCGGCTTGGTGGATATAAGCGGTGATGGGGATATAGTGATTGGTAATATAGGTGCACTGTCAATATTGGCTTATGGCGGGTCAACTATCGGTAATTCCAGCACGGTAACGGTTGGCTCGGTAAATGGGCTCATCAATATCTCCGGACTAATTAATACTAGTGTGACCACGGATGGTAATGCCGGCGCTATTAGTCTGGATGCAGAAACCGGCATTATCAGTGGTGGTCTATCAGCAGCCGGAGGAACGACTTCCGGAGACGGTGCCGATGTTACGGCAACGACGGCAACAGGTGATATTACTATTAGTTCGTTTGTCAGCGCGCGTGCTAAGGGGCAGGGCGATGGTGGAGATATTGCTCTGACGGCCACAGCCGGCAATGTTGCTGTACTAGGCACAATTGGCACTGGTGCTGCTATTGCTTCCAATGGTGGAGGAACGGGCAGCGCTGGACGCATTGATGTTCTCTATGGTTCGACAACTCCATTTGTAATCGACTCTGCAGGTGTTGGCATAACTAATGGAGCGCGAGGCAATATTACAGCGATAGCTACAGGATCTGGGGATGGCAATGTTGTAACAATTCAAAATACCATTGATGATACGGTAGTCACCTTGAATGGCACCATCGATGTGACGTCCGTCACTGGTACGGGTGGATTTATTTGGTTCGTCGGTTCGACCGGCTTTAATTCAACGATTACAGGTAATGCTTCCGGTTTAATAAGTGGTCTGCTGCTTGGTTCGGGCGATAACTTTACACTGACGCTTAATCGTCCGGATACTGCTTTACTAGTAGCTGCAATAAATTCGAATGGACTGATTTCCATAAATAATAGTGTTGGGACGTCTTCCATTAATGTGCCTGTTGGAGAAAATATAAGTGGTGCCGGCGGTGTAACGTTAACTTCCGCCTCGATTGTTAATGACGGATTACTGAGTTCCATTGCAGGGCAAGTGACACTGAATAATAGTGCTAGCCTATCTGTTACTGGAGCCGGTACAATTACTGGATTGACAGCTGCATTTAATAGTACGACAGGATCTGTAACTGCCTCTCAAGGCACTATTACCGGTACTCTATCAGGGACTGCTCAAACGAGTTTTTCAACTACAGCAACCGCTTCGGGTCTGACAGTAGATGCAATTAGTGCAACTGTAAACACCGTGACCTTAAATGCTGCCGGCGGTTTGTTATCCGTTGTTGATAGCGGCGATATTTCTGCCGGACAAAGTGTGTTCATGACCGGAGGTACGGGGGTCGCCATTGGCAATACGGTGCAAATTACCGGCGGCATTGTTGGTGGTGCCTTGAACGAGTTTAGTCTTAATATGCAGGACTACACTTATGCGCAGATAGCCAGCCCGGGTGGCATTCTAATTACCAGCACTACCGGAAATGTTGTGACCGGCAATGGCGTGGTGATGGATGCCTTTGGTGGCAGTATTGGTTTAACTAGCGCCGGCGATTTGACTTTTGGAAACTTGAACGATCTGTTTGCTCAAGGAGCAAATATTTGGATGCAAGCATCAGACAATCTGGATATTCCCGATGCCACAATTACATCTGTAGCGCGGTATGTAACCGGCAGCGTGACTGTGGACGGCGTGAACATGCAAAACTTCACAGGTGGCGGTATAGCCATATTTGCCGGCACTTCATTGTCGGACTATAACGCATACTTGAAATCAGTTGCTGTAAATGACAGAGTGCAAAGTGATACCGGCACCTATGTAAATAGTGGTGCCACTGTCACTGGCGGTGGAATTGTAATGCTCAATGGAGCTTGGATCGGCTTGGAAGCACCAGCCGGAGGTGTGCTTAACCTGAATAATGTCATTTTAGCTGCCGATGGTGGTGTGATTTCCATAGATCCGCCAGGAATCATAAATATCAATGGAGCCATTTTTGGAGCTGTCGGCCCGGCTATTGTGCCGTTGCCGCTTCCGCCTGCGCAACAAGCACAAGCACAGGCTCCGGCTGCCCAGAATCCATTTTTGGGAGCTGCTTTGCCTGGCAATGGTCCTGTAAATCTGCCACCTGATGGAACAGCCATTCAGACCGATGTATCCGATTTTGCTAGTCCTGTTGAGAAAAACGCTTCGCAAGTTATGTCCAGAACGGCACAGATAGAAACGGTCGTAACACAGTCTGCTGCCTGGGTATTTGTTTCCGGCAATTGCCAACCGTTTTTAGCGCAATCTGATGATTCACTGCTTTTTGGTTGTGGCGGCACAATGTTTGCCAACAATAAAGAAGATGGCGGTGTAACAATGCGAGAAGGACGTTTAGTGATGTTGACGGCCAACAAGTCGTTAAAGGTAAAAACTGAGATTGGTGATGTGGCTATTCCTGCAGATAGCGGTGGTATTGTAGAACAAAAACCAAATGGAGTATTTAGGCTTGTAAGTTTATCTGGACAGGATGCCGAAGTTACCTTAAGGCGCGGTGACGAAACTTCTCAGATTCTTGTGAGACCCGGTGAAGAATTGGTTGTCGCTGACTCGGATATGGCTGAAGAGGAACTGATTCCTGTCGATGGGGTAGATAGAGTGGCTGTGGCAGGTACTATTAAAGTGTCCGGCTTGCAAGTGAAAAAATCGCAGTACGACAAAAAACAAATGTTTGAGCGCGAGCAGCTTATTCATTGTGGTATGGGCAGCACTCTGATGTCTAATTACAAACGTCGTGTAGCTAAGCTCAAGGAAGAAATGACTGGAGAATCGAGCAAGACTATCTCCAGTGCGCCTCCGGCGCCGGCAGGCAATAATGTGATGCCGATGGGCGTAGTGCCGTTAAACAAGAAAGACAAGGAAAAGATCGGCAGTGCTGATGTGTATCGTAAGATTGGCTATGAGAAGTCTCAGTCAATGGAAATAAGTGCTCCTGGGATTCGTGGCGTTACCACTGACTACGGCACTTTTAAATACGTCGGCAGTGCTAATTTGACATTTGAACAACCAGGAGTTGTTAGTTTGGCGACTGGTGAGCTGCTAGTGGCTTCGCAAAAAGCCACCGTTGTGCGTTGCGGTGAGCACCTTGTTTCGGTTGACCCTGGTGCTGTAGCGCTTATATCTAACGATAATGGATTCATTAGAATAACCAATCTATATGAAAATTCGGTAAATGCTGTTCGTGCTTGTACTGCCGGTAAGATGATCAGCCTCAATGCAGGCAAACAAGTAATGTTTGGTCCAACATCCGAGCATGTTACCCGCGCGTTAGGCGCCGATCCCATTGCCCGCAGACGCAGTATGTATTTCGACTTGCCGGGCGGCAAAGGCGCGTCACGTTGCGAAATATCGCTTGTCTCGCTTCTGCAAAACACGCCAGTTCTAACACACCTGTTGAAGAGCACGGACCTTAATGATCAAGCATTAAGAGAACGAGTAATTAAGATGGCTGCTTGCTTGGCTCAGACAACCTCGACACATGGACCATATACAACTGTTAATGGACAGCACTAGGTGTGAGAGGGTTCAGTTTTCTACAGGGGGAAGTCGCCGGAAAGATAAACGCGAGCATTGGGGCAACACGTGGTGACATGCTTCAAATTTAGCGTTTTTTACTGTCAAGTGTTTAGAATTAGATCAAATCTTTGTTAGTCCCCCTAAGCGAACAGGATATTTCTATGATCACTAGCAAACCCGGAGAGAAAGACTTTCAGTGGAAGTTTCGACTTTTCTTTTGGTCGGTATTTGTTTTATTGCTTTTGATTTTGTTGTCGCTGCATTTCTTTATGGCGCTTGCCTATGAGCAGACAATTGAGATTTTGACGCGTGTGCAGTCGATGGAGTCGACGGTGGAAAAGATGAAGATGCGTCTTGAGGAAGAGGGCGGGACGGCGGGTAAGCCTGCTCCGAAGATGATCAAGCCGGTTAAGTAGATATATCGACTTTAAGTCGTGAGACCCTTCGTCGCGCTGCTCCTCAGGATGACGGGAGGCGAGCGGGCGCATGCAATGCGCCCCTACGACGAACCGGAACCGACGCATGCAATGCATGTACGGAGTACCGGATCGGGTACCGATTAGATTAGGCTAAATGGTTCGAGAGTGCGTTTGCGGAGCAGGCGGTTTAGTTCGCTTTGGATTTCGCCTTCGAAGTGGCGGGCTTGTTTGCGGGCGATGTCTTCCAAGTCATCCTTTTCTGCGTCGAATGCGAATCGGTGCGATTTAAGGACGCGCATTTGCCATTTGCCGGGAAATGACAGGCAATTTGCAGGGAATGGTAGCCATGGGAAAAATGGGGTGATGGGATATTCGGGTAAGCCGAGGAAGTTTGCCACTTTAGGCAAATTGTCGAAGACGGGTAAGGAGTCTTCGCAGCCTAAGGTGCACAGTGAATATATTGGGACTTTGGTTTCGGCAGCGGGCAGAAACTTTGTCCAATCGAAGTCCATTAATCGGTAACGATCGCTATAGGGTTTTGTCAGTCCGGCAAGTCCCTCGGGGAAGGTGGCGACTATTTCGCCGGCAGCCCAAAGACGTTTGGCGTTGTCGGCTGTCCAGTCGACAAAACCAATCTCGGTCAAAAATGTATAAAGTCTTTCGTCGTCAATGCCGTCCATGTCGGCCATGATGTTGAGACGACGCGGGAAAGGCTTTTCGTTCATCAAGGCGAACAAAAGCATGAATCCCGGCCACGGAAGAATGGAGCCGGAATTGCCGACTATAAATGCCGGGCCTTCTTTGGGCAAAAACTCCAATCCTGAAAATTCAACACGCCACCATTGCTTGTAGAGAAAACTCAAGAATGGCTCGAGTTTGGCGAGTGTTTCCAACTTGAAGTTGAATAGCGAGTCGCTTTTCTCGACAATGTCTTGGTATATGCGGTAGGTATGAGTAAAGCTCGGCATGTTTTTACTTCATCATTGACGCAGTTGGGTGATGTTCGTGATTATGGTTTGGATCTTCGTCCCATTCAGTGAATAGCGACTTGCGCTCTCTAAGCAATTGATTTAGCTGGCGTTGAACGTCATATTGCAGTTCGCGCGCAATTTTTAGTGCGAGCTTGCGGTCCGCTGCTTTCTCTACTGGATAGCCGAGATCAATTGGTTTGTTTACCTTAATTAGCCATCTGACAGGCAATGGCATTAGATTGAGAGGGAATGGCAGCCATGGAAAACCGAGTGTCACTGGGAAAAACGGCATCGCAGTTAGTTGGGCAAGCTGCTTGATGTTGACGAAGTTAGGGAATATCTCGTCTCCGCCTATTGTGGCAACTGGAATAATTGGTGTTTGCGTGGCGATCGCCAATTGCACAAAGCCTGGGTGGAAATCGATTAAGCGATAGCGTTCATCAAATCTTTTGCCGACGCCGCGTATACCTTCCGGATATATGCCGACGAGTTCTTCATTGTTGAGCAGCTTGGTGGCATTCTCTTTGCTTGCACGCACTTGTCCTGTGTGTTGGATCCATTTGCCGACGCCGGGCATGGTGAAAAACCAGTCGGTTGCTAGATAACGGATGCGTCTAGGGCTTGGGTGCTTGCTGCACATGGTCATGGTGAGCATGGCGCCATCTAATGGAATTAGCCCGGAGTGATTGCCGAACAAAAGAGCGCGCCCTTCGCCGGGGATGTTTTCAATTCCGTGCACGCGGACTTTGAAGTAGTCCTCGTAGCAAAAGCGGAAGAAGGGCTCCCACTTGGCAAACGTGTCCATATTGAAGCCAAACTCGTCATCCATTCCGGCATAACGACTATAAAAAGCAGGGTTGCGCTTAGCGAAAGCAGCCAGCGGGTCTTGCTTTAGCGTCTGAAAATTTTCCCAATTACCCACAAAACACCTAAAATGCCTGGACCGAACGACACGAAAAGAACAAAGCGCCTAAGCGCGTAGGTAACCAGATCCCAGATGTGCTGTTTAATGGCTTCGCGATCGTCGGAAGCCAAGCTGCCATCGTCCATGATTGCTTCGATATCTTGCATGATTCAAAGACCTCGGTTTTTCCAGAGGCTCCATAGAATTCGACGTATACAGCGTACATCTATTTAAAGAGATTGCAACCAATGAAATCCTATCTTCTTAAGAAAGTTTTACCGGGGGCGCAGGACAGGGCGCATGCAATGCGCCCCTACAAAGGACATTGTTGCCAGTAGATAGAGGTGCACTAGAGATCAATGGCGGGGATTTGGGATAATCTAGAGCATCACAAGTTTTGGAGATTGAAATGCAACAAGATTTCGGCAAAATGATGCGTGACGCGCAAGCCTCGCTCAAGAAGATGCAAGATGATATGGGCAAGATGCAGAAAGAACTTGCCGATACCAATGTTGAAGGAACAGCAGGCGGTGGTGCGGTCACCATTACTTGCAATGGTATGTGTGAGTTTAAGGGTGTGAAGATTAAGGCTGAAGCTGTTGATCCGACTGATGTTGAAACTTTGGAAGATCTCGTGCTGGCGGCGATAACCGATGCATCCAACAAAGCTCAGGAATTGATGCGCACACGCACCGGCAGTATCACCAAGGGCATGAACTTGCCACCAGGCATGGGCTTCTAGAGTAGTCCATGTATTTCACGCGGCCGTTAGCCAAGTTAATTGAGCAGTTTCAGAAATTCCCAGGCGTTGGGCCAAAGTCGGCCCAGCGCATGGCGTTTTACGTGCTTGATTTGGATATGTCGGCGGTGAAAGAAATTGCTGATACGATAGTTGAGGCAAAGGAAAAGGTGAAGCACTGTACGCAGTGTTTTCATTTGACCGCGCAAGACCCTTGCGAGATTTGTCAGAATCCCAAGCGTGATCCGCAGGTGATTTGTGTAGTCGCAGAACCGCGCGATGTGATTGCGTTGGAAAGAAGTGCTGAGTTTCGTGGGTTGTATCACGTGCTGACGGGTTTGATCTCGCCGCTCGAGGGGAAAGGTCCCGATGAGTTGACGATACGTGAATTGATTCGTCGTATCGGTGAAGGGGAAGTGCGCGAGGTTATTCTGGCTATCAACCCGACTATCGAGGGGGATGCGACGGTGTTGTATTTGAATCAGTTGCTTCGTCCATTGGGGACACGTGTCACGCGGATTGCGTTCGGGTTACCCGTAGGCGGCGATTTGGAATACGCGGACGACGTCACATTAGCGAAAGCGCTCGAGGGACGGCGGGACATTTAGTCCTTAGTTCTGTGCGGGGGCGTTTCCAGCCGGGGCGTCGTGGACTTTGTATTCGAAGGTGAATTGGATGTCTACGTTTTCCGGGGAACCTTCAGGGAGTGGTGGAAGCGATGGCATGGAGGCGATGATGGCTTTCATGACGGCGGCATCGTTTTCGGGGGAGCGTGACATGCGATCGAAGGCTAGGTCGGAGATTTCGCCGTTCTTATGGACTTTGAATTTCACTCGGACGACGTGATCACCTGCGCCGGATGGATGCCAGTTTTTCTTGATGGATGTTTGTAGGGCATCCATGTAGGGTTTGAAATCAATATCTTGAGTGACTTGCTGCGGTGGCGGAGCAACGTACTGTTGGATGGGTGGAGTTTGTGTTGGATGTAAGGTTGGAATGAATAATGCAAAGCCGGCAAGGACAATGATTATCGCGAAAAAGACTAAGAGGAATTTGTCTGTGAAGGCGTCGTGCTTTTTCAGCTCTTTGTCGGTGGTGTTTTTCTGACGCTCTTCCTTCTTGTTTAATTCCTCAGCGGCGGCAACCCACTCGTGTTCGGGTGCGTTTGGATCACCGAGTGTTTCAGATGGATCACGTTCTACAGGAGATGAAGAAGAAGAGGGCAGCGAGGGTAAGCCCGCTGCCTCTCTTTCGGCGTTTTGTTTTTCTACGCGCAACTTGATTGAGTCGATTTTTTGATCTTCGTTTGGACTATTTGCCATTGTCTCCACCAGGTTTGCGTTAGGAAAATGGGCGCATGCAATGCGCCCCTACATAGGGCAAGGCACGTTTATCTCTACTTTTTAGCGCAGGCCATTTCTTTGACCCACATCTCTTGCGCTTTCTTCATTTCTTCTTCAGTCATGTCCTTAACATGCTGAGCCAAGCCCCACTTGTGTCCGAATGGATCAACAACTTGACCGAATCTGTCGCCCCAGAACATGTCTGTTAACGGCATGGTGGCTTTAGCGCCGGCTTTGATTGCGCGTGAGTGTAATGCATCGACGTTGTCTACGTAGATGTACATTGATACTGGTGAGCCATTCAAGCTTGTTGGTGACAAGCAAGCCATGTCTTTGAATTCATCGTTCACCATGAAGATGGAAGTGCCGAACTTCATTTCAGCGTGCATAACGGTTTTGCCGTCCGGACCATAGCAACGCGGCATGGTTTCTTCAGCGCCGAAAGCCTCTTTGTAGAATTCAATGGCTTTAGCGGCGTCTTTGACCGTCAGGCTAACAGTGATTGTTTGATAGCCCTGTGGAATTGGATTTGTCATTATGTCCTCACTTTGGAAGTACTGGTTAACGGGTCCCCAAAACTTTCAAGGCAAAGTCTGCCACTTTGGCTGGGCTCAATCCATTGATATCAAGGAGGATTTGGCGAGAACCATGTTCGACAAATTTATCCGGTATGCCAAGGGTAACTATTGGAGCTTGCGCAATTTGTGGATTTTGCATCTTGAATTTAGCTGCCCATTCTAGAACAGCCGATCCAAATCCGCCAGGCAAACAACCTTCTTCTAACGTAACAATCTTATTGTTTGGATTGGAAACTATCTCTGACAACATCGACTCATCAAGAGGTTTGGCTGAACGCGCATTGACTATCGTGGCGTTTTTGCCTTGCTCTTGCAGGATGGAAAGAGCTTGTTTAGCTGTCTCAACCATCGAACCATATGCCAAGAAAATCAAATTGCCCCCGTCGTGGAGTTTCTCCCAGGCGCGGAAATTGATTTCGTGGAATGGAATTGTTTCTGCGTAGTTAATTGCTTTATCACGCGGGAAGCGAATGGCGACTGGTCCTTTGCGCTCGCGTACAGCGGTGTAGACCATATTACGCAATTCTTCCGTATCGCGCGGAGCCAACACGGTCAAGTTGGGAATACTGCGCAAGAAAGCGATGTCGAAAACACCTTGGTGAGTCTCACCATCTTCAACAAGACCGCCGCGATCGATTCCGAAGATTACAGGCAGATTCAAAATTGCCACATCGTGTACGAGTTGGTCTAATGCTCTCTGCAAGAATGTCGAATAGATGGAGACAACAGGAGTAAGTCCTGCCTTAGCCATGCCGGCTGCCATTGTTACTGCGTGTTGTTCGCAGATGGCCACATCGAAGAAACGCTCAGGATAAATCTTGCCGAATTTCACAAGACCGGAGCCTTCAGCAGTAGCTGGTGTAATTGCTACCACATTCGGTTCGATTTCTGCAATTTCTATAAGAGCTTCGGTGAAAGCTTCGGAATAAGACTTGGCTTTTGGTTTTTCCGGACTTACCGGTTCAATTTTTTCAGGACTAAAAGCACCAACGCCGTGATACTTAATTGAGTCAGCTTCGGCAGGCGCGTAGCCTTTGCCCTTCTGTGTAATTAAGTGCACCAATTGCGGAGCAGTGCGATCTTTGATGCGTTCAAGAACATTCACTACTTGTTCGACATCATGACCATCGACAGGTCCTGTGTAATTGACGCCCAATTTTTCGAAGACAATTCCTGGTGTGTCGAAGCGCTGTTTGGCTTGCTTCTTCACAGCTTCTATTAGTTCGGCAATGCCAGGACGCAAATTGCTTTCATCTAGTTGAATTTCAATCTGGCTAATTTTTTCTTTGATGTCTTTGTAGAAGAAGGTCTCTTTGATGCGCTTCATGTACTGCGAAAATCCGCCGAGGTTTTCGCTTATCGACATCTCGTTGTCGTTGAGGATGATGATCACATTTTTCTGAATGTGTCCCAAGTGATTCAATGCTTCCAGCGCCATGCCGCCGGTGAGACCGCCGTCTCCTATGACCGCAATAACTTTGTGGTCTTGTCCAAAGTGATCACGTGCCAGCGCGTAGCCGACGCCTAATGAAATTGAAGTTGAGCTGTGCCCGGCAAGAAATGGATCATGTTCGCTTTCAAACGGATTGATAAATCCGCTCAGACCTTTGTATTGACGCAAAGTATTGAACTGATGGCGTCTGCCGGTCAGCATTTTGTGAATGTATGCCTGGTGACCGACGTCCCAGAGGATTTTGTCTTCCGGGCTGTTGAACACACGGTGCAAAGCCAGCGTAATTTCCACGATGCCCAAGTTTGACGCCAGGTGTCCGCCAGTCTTCGATAGCGACTGGACTAATTCCTCGCGAATTTCTCCGGCAAGCGACTGCAATTCGGTATTGCTCAGGCGCTTCAAATCAGCCGGGCTGGCCACTGCCTCAAGAAACGATGTTGCGGGCAAGACTTGGGTGGACATGCACGTGGCACCTGAAAAATTGGGAATGATGATCATAGCAACCCTCAAATTCTCTTGGGTTAATATATGATTCATTGCTTAAATATTTTTACTGGTTCCGTTAGTCATTTGAAGTCGAGGAAGGGCTTGAAACTGGCTACAGTGCTAGTTTTTGCCGGTTTGGTGTTGTGCCCGTCCATGCCTGCGTCAATGTCTCAAAATGCAGGGTCTGCCGCGGCTGCCGAAGATACAAAAGTTACGTCTGCCAAGGTAGGCAAGAAGCCGAAAAAAGCCGGCTCCTCAGAGCGAATTTCCGACAATGCCAACTCCACAAGCGTGCAATTGCGGCTCTCCGGCTCACTTTGCGTCGGCTGCTTGGTCGAATTGGAGCGCAAATTGAAACTTATGCCCGGAATGGTGCGGGTAAAGGTGGATATCCCAGGCACGAGCAGCTTCGACAGCTATAGCGGTCCGGGCGCCTCGGGCATTATCACGGCGACCATGTCCTATGACTCAAGCAAAATATCGATGGAGCAGCTGGAAGATTTTATTCGGACACAGGGATATACGGTAAGGCGTGTGATTGAACGGTAATTTCGATAAATTCAGGGTTTTCCCTGAATTTGGGTGGCGCCTAGCCGCCTTGAAGGCGTCAAAAGGTTAGACTAGTCTTGGGAATGGGTTGCACTGGAGAACTTGAACATGCTCCCTCTGGCTAAGGTCAGAAATCTATTAAATGGAGGTTCGAGTCAGGAAAAGCTTGTTGTCCAGCGCCTCTTTTGGGGAATGCTGGCCGGTTGTATTGTGGCCATCGTTTTGGCTGAATCATCCTGGCTGAAAATGATGGAGTTATCTTCTCTGGAATGGCGCTACAAAGTAGCTTCCCGTGTGGGGGCGGCAGGCACGTCTTTTTGTCGTGACATTGCCGTTGTCGCTTTTGACGATACCTCGCAATTTGACCTGGGCATTGCGCGATTTTCCGATGTGAAGGCGCAGGATATTTTGGCGCGTGTGGTGGACTCAGCGGAGAAAGGGCAACCGGCTTTGGTGGCACTTGATCTGGATTTGCGCGGAGCAAGTTCGCCTAATTTGGTATCCAGTTTTAAAAAATTCGGCAATATTGTGGTGGCACTATTCGGCAGTCTTGATGGCGGGCAGGCATTGCCATCAGGTGAACTTTTAGGACATTCGGCAGCGTATGGTTATAGCGAACTTGTAAAAGAAGACAACGGCATGGTTTGCCGTTTGCCTATAAATTACCAGGCGAAAACGCAGAAAATAGGCAACAAAGAATTCATGCCGGTGAAGTCATTGACAGAAGCGGTGATTGATATGTTTCGTCGTTTTCAGGGCGTTGGCCCGGCGAGCGAATTTTTGCCTTTGCAGTCTGATCAACCTTTGTATATCAACTTCAAGAGTCCGACTTATTCTGTAATCTCAATGAGGGATTTATTGCAGCCGGGTTATGACGCTAGCCAATTGAAAAACAAGATTGTGCTTATTGGCTCGACCTTGACGCCACGTGTTGGTGATCCGCAGAATTTCCGGACGCCAATTAAAGACAATGTGCCGGCGGTGATGATTCAGGGTGATGCGCTTGCCTGTCTATTGAACAATCAAGTCGTATGCAGTCTGCCGCGCTGGCTGAATCATTTGCTTCTTGTGTTAATGGGAGTGGGGTTTGGCGCGCTGTTTTCGCTTACATCTACCGGCAAGCGTTTGTTTTATTATCTGGTTGCTGCCGTGGGTGTGGTTTTGTTGGCGCAGGTAGCATTTCAATTGTTCAATATATCTTTGTTGATGGCGGCGCCTTTAGCTGTGTTGACGGCTGTATTCATTATTTCGACGTTTATTTACCTGGATACCGATTTGCGCATGCGCAATTTTGAGTTGGCTGTTGCGCGTAAGTCGATGCAGGTGCGTGCCGAGGAAGAAAGACGCCGCATTGCCGAAGACTTGCACGATGAGACTTTGCCCACGTTGTCTACGGTTGCCCGCATGGCGGACAAGCTGTCGAAGGAAATCCCGGAGAATACTGTTCCTTATATGATGCGCGAAAAGTTGGATGCTGCGGTTTCGGAAATGCGACGCGTGATTAATGACTTGCATCCGTCTGTGATTGAGACGATGGGGTTTGTGCCTGCGTTGGAAAATCTCCTGACGATGCTGGAGCGCGATACGGGAATTGAATGTACGTTTAATGACAAAGTCTCTCAGGGTGAATTTGAGCTTTCTGATTTTGCCAAATTGCAGCTTTATAGAATTGTTCAAGAGGCAGTCAACAATATTGAGAAGCATTCTAATGCTACGAAAGCGGAAGTATCCATTGAGAAAAACGATCAGCAATTGTCTATCTCGGTAATCGACAATGGGCGAGGGTTTGATCCAGGTACGAAAAGGAAACAATCTTATGGATTAGTGAACATCAGGCAGCGCGCGCAGTTAATCGGTGCGCACGTTGACTGGGCAACGCCAAGTAAATTTTCCAGCGGAACTGAGCTGATTATTCAACTGCCGCAGGCTAGCCCTGTAATATGAAAATAGGAGAGGACAATGAGCGTATTAATCGTAGACGATGAAGAAAGAGACCGCCTTTGGCTGAAGGGGCTTTTGACTTCGCGTCTGGAAGGTCCGCTGACTATTTATGAAGCCCATGACGGGCAAGAGGCGGTGGACGCGGCGATGAAGTACAAGCCGCAACTTGTCTTTCTCGACATTAAAATGCCGAAGTTGTCCGGGATTAAGGCTGCCGAGCAAATCTTAAGTAAATTGCCGGAAACAGGAGTCGTTATTCTGTCCAACTTCTCCGATGAAGTTTATGTGCGTCAGCTTTGGAAAGTTGTGCCGGCAAACGGCGTGTTCGGTTATGTTTTGAAAAATGCTTCTGATGATCAAGTTGCCGAAGCGGCGAAGGCCGTGCTTTCCGGCGATTGTTGGATTCATCCAGGCATTGCTCGTGTTATTCAGCGCACGCAAAATAGAGCGACGAATTTAACGGCGGCTGAATATGAGGCGCTTGTTTGCATCGCGTTGGGTCTGACGGATCACGAAATTGCAACGCGTTTGTATTTGACGGAGAAAGCGGTGCAGTCGCGCCTGAAGGCGCTTTATGCCAAGCTGGGGATACCGGGGCGTGGTGAATCGCCGGATGTTGATTTCAATCAGCGCTGTCGTGCCGTTTATTTGGCTAATCGCCGGGGGTTGATTAATCAGAGTGAACTTGATGAGTGGGAGTCAAAGTTGCTCGCTTCGCGAACGACAGCAGGCTCTTGAGGAAATAGATGATGAAGTTGATGGATAAGTTGATCAATAGAATTAGTTTGTCATTTAGCGCCAAGGGCGCATGCAATGCGCCCCTACGAGGCAGAATGACAAAGGGGCGATTGGTTCTGGCATTGATTACGCTCATGAGCATCGGTGGTATTGTGCCAGACGCATTTGCGGCGGATAACCACGGAAGGTTGAGCGGGCAGATTGAATACAATCGCGTGTCGCCGCCGGCTTCGGGAGTGAAGTTAATAACGCAGATACTGGATCGCGTGCGTAGCACTCCGGCGTTTGCCATGATCAACAAGGATAAGATGCTGAAGAAAGTCGAGCAGCCGAATTACGCGCAATTGGGAATTAGCAATTATCAATTGGCGATTAAACCAAAGGAAATGCCGCGAAATTCGTCGGTGGCCGCTCTTGTTCCTCCGCCACCTCCATCATCCAATCACGGTGCAAGATTTTCCTTCGCCCCCGCGAACTACTATCCACCAGCTACGCTTACCACAGCTAGTCTTGGTGGTGGTGGCTCAGCACAGATGTATAGAGCTCGTCAGCAAATGACGATTGTTAATGAGTCGGCACCGGTTGTTATGGCGGACTCAGTTCAAGAAATGAAGGCAGAGTCAGTGCAGGATCTCCGAGCAAAGCGCAAGGAAACCATTGCTTTGCTGCCGCCCAATGTGGCGACTGGTATTCCAATGATCAAGCTTGGTATCACTCAAGCAGAAGCCGGGCAGTCGTTGAAGGCATGGGGCAGCATGCGCGAGGAAGTGCTAGGCAACTGGACTGTTTGGACATTCCAGAGACCGAATTCCGACGCGCCTGTTTTGCAAGTGTTTATGCGCCACGGATTTGTCGAAGGGTTGCGGATATTTGATCCGGGATTGGTCGGACATGATTTAGGCGTTGGACTGGGTGATGAGGTTCGCGTGTTGAAAGAACAGTTTGGTGAACCTTCGTTTATTTTGTCGGAGCCTGCGCCAGGTGCCGGACAGAATTATGTTTATCCCTTGAGTCAGGTTGCCTTTCTGCTTTCCAGACCTGAGCCGAAGTCCGAGCCCGAGGTTGTCAGTTTGCTGATATTCAACGTTAAATAAGCGTTAGCGAAGGATCAATTGCACGGAAGCGTCTACAATCTATAGCGACGCGAGGATTCTGTTGAAGAATCCGTTAAGCGGAGCGTCGAAAGCCGGCTGGCAGCGAAGTCAGCGAGGCACGAGCTGACGGAGCATAGAATGAGTATTTCTACTTATAAGCCGTTGTATTTGAAATATCGTCCGCAGGCGTTGGACCAATTGGTTGGTCAGGCAAGCGCGACGCGTACGTTGACCAACGCGATTGAGAACAATCGCTTGAGTCACGCTTATTTGTTTACTGGACCGCGTGGTACTGGTAAGACATCGAGCGCAAGAATTTTGGCAAAGTCCTTGAACTGCGAGAAGGGACCAACCGCCACACCGTGTCAAACTTGCACGCAGTGTATTGAGATTAAAGAAGGCGTTAGCCCGGCAGTATTTGAATTGGATGCTGCCTCGAACAACAGCGTGGATGATGCGCGTACGCTTATTGAACGCGCGCCTTTGGTTGCCGTCGGTGGACGCTTCAAGTTGTATATCATCGACGAGTGCCACATGCTCACTAAAGAAGCGTTCAACGCGCTTCTGAAAACTTTGGAAGAGCCGCCGAGCAATGTTGTGTTTGTGCTGGCCACAACTGAAGAGCACAAAGTACCGCAGACAATTGTTAGTCGTTGCCAGAAATTGATGTTTAGGCTCGTAAGCCAGGTTGAGCTTGCTGCTTACTTGCGACAGATTGCTGAGAAAGAAGGAATCTCCATTGAGGACGAAGCGCTTGAGTTAATTGCTCGTCGCTCTGGTGGTGGATTGCGTGATGCGCTTGGTCTTTTGGATCAAGCAAGTCTTTTGTCTTCGCCGGAGAAGCCTGTTGGCGTAAATGATTTGCTCAGCTTGTTGGGTGCAATGCATGAAGATGCACTGGTCTCTATGAGTGCGCATATCATGAATCGTGATGGACAAAAGGTTTTGTCTGAACTCAATGCTTTGTTGATTGAAGGACGTGAGCCGGCTGTTTTATGTCAGGAAATGGCTTTGCATTTCTTGAATTTGACCAAGGCGTCTTACGTAGTTGAGGCTGGTTCTGTTGAGCCGGCGAAACTTGGTGAAGTCGTCATTGGATCGCCGAAGTATTTGGCGGCAATTGCTGAATTGGCACCGAAGTTTGATCGCATTGAACTTGCGCAGATGATTGAACAACTTGATCGGCTCGAGATGACTATTCGCCGCAGCACGCAACCGGCTTTGCATTTGGAAATGGGTCTACTTGCGTTGTGCCATCGACACGAATTTTTGATGGTGCGTGAACTTGCTTCGCGTGTGGCGAAGTTGGAGTCCGCCTTGCAAGGATTTGAAGGTGGAGTGCCGATGCTTGCGGCCGCGCCGGTTGCTAAACCTGTCGTGCCGACCGCAGAACCAGTGAAAGCTGAGCCGGTACAGCAAGTTGAGAAGCCGATAGTTGCGGCAGCTGCTCCGGTTGTGGCTGCATCTGAGCCTGCGCCGATGCAAGTAACCGGCAACGACGCCATCATGGAGTTGGAAGTATTCTGGGAACAGCTCATGGAATATTTGAGCACGCACAGTATGCCAACTCACAGTGTTCTTTCTGTTCACGCAGCGCCATTGCAGTTGAGTGATTCGGAATTAGTCGTCGGCATAAGCGCAGGCTTGCAGAAGACTGTCGAAGCAAAAATCCCGCATATCAAAAATGCGTGCGAAGCTTTACGCGGCAAACCGATGTCGGTGCGCGTGAAGCCGATGGCCAAAGACGCTCCGCGTCCGGCAGCACCGAAACCAGCGGCTAGAGAAGCTGTAACCGCGCCATCGCCCGCGCGTCAGGAAATGTCGTCTGATGACGACGAATCTGGCGCTGCCGGCTCCACAAGCGCCGCGTTAAGACCGAAGATGCCGGTCAGTAAAAACGAAGCCCAACCTTCACCCGCGCCGCCACCACCGAGTGCGTCGCGCAACGCTATGCCTGAGCCGGACGAAGACGACAAATACGGCACGTTGTATCAGGAAGCGTACAAGCTTTTTGATGGACCGGGTTCGAGACGGATCGGTTAAATCGCCTGCCCCGGATTTGCCTTGGGTTGCTTCGGTGTCGTAGCCCGCGGCGCACCTTGGTAGCCGCCTTTGCCGTGTGTCACTGTTTCAATCGCAGCCGCTGTTTGTATAAGCTTCTCCAACGCCGAACGTTCTTGTGACCAGAATGGTTTCTTAATCGGCTTCAAGTAATCCGCCGATACAATCAACGACAAAATATTGAAGTCCGTCACCGTAACACTTAGCTTGTCTTCCAGCGGCTTCGTCGTCGGATTCCGTCTTGCTACGCCATCTTTTGGATTCGTGTCGTCCTTGGTCGGCACGTGATCGCTTATCATCACCTCTTCACCCGGGGGCACGGGAAGTTTGTGTTTACCGACAATTACGGTCAAATCGCCGGGCCCGGTCAACGCGCGGGCGCGGAGATTGCCATCCGATGTGTCGACGGCGAAGAGAGAGCCACGGTTACCGTGGACTTCGCCAAGCGTTGTTTCTACAATCGCATAATCCGTCGTGAAGATGAAGATTTCACCGGAGCGTAAGTGAATTACGCCGGAGTTTATTGGCAGGATAGTGAATTCAGATCCACCTGCTGCGAGCACGTGCCAGGGATCATTTGCTTGATGGTCGATAACGCCTGCGGCATTTGGCGAGGGTGACAACTTGTCCAGAAATGCCTTTTCGTCACCACCAACTTTTTCTTTGCCGACAATTTCAGCCACGTGCCAAGCCAAGCACTTACGCGCATTGAATGTACGTCGGATCAATTCCAAACCTTTAATTTCTGATTCTTTGCCACAATCTTCTCGAGGCACAGGATCATTTGTTTGATATTTTTCAGCTGGCAAAACTGCGTCCGAAACATACAACTCATCGCCCACTTTCAATATTATTGGTGTTCTGCGCCCGCGGATTTTTAAATGAACGGGACTCGTGCCTGCCAGTACAGCAATATGCAATGGCGTGTGCGGGTGTATATCCAGTACGACGGTGGTATCAGCACCAAGTCGAATATTCGCCAGGCGCGTGCCCACAGTCAGCGCGTTTTTGCCTGAATTCAAAAATAGATGACCTGTATGTAGCACCGGTCTGTTGTTGTCGATGCTGACGACTGTGCCGCCTGATCCTGCCATGAAGACGTCGGGATTCATCGTCGACAATGCTTCAAAAAAGACTTCTTTCCCTGTAGGAAATACCAACAAATCAGTGCGAGTCGGATTGACGCGGATGACCTCACGCTTGGGCAAGGTGGGCAAAGGTTGTTCACTCGACGTCTCAGCAAAACCTACGCCGAATGTCAGGCTGTAAGCCAAAAAAAGTGCAACTGCTGGACGGAAAGGCGGCATTGATTTAGGGGTTTGTCATAGATTTAGGGTGACCTGAACAAATTACCATATATCTCTTAATAGAATGAGCAATTGTCAAGCGATATTGTGGGGACTACTGGCTGCCGGTTTTTGGTCATTTTTACCTCGCCGAATCAAACCGATTTGATCGCTTGGAAACCGCTGAAAATGTGATGGCTGTGCTTGTTTAAATAGTTCGATTATGAGACTATTTGTCGCAGAGTTTCCCGGCTCCAAAGGGTGGGTTTCAGCGTGGATACAAGTAAGCAAACTGTTCGCGTCGGTGTTGTTGGGTGCGGTTATTGGGGACCCAACTTAATTCGTAACTTCTACGAGCACAATCAAGTTGAAGTCCGCTATGTGTGCGACCTCGACCTCGACAAACTTGTGCGCATGCACAAGCGTTATCCGAGTGTGAAGCCGACGACTCAATTTGAGAAGATGCTTGAGGATCCGGAAATTGATGCAATCGTTATTGCAACACCGGTGCATACTCACTACCCGTTAGCACGCAAAGCTTTAGAAGCGAATAAGCATGTGTTGGTTGAAAAACCGATGTGCATGACGTCACAACAATGTCGTGAACTCATCGCCATGGCTGAAGAGCGCAACCTAGTATTGATGGTTGATCATACATTTGTTTATCACGGTGCAGTGCGTCGCATCAAACAAGAGATCGACAGTGGCAAACTTGGCGAATTGCTCTACTTCGATTCAGTACGTATTAACCTCGGACTTTTCCAAAGCGATATCAACGTCATTTGGGATTTGGCTCCGCATGATTTGTCCGTCATGGACTATCTTCTCGATCGCACTCCGTTGACTGTGCACGCTACAGGCACGAGTCACACGGCAAGCGGCATCGAAGACATTGCTTACATTACATTGACCTTCGACAACAACCTCATCGCTCACTTCCATGTAAGCTGGTTGTCGCCGGTGAAGATAAGACAAGTGCTTATTGGCGGTACCAACCAGATGATTGTTTACGACGACATGACGCCGATGGAAAAAGTGCGCGTTTATGACAAGGGTATTACAGTCAACAACCCAGAGACTGAAGAGCAGAGATATCAAAACCTCATTCAATATCGTGTGGGCGATATGTTTGCGCCAAACTTGGATCTGAGCGAAGCGCTCAAGATAGAAGTTGCACACTTTGTTGATTGCGTTCTCAACGGCACCAAGCCTCTGACAGATGGTTATGCAGGCTTGAGAGTTGTACAAATTTTGGAATCCGCCAATGCATCTTTGGCTACGAAGCAACCACAGGAACTTCCGAAGGTTGGTGTGCAATAGGGATGTATAAAGCCGGCCCGCTACAGAAGATTAGCCCCGATGTAAAAGTTGGCGAAGGCACGAAGATATACGACTTCGTCAATTTGTATGGATGCGAAATTGGCGCGGACAGCAAAATCGGAACTTTTGTCGAGATACAAAAGAATTCGAAAATTGGCGACCGCTGCAAAATCTCCAGCCATACTTTTATTTGTGAAGGCGTGACAATTGAAGACGAAGTCTTCGTTGGTCACGGTGTTGTATTTATCAATGATCACTTCCCGCGTGCAACAGCCGAAGGCGGCGCGTTGCAAACGGAAGCGGATTGGACTGTCAGCCCGACGATGATTAAGCGTGGCGCGTCCATCGGCTCAGGCGCAGTGATTATGTGTAATGTGACAATCGGCGAAAAGGCAATGATAGGTGCCGGCGCTGTAGTCACCAAAGATGTCCCGGCAGGCGCTGTAGTTGCGGGTAACCCGGCTAAAGCGTTAATGAAGTCAGTACGTTAAAAAAGGAACTATAAATGACCACTAGTATCGCAAATTCAGTAATTCCCTTTGTGGATCTCAAAACCCAGATGGAAAGCGTCGCAGCCGATGTTGATGCTGCCATCAAGCCCATCTTAGCTAGTGGTGGTTTTATCATGGGACCGGCTGTTGGTGAGTTCGAGAAAGCATTTGCTGAATTCTGCAGAGCTAAGTACTGCGTTTCGCTTCATTCCGGAACCGCCGCTCTTCACTTGGCTTTGTTAGCCGCTGGAGTTGGCCCTGGTGATGAAGTTATCACCCAACCAAATTCTTTCATCGCTACTGCTGAAGCCATTTCATTTGTAGGCGCAACACCAAGATTTGTTGATGTTGATTTTGAAACATACAACATTGATGTAGCCAAACTGGAAGCAGCGATTACTCGCCGCACCAAGGCAATTATTCCTGTTCACCTTTATGGTCAGCCGGCTGACATGGCGCCAATTATGGAAATCGCCAAGAAGTACGGCATCAAAGTTATTGAAGATGCATGCCAAGCTCACGGTGCTACATACGGCGGCAAGCCGGTTGGCACATATGGCGATGTAGCTGCATTCAGCTTCTACCCAGGCAAAAACCTGGGAGCCGCCGGAGACGGTGGTGCTATCGTCACCAACAATCCTGAGATTGCTGAGAAGGTTCGTTTGTTGCGTGATCATGGATCCAGCAAGAAGTACGAGCACAGAATCATTGGTCACAACTTCCGTCTCGATACAATTCAAGCTGCAATTCTCAATGTTAAGTTGAAACACTTACCTGCTTGGAACGATGCTAGAAGAAGAAATGCTGCGTATTACACAGATAAGCTGCAAGAAGCTGCTGTTGTTACTCCGGAAATTTCAGGCAATTGCCGCTCGGTGTTTCACTTGTATGTTATCCAAGTAGACAATCGCGCTGCTGTTCAGAAAGCGCTGTCCGAAGCAAATATTCAAAGTGGAATTCACTACCCAATTCCAATTCACTTGCAAGAAGCATACAGATTCATGGGTCACAGAGCAGGCGATTTCCCGGTAACGGAAAGACTTGCCGGCAAGATCTTGAGTCTGCCGATGTATGCGGAATTGACCCCTGCACAGCAAGACCGCGTTATAGAAATCGTTCAGAAGCACGCTGATTAGAAAGGACGCTGGAGCCCCTATGGACTTAAAAGATAAGCGAATACTGGTAACCGGCGGAGCCGGATTCATTGGCAGTAACTTGGTTGATGAATTGGTCGCCAGAGGAGCAGAAGTCATCGTAGTCGATGATTTCTCCACTGGCAAAGAAGCCAATCTGGCTGGTGTTAAACAAAGCGGCAAAGTCCACATCGTCAAAGGATCGATCTTAGACGCGTTGTTGGTTCGCAAGCTGGTTAAAGAATCAGACATGATTTTCCACATGGCGGTTCAATGCTTGCGTGTTTGCTTCGACCGTCCTCACTTGGTTCATGAAGTGAATGCGACGGGGACCCTGAATCTATTAGAAGCTACGCGCATGGTTAATCAGGGTACCAGCAGTCGTCGTATTTCGAGATTTGTGTACTGCTCCTCGTCGGAAGTCTATGGAACAGCTAAAACTGCTCCAATGAACGAAGATCATCCTCTGGAGCCGACTACAACCTACGGCGCAAGCAAACTAGCCGGTGAGTTGTACACGCAGGCATTCCACACTACTTGGGGATTGCCGACTGTAATTGTGCGTCCGTTCAATACTTACGGCTATCGCGAGCATCATGAAGGTTCAAGCGGGGAAGTAATTCCACGTTTTGCTATTCGCATAATGAATAATTTGCCGCCAATTATCTTTGGTGATGGTTCACAAACGCGAGACTTTACTTTTGTCACTGATACCGTCAAGGGAATTATTACCGCGGGCTCTGCCGATAATTTGATTGGTCAAACAGTCAACATTGCGCGTGGGCAAGAAGTAACCATTAAGGATATTGCTGAGCGCTTATTGAAACTGCTGGGCAAGGAAAACCTTGAAATTCAGTATCAACCGACAAGACCAGGCGATGTGCTCAGACACTTCGCAGATCCGGCAAAAGCAGCGAAATTGACCGGGTATAAAGCTGAGATCGATATCGACAAGGGTCTTCAGTTGTACATTGACTGGTTGAAGAAACAGAATTTGGATGCTGCCAAACTGTTGAACGAAATGACTACAAAAAATTGGAATGTGGATAATGCCGAGATATTTGCCGCAACCAGACATTGATGGTTTGCCGGAGAATCCATACAATCGCCATTGTTGGATAACCGGTGAACCGGAAATTGGCGAAGGCACTTGGATTGGTGCTTTTACTCTAATTGACGGTCAGGGCGGATTGACAATCGGCAAAGGCGTAAATGTCTCAACCGGCGCGGCTATTTTGACGCACAACACGGTCAAGCGTTGTGTCACTGAGCGTGCTTACAACGTAGTTGATCGGGCGCCGACTGTTGTAGAAGATTACGTATTTGTCGGCGAGAACGCGACAATATTGATGGGATGCCATATCGGGCACCACAGCATTATCGGAGCCGGAGCCGTTGTTTTAGAAGGAACCAAAGTACCGCCGTATTCATTGGTGGTCGGAGTCCCGGGAAAAGTAATTCGGAATATAGAACAGGATATAGATAAATGGAAGCAAGAAGCTCTTACAACATCCCCATAGCTAAGCCTTACTTCACAGGCGAAGAACCGGCGCTCATTGCGCAGGCTCTCGAGTCCGGCTGGGTGTCACAAGGACCGCTTGTTGAGAAGTTTGAGAACACGGTCGCCAAATATGCAGGCGCGAAGTTCGCAGTAGCGACGACGTCGTGTACAACGGCGCTACATCTTTCGATGTTGATTCATGGAATAGGCGCCGGTGACGAGGTAATTTGCCCGTCGTATAGCTTCGTGGCTAGTGCCAATGGTGTCCGCCATGCAGGCGCTGAACCGCAATTTGTGGACATTGATGCGAAGACCTTGAATATTTGTCCGGTGGCGACAGAGGAATTCATTGCTGCGAATTACACGTCGGACATGGTCAATAAGAAGACCGGCAAGAAGCTGAAGGGCATTCTTATTGTTCACCAGATTGGTATTCCGGCAGATATTGATGCGTTCAAGAAAATAGCTGAGTCTCGTGGGCTTACGTTGCTTGAAGATTCGGCATGTGCTTTGGGTTCTTTCTATAAGAAACAGCCGATTGGTAGTTCCGGATTTACAAATTCATTGAGCTTTCACCCACGCAAAGTAATTAGCTGTGGTGAAGGTGGAATGATTCTCACGGGTAATGAGAAGCTAGCCGAGATGGCTAAAGTGTTGCGCGCACATGGTGCGTCGATATCGGATTATGCGCGTCATAAGTCTGGAAGCACCGCCTATGAGTCTTACGATGTCGTCGGTTACAACTATCGCATGACGGATATTCAAGCTGCGCTTGGTGTGAAGCAGATGGATATTATCGAAAAGCTGATTGCTCGCCGCCTGGAAATTGGCGATAGATACAACAAGGCATTCAGTCAAATTGAAGGCTTGGAGATAATTACTCCGCCGTCGTATGTGACGCGTTGGAACTACCAGTCGTACCCAATTCGCTTGGCGAAGGGCACGACTGAGGACAGAAACAAGGTGATGGCGTACATGCAAGAGCAAGGTATCGCCACCCGCCGTGGAATACCGCCGATTCACAAAGAGCCGGTGTACTCAAATGGCGCGACTCTGCCAAACACTGAGAGTGTTTCGGATAGATCACTTTTCCTCCCAATATTTATGACACTGACAGATGATGAAGTCGAGCACATCATCAAGTCAGTGAAGTCAGCCGTCGGTACGGCGGTTGCGGTATCCCGCTAATTGTAGGGGCGCATTGCATGCGCCCGTTCCATATCACTTACCAACTGAAAGGAACGTTATGAAACTAGATCGTGCTGTTGCTGGTTTATTAGTCGTCGGTTCTTTGAGCTCGTTGTCGGCCTTTGCTGCAGACAGCAAAATGAATGCCGCTGACTGGGAGAAATCCAGTCTGAAAGGAATCAAATCCATCAAGTACGGTATTGGTTACGATCCAACCAAGGCTTTTACCAAGACGATGGCAGCAACGCTCGCGGACACTAAACTCCCAATGAAGAGCGTTAATTTGGACGTAGAGCAACCGTTAGAGTCTGGCGAAGCTCTCGTTAAGACATATATTGATGATCGTAAAGGCGGACAAGCTTGGGTAGGTTTGTCTGTTGATCAGAAGTCGCAATTGGAGCGTAATCCTTCGATTACTTATTCGGCAGAGACTTACGCAGTAGGCAAGTTGGTCGCGAAGAAGGATGCAGGCGCCGCCATCAAAGAGATGTGCGTGCAGTTTGTGAAGGACTTCAACGCAGCCAAATAAATGACGAGTGAGGGCGCATGCAATGCGCCCCTAGGCGATGTGGACGTGCGTCACGTGAGTCAACATGATCGGGGTAGCTTACTTCAGAGACAACTGCTTGTTGTCTTCGATTTGGGTTAAGAACTGCTCGTCCTTGCTCAACTTCGCAGTCAGCACGTTGAACACTTTCAACCCGCCGTCGCCGTTGAGGTGGACGGAGTCGCGGAAGTCGGATTCGGTGAAGTTGGGATCGGCGTTTAAGTCGTAGAAGGGGCAGCCGTATTCAGCGGATGCGTCAGTAAGGGCTTTCATGTAGTCCTGTTGGAACCACTCAGGAAGTATCGCCTGATTGCGCTTTGTCCTGGGCATGTTGACGACGATGGGGAGAATGTCGTGTTGGCGGCAGAAGGCAAGCGTCTTGAAGAGATACTCGCGTTCACGCCCGAAGCGTTTGGTGTCTACTGGGTTGTAAGACGTGTCGTAGACTTTTAGGTCTTTCTTCTTCTTCTCTTCGTCACCTGTTATGTCGGCAAGCTTAGGCGGACCCCATGCCGCCAGGCGAACTTGCGTGAATTCTGTTTGTAGCGGATCGCGGTGGGTTGCGGAGTACAAGTCTGTTGAGCGGTGAAGCGCGCCGGAGACGCCGAGGCAAAATAGGTTGTGGTAGTCCGGCTTCAGCTTGTAGTAGTACCAAACATCGGCAAGAGTCTTGTTGAAAGTCTCTTCAGCGTTGAAGTTGGTAAGGTTGAATTTTGCCCTGTTCTTCTCGAGCTTTTCAAAGAAGTCGTAATAAGAAGTTTTCTCGGTGGCACAGGCTAGATTGTCGATGAAGTCGCGTGGGGCCAATGCGAGGACGACGACCTTGGGTTTCATGCCGTGCTTGTAGGCTTGCTCGATGACGATATACGAATCAGACACCATGCAACCGTTGCCGCTGTAATTGAATACTGGCAAGTCTTTACCCACCATGTCTTTCAAGACGCTTTCGAAATACTTGGCTTTGGGATAAGTAAATAGATCATAGCCAACGGTTGGCAGTGATATGTTGCCGTTTCTGTAGTCGGCACAGGCGGCAGCGCACATTGGCAGTGATGAGCCAACGAGTAATACTCGAGTGTTTTTGGCTTCGGACTTAAGCGCATCGAATTTGTCAGCCAACGGATTTTGGTCGGCCGGAATATAGCCGCCCATTTCCATGTAGCGCAGAGGCTTGCCGTATTTGATCGCACAGTCGACTAAAAACAAGCCGACTATCAACCAGAGAAATGTGCTTTTCGTCAAACGACCGAACAACTTCATCTCCTCGCTGCAGCACGGACTTTGAGGACCATCGAGACTAAATCGCCTGATTGTTCGAGGCGTTCAAAGCCAAGCTTCTCGTACATGCGGTAAGCATTTTCGTTGTCGGCTTTTACTTCCAAATGGAAAGTGTCTATCTGGAAGTTTTTGCGGAAATGCTCAATCAACATTCTGGATGCTTCAGCAGCAATACCAAGTCCGAGAGCATCTTCTTCGCCAATCATGACGCGGCCGTATTCAGCGGACTTGTTGTCGGGTTCGATGTTGTAGATGCTTATCTGACCCACCGGCTTTTTTAGTGTCTGCAATTCTTCAATGACGTAGAGATAGTCATTGCTTCTCTTGCGATACTCGGCGAACCACTTCTGGTGTGCTTCCGGCTCGAGTTTGTCGGTGAAGATAAAGCGAGTGCGGACTCTGTCCTTGTTGCGCCATTCGCGGGTCATGGGGAGGTCGGACTCCTCAATTAAGCGGAGTCGCAGGCGTTCACTCGTGATTGGAGTTGGCGCGAACTTTGCCATGATGAAGTACCTGGCTTACTGGCTTAGCAAAGCCTAAGACTACGTAGTTTGTCTAAGGATGTCCTTAATTGCGGATCAGTTGAGCCGGCCGGGGCCTGTTCGGCAAGCGTGATTGGAAATTTTTAAGCTGAGTATGGGTAGTTGGTCATTGAATCCGCTTTATTGGGATGGGTTAGCAAATATATATCCGGGATGGGTCTTGGATTGCACTAAAATATACTCTCCGTATTATTGGCAGTTTTGTGCCGATAGCAAATAGGTCATGATGCAACCGGCAAATGGCGTTGGCGAAAATATTGAACAGGGCTTGAGCGGTACACCCCAAGCCGTGCCATGTTTTTGGTGCGGCGATCCAGGTAGGCGACAAATCGCCATTAGGAATGATAGGGTCCGGATCATGGAATGCCGGTCTTGCGGTCATTGCGCTGTCGAACAAGTGATGATTGACCTCAATGAGATCTATCAAAATCAGGACTATTTTCGTAAGCAGAAACAACCAGAATTAGACGCTGATAATCAAGATAACGTTGGTTATTCAAATTATGAGCAAATTTCTTTTGCTGACTGGAATGCTGAATTTTTCAGCGCTCTTTTTTTGATGGATGATCTGGGTTCTCGCTCAAGTTCGCTCAGTGTGCTGGATATTGGTTGTGCCACTGGCAAGTTTTTAGACATGGCGAAAGCTTTCGGGTATAAAACACTCGGCATTGAACCATCGTTGTGGGCTCAGGAAAAGTGCATTGAGCAGGGACATCAAATTGTTGCCGACAGTGTCGAAGAGTTGAATGTCGCCGGCGCAAGAGTTGATCTGATTACCGCATTTCATGTTGTTGAGCACCTTGTAGATCTTTCCACCTTCTTTGATAGTATCGCTCAGTGTATAGAAGGCGGCAGCAGGCTGCTGGCAGTTTTTCCTAACGTCAACTTCCAGCAAGAAAACTGGAGTGGCAAGCACGACAGCTTTGAGCATATATCATATTTCAATGACAATTTTGTCGATAGAGAATTCCGCAAACGCTTACCTTATCCAGTGGCAGTTCTACATGGCCCAGACTTAGTTTTTTGCTTTGCCGGTAATCTCACTGCCGAACAACAAGATGCAATCGACTCGATAAAAGAGACGAGTCTCAAGTTTGCTGATCCTCGGATTTTAGACAATGGCAATAGTGTCGAACAACAAGAACAGCTTTGCTGGTTGCAGAAGCGATTGCAATCTTTGAGTTTGCCCGGACTTGTTTTTGTTGTGAATTTCCTGGCTCGCAATCATTCATCCAGCCTGGCAAAAAGAATCCTGGAAGCGACTAGGAATTTCCCTCAGTGGGATGAACAGCCAGCCTGGTTTGCCTTCTGTTATGGACTTGTGTGTCGGCAAAATGGCAATGTCTATGGTGCCACCAGCTACCTGGAAGAAGTAGTTTCAAACCTAGCCGGGCATAAGGATAACTCGGCTAATGGAATTTGCTATCTGGCGAATTTGGTGCGAAACGAGTTGCCGGGACTACTGTTGAAAACGAAAAGCAGCGAGTTCCCGATAATTAGCATTTGGATCAATGATGCGGATGGCAGTGCCGACATTAATAACCTTTTGCAGTCAATTGGACAACAGACCTATCCGCATATACAGGTGCTGTTAATGGATTGCAAAGACGTGCGGAAAAAGGCGACTATACCCGAAGCATATCAAAGGCTTGTACCTGAGGTAGAGACAGCCGGTAGATCGATCTTAGATATCTGGCAGGATGTATCCAAGAAATCGTTGGGTGAAATTGTGCTATTAACCAACGGGCAATACACATTAAGTGAACATTGTTTGTTTGCTATGTATTACCAGCTTGTTAATAGTCCAGATTCTATTGTTGTTGCCGGTGTTCGCGATTCGTTGGCTGAGCCGGTCAATCTTTTTCCCGGACAGCGGTTGATTGAACGACTAATTGGAAAGAGGCTTAACCCTCCGAGAGATTCGAGTCAGGCGCCACCGTTTGTTATGTTTAACAGGAATAAGGTATCATGGGCGGATGTTGATTTGTCTATTGTCGGTGATCCGGCTCGCTTCAAGAATTACTTGCAGTTGCAACCTGTAGTAGTCTGTTCGGATGTGCTTGGTTGGCTCAGTTGTTGAGGTGTGATCGTGCAGATGAACAACCAGCCAACAGTTTCTGTATGTTTGCCCGTCTTTAATGGCAAAGACTATTTGGCTCATGCCATTGAGAGCGTGTTAGCGCAGACATTGGTTGATTTTGAATTGCTTATAGCCGACGATCAGTCAGACGATGGCTCTAGCAAGATCATTGAGGATTATGCTTGCAGGGACAAACGAATCAAAGCTTGGCGCAACACTGAGCGAAAAGGGCTATTCGCTAACTATAACGAGTGCATAATGCATGCTGCCGGACGTTATATCAAACCATTTGCTCAGGATGATCTTTTGGAGCCAAACGCATTGGCGGATATGTCCAGACTGCTCGACGAAAATCCTGATGTCAACCTGGTCTCTTGTGCCAAGCGGTGGATAGATGATAAAGGGCGCTTTTTGAAAGAGTGCCGGACCTTTCCGGAGGACAGAATCATCGTTGGAGATGAGGTTGTTCTGTTCAATTTGATCGGTTGTACAAATTGGGTCGGCGAGCCGGTTACTGCTATGTTTCGCAGGGAGGTTGCCGGTGACGGCTTCAATACAGACTTTTATCATTTTGGTGATATTGAGTACTGGTTTCGCATAGTTAAAGATGGCAACTATGCTTATGTTAGTACGGTGCTATGCAGTTTTCGCCGTCACTCACAAAGTGCTACCTCCAAGAATTTGAGGGGATTGTTTTTTGTCTTGGACATCTTGAGACTTTGGCGATTGTATCGGTCCGTATTGATTGAATTAGGCGAATCGCAAGAAATGACCCGGCGACGAATTGTTGAAATTCTGGCAATGCAGCTTGATCACTTGCATAGGGCTGAGGGACTGACGGTCTTGGAGGTGCTGGCGATTCCTTTGCCTTCTATGCCAGGGCGGCAGCCTTTAAGTGAACAAGCTCATAAAGATCCTCGTGAACAACTCTATTGGCTTTTGCGTGAAGTGACTCGAATTTTGGCTGAGCTGGATGATTTGCGATGCCGCAGCGCTGCGGAACGCGAGCACCTTAATAACCAGATTGCCAACGTAAGAAACAGTACTTCCTGGCGGATTACAGGACCGTTTCGGTATATGGTTCGGTTGGCAAAGTCGCCTCAAAGAGTTCATTCTGTGCAGGAGGAAGTGCCTATTTTGCCGGCTGCCTGGACGACTGAATGTAGTGAACTCAAATATGAGAACAACACCACAGACTATAGTGTTTTTCTGGAAGCAATTGACTATAGCCTGCGTTACTTAAGTGAAAAGCGCGCTGAACTGGCCGGCAACAAAACTGCGTGGTCGAAGGAGCGTCGAATACTTGAATTTGAATTGGACTGTTTACATAACAGTACTTCGTGGAAGATAAGCACACCGCTGCGCCAAGTATCGAGACTTGTGGGAGGGAAACGATGGAAGTAATAGAGGAAACTAATGCTAGCGGTCCAAGCGCCACTCGCTATCATACGGATATCGGGCAGCTGGATGAATCGAGTCACTACGGTCGTCTTGCCCTAATGGTTGGGCAGGGCAAACAAGTATTAGAGCTCGGTTGCAGCACAGGTTTTTTTTCCAGTGCTCTTAGCAAACAGTTTAATTGCACGGTCACCGGCATTGAATTAGATCCTCTAGCTGCGCAGGAGGCTAAGCAGTATTGTCAGCGAGTAATAGTTGCCGATCTTGATGATACGAACGTATTGCAAACGTTCCATGATGCTAGCTTTGATGTCGTTGTCTGTTCGGATGTTCTAGAGCATTTGCGCAATCCCGGGCAATTGTTGTTGGAAATCAGACGTTTGTTGAAGCCGGATGGTTATATAGTCGCTTCTATTCCGCATGTTGGGCACGGAAGTATTCGCTTGTCTCTTCTTGGCGGGCAGTTTCCTTACAGAAGCATGGGTCTTCTGGATGAAACGCATTTGCGCTTTTTTGATCGTATGGAATTGGAGCAATTGTTTGTCAAATCAGGTTATGAACTGTATGAGGTGCACCGCAATCGATGGTCAATCATGGACAACGAAATTGGCAGCCGAGTAGGTTCATTTCCTAACGAAATTATCTCAGCAATTGAGTCTGATAGCGAAGCAGAGACATATCAGTTTATTGTGAAGGCTCGCTTGCAGCCAAGAAGCGAAGCAGGCAATGGCGTACTTTCTGAAAAGGAGGGGAACAACAAAGCCACGGTCGATTGTGTGATATTTGAAACACCAAGTCAACCGTTGAATGACAAGGTAATTTCTTATCTTGCCGGGCTCAATGTCGCGAAGCTTTCGGTCAGATACTATCTTGTGCGCCTCAATTCAGTGATACCAGCACCGGTTGACACTCTGCCTGTCGAACATTTCGAGTTTGGAAATCATGATTTCAGTACGTTTCGCTTTGTTTCATGCGGGGATTTCGATAAGACTGCAGAAGTAACCACTGATGTGATAGCGGAGGGTTTAAACAAGGGAGTGGTGCTCAATAAACTAATTCCCGAGTGCCGAGCATCCTTTGTCTTTGTCACTGATTCGCAAAATCTGCCCACCACTGATTGCATAGCTCTTCTGGTTAACCATGCTTATGGTGATGAGGCTTGTGGAATTGCCGCTGCTTCGCCTGAAATTTACCGTACAGGACAACCTTATCGTGCTGAAGGCGGCATTATCTCCTGGACGCCTTTTACCTCGGTGCTTTTGCGTAAGAGTGCTTTCGAAAAAATTTCTGGTGTGAATACTTGTTTGTCCGGTCAGGAGCAGGAAGTTGATTTTTGCTGGCGCTTATGGCAGTCAGGTAATAGCATTGTGCAAGTGAAGAAAGCTCGTTTCTTTAGTTTTGGCATTTCGTCGTCGAGTAGCCACCTTCAAGAGTATAAACGACTCAAAGATGCTGCGCAGTTAAGACTAGCCTGGGGTTCGTGGCGCGTAGTGGCAGGATTTTTAAAAAACTCAATTTTGGCTGCCAAAGGCGTCAGCCTTGTTGAAAAGGCATCGCTCTTGCTTGCATCGCCAGTGATGCTATTAAATTCTCTAAGTAGGCGCTCTATGAATCGAAAAGGCGCGAATGCTACTGACTCTCAGGGAATGATTGGATTTTATGGAGAAGGTCGCCGCTTTTACGGTATTAGTCCCGACTAGCTGCTAAATTCAGCGCTTGTTACCGGCAGTAATGCTTTGACGCAGTTCTAAAAACCAGCTTACAGGTGGCGTGGAAGAGATTTTGCTCCAGCGAGCTTTGAACAAGTCTCGCTCGTTTTCGACGTGCTTAATGTGGCTTTGTAGATCTCTTACTAGATTTTCGAGGTCGTCAATTCTGGATATGGGCGTGTTAGCTGAGTCTGACCACTTTTCTTTCCAGTCTTTAAGTCGTAACTTGAGCTTGTCAAAGACTTGTGGCGGCTGCGGGGATTTGAACGCTACGGCAACAATTGAGTGTGGAAAAGTATCGGCTCCAGCAAATTCAACGTAAGAAGAGGCAAAGGGTTTGAGAAGACTCTTGAATGCTTCCGGTGTAAAACGCCAGTAATCTGATGGATAATCGTGAATCGGAAAATTCATCACAGATGAAACGATTAAAACGCCATTTGAATTTAGAATTCTGTGAATCTCATCAATTGCCTTCCAGGGATACTCAACGTGTTCCAGGGTGTCCATACAAATAACCGTCCCAGCCGATGAAGGTGCGAGCTTTATGTCATGCAGGTCAAGTACGATATCTACACCTGGACCTTCGCGCATATCTGCGCCGATAAAAGCCTTACCAGGGAAGAATTTCCTAAGATCTCCTATGTCTTCCTGCCCTTCAACTATGAAAGCTCCAAACTCATATATGGGCTCAGAAATCGGTAGACTTAAAGCACAGGATTCCACAAACTCGCTAACCAAAGGACGCATTGCTCCCCCTTCGTGAGGCTATTGGACGTAATTATCGTAACGACAGTTGTTTCTCGTCTTTAATGGCAGTCATGAATCTGTCGTCTTTGCTTAACTTTGCAGCAAGCAGGTTAAACACTTTCAAGCTGCCGTCACCGTTGAGGTGGACGGAATCTCGAAAGTCGGATTCGACAAATATCGGTTCGGAATTCAAGTCGAAAAATGGACAGCCATATTTTTTTGTGGACTTAGTCAGTGCATCCGTATATTGTGTCTGAAACCAATCAGGCAATATTGCCTGATTGCGAGCAATGCGAGGCATGTTGACGACGATGGGTAGTATCGCGTGCTTACGACAGAGCTCGAGTGACTTCTCCAAATAACCTAATTCATCATTGAATCGAGACTGATTGATTGGATAGTATGATTTCTTATAACTGTTTAGATCCTTCAGCCTTTTGTCTTCGTCACCAGGAATGTCGGCCATCTCAGGAGGATCCCAAGCCGCTAGTCTAATGTGGTTTTTGGTGATGCCGGGATCGTAATGGAGCGCGGAATATAATGTGGGAGCTCGATGGAAAGCATCCGTTGTTGCCAGCAAAAAGAAGGTACGGTAGTCAGGTTTTAGTTTGTAATAAACCCATATGCTGCCGATGAAATTGTTGAACGACTCTTCATGGTTGAACGTTTTCCAATTGAAAGCATTATGATTGTCCTTCTTGAAAAATTTGAAGAAGCCGGTTTCCTTTGTCGGACGTGCAAAATTGTCCAGAAAATCCCTAGGAGCCAAAGCAAATATAGCAACCTTGGGGTGCATGCCATTTGCAATTGATTGTTCGAGGGCTATGTACGAATCGGAAACCATACAACCGCTGGCAGAAAAGTTGAAAACGGGCAAATCCTCGTGTGTGAGTTTTCTTAGCAAGCTTTGTAGATATTTGGCTTTTGTATAGGTGTATGTTTCGTAGCCTGTGGTCGCTGCAGATAATTCACCCACCCTGTAATCAGCACATATGGCAGCAAACATTGGCAGTGAAGAACCGAGCAGCAATATTCGGCTTTTTTGAGATTCGGCTTTGAGTGATTCATATTTATCACCAATGGGGTCTTGATCGGATGGAATATAACCGCCCATGGTGACATAACGCAAAGGCTTGCCGTACTTAATTCCGCAGTCTATTAAGAGTAGGAAGAGAATAATTATGAGAAATGAGCTTTGAAATATGCGGTGTAACATGGCTAACCTTTGGGCGCCGGCGTTTCTTGCATTTGCCCCAAAGATGCCGAATCCGTAACATTGTAGGCACGCTCAATCTGGAATGAAGTCACGTTTTTCAGCCCGATGAAAAGCAAAGGTCTGAGCGGCTTAAATGAATAAATGAGCGTCTGCGCTACCAGGCGAAGTTTTTTCTTCAATGTCCACCCTGACTTACCGCCAGCACGTGGAGCTTTTTTGTAAAAGATAACCGATGAGCGTAATCCGGACTCAGCAATAAGCAAGAAGATTGGTGTCTGTATATTCCATCTTTGGACTACGAAGTTGATTACGTCGCGATCCATCAGCGCAAAATCTACGCCGCCCTGGGGTAAATGTACGCCGGACAAATAGTGGACAATTAGCCAGTAAAGAGACGAAAACATCTTATCTCGACCGGCTTGCCCTTCAACAACAGTACGGGCAGCCCAGACAATTTTGTCGCCATTCTGCCAGCGGTGTATCATCTCTGTTATTAATTCCGGCGGGTCTTGCATATCGCCGGCCATAAAAATGGCACAATGACCTGATGCAGCCGACAGCCCCGCACAAATTGCTGCGTGACTGCCGGAATTTCGCGCCAAGCGAATAAGCTTTATATTGTCGTGTCGCTTGCATAGCCCTTGAGCTACATCAAAAGTGCCGTCCACAGAGTGATCGTCAACAAAGACAAATTCAACTTCAGTAGGACTTAATTGTTCGGAAATTTTCGTCAAACGCAGAAATAGTTGCTCAAGAGTTGACTGCTCATTGAACAGCGGAATGACTATCGAGAGTAGCGGTTTGTTCTTCATTCTAAAAATACTGGCGGTAGAGGTAGCAAATACTATGATCTGGCAGCGAACGCATTCCCATTAGTTTGAATTTGCCGCTTGTGCGGATAAAGTCGGTGAGTCTATCGAAGGCAATTTGTGATTCTCGATTGGCAAATATGTTGCCTTGATCTCCCGTCTTAAGTAAGTACCAATGATAATACAATGCCTTCTGCGGAGAGAATTCAAGTGTGTCCCCCTTGACCGACCATTGACGCATTGTGGTGGCAACCACGGGGCTCTTGACCAGTTTGGCGGCATATTCCATGGTGTGTACGTTGAATGACATGGAATTAGGCATTAGTTGAAGATAGACAGGCGTGATATTGTCGACTTTCCGAATCTGTTCCAATGCCCAAATCTGACCCCAGTCGGATTTTTCCGGAGTGGCCGGAATATTGAAATCATGGAAAGTACGCAATGCAATGCCCATATGCGGCAATGCTTTGGCTAGTACCGCCGGTGCCGGCAAAGGATAGGGTGCGTAATTGAAGAGCAAGAATTGCAGAATGGCGATACCAGATAGTGCAGCATAAGCAATTCGCAGAACCAGGCTCTTGCTTTTAAGCCAGGCGTAAGCAAAGCCGGCGGCGGTGTAAATAGCCGGTGCAAGCAGAGCAGGAGCGGCATAACGATCGAGAGGATAAGCCCAGCTCAATGTACTGATAAGCAGCAATCCGCCGATCGCTGAAGCGGCGATCAGTCTGAGTTCGCGATGTGTTTTGCCGCCAATAATTAATAGTGATGCAATGAATCCGCAGAGAAGTATTGGAGTCATCATTGCCGGAAGCCCCCCCAGATAATTGCTGAATACCCAGCTAAAACTCAATTTTTCAGTCAGTTGACCAATCGAATTGGTATTGTATTGAGCAAGTTTTTGCAATGATGGATAGGTGACAATGAGCCACGGCAGAGCCATCGCCGTGGGTATGATTCCGGCTCCGATTAGTTTGCCGCAATCGGCAAAGCGCTTGCCAAACAACATTTGCAGAAAAGCCATTCCTACCGGTAAAAGAATAAATGCACCGGCTAACTGCTTTGTCATGCAAGCTGAGCCAATAGCGAGACCAAGCAAGAGCGTATTTTTGATGCTTGGATTAAACTGCCAAATAATTAGTGCCCAAAGGCTGAGTGCAACCATTGCCACCATTGGAAAATCCAACATAATCTGATTGCTCAGGAATGAAATCTGTGGATAGCAATTGATAATTACCATTGCCACTACTGCAGCAACGGTATCTTTCAATAGACTTTTTGTTATGCCGTAGATGGAAATGCTTAAGAGTGCGACGTAGAAAGCTTTGATTGCAGCATCGACCCATGGTGCGATTCCCAGTATGGATTTGACGCTTCCATTGAGAATGTATACCGCGGGCGGATACAAATAATTGACCGAGAGGAATTTGTACATCCAGTCGCTCGTCAATTGTGGATGCTTCAACAAGTCTCTGTAAGTAAAGCCGTTGAGCACATGTCCTGCTGCATCCCAATCCGGCATGCCGTGATTGAAATACGACCAAGTAATGTTTGCCACCACAAAAATTGCGGTGACAATTACGACCGGCGATATGAAACCGCGCTCTTGCGTTTCATTTGCATGAGCAATCGGTTTCTTACTGGCTGGCTTGGTGACGACTTTGGAAGACATCTGGTTAGCTTTAATAATAAGTATTAGGATTTATGCTCTGGCAAGCTTACTGGCAACTGAGGTTTATGCCAAGGCTATTGGCTTAACGTCCTCGTGACAAACATTTAAACTTGAGACATGCCTAAGCAAATTCCCTTACTACATATATTGATTCTCAAGAATGACAAGAGGGGTCATGCTACCATCTGCCAGTTCAAATATATATGTCCCCCAAGTAAGCGAGTGACAGCATGCTCTTTACAAGCTTTCAATATCTGATTTTCTTGCCGGCGGTTGTTCTTTTGTACTGGCTCCTGCCGGGCAAATGGCGCCTGCCGATGCTGCTAATTGCCAGCTGGGGCTTTTACATGACCTGGATGCCCATCTTCATTTTACTCATAGCGCCGATGACGCTCTTCAACTGGCTGTGGGGCAAGCTGCTGTTCAACGCGACAGACAAGAAGAAGCTAATTTTTGGCGTGGGCGTGGCAGCCAACCTGCTCTGCTTAGGAGTATTTAAGTACGCCAACTTTGCTGTGCAGAGCATGGACTGGTTTATGAAGCTGGTCACACACCACAACCCTGAGTGGGTAGTGAATATCATTTTGCCGTTGGGCATCTCTTTCTTCACCTTTGAATTCATCCATTACCTGTTTGAAATTTATCGTGGCAACAAACCAATTGACTCTTTTGTCTTGTTTGCATTGTTTGCAGCATTTTTTCCAACACAGATTGCCGGACCAATCAAACGCTATCCTGATTTCCAAGCTCAAATGGAAACAGTCAAGAAAATTGAGCTCAGCTATTTTGACGATGGTGTGCCGCTGATTATTATTGGTTTTGCCAAAAAACTTTTGCTTGCCGACAACTTGTCGGTATTGGTGCAAATGGGATTGTCCGACCCGTCAGTATATGGCGCGCCGGAATTGTGGGTGTTTGCCTACGCATTTGCTTTTCAAATCTACTTCGATTTCTCGGGCTATACCGACATCGCTCGTGGTTCGGCAATGCTCTTTGGCTATCACATTCCAATCAACTTCAACTTGCCGTACATCGCTGCTAACGCCTCTGACTTCTGGCGCCGTTGGCACATTTCGTTGTCTACCTGGTTGAGAGACTATCTCTTCATTCCTTTGGGTGGATCGCGTGGTGGACGTTGGATGACCAACCGCAACTTGTTTATCACGATGGCGCTTGGTGGCTTGTGGCACGGCGCATCCTGGAACTTCGTTGTCTGGGGTGTCTACCACGGACTTCTGCTAATTGTGCATCGCGAGTATGCGGCGTTTGCTGAAGGCGTTGAGTGGTTGAAGAAGTTTTCGCAGACGAAGATATACAACACGTTGTCTATCGTGTTGACATTCCAAGCCGTTGTTATCGGCTGGGTCTTTTTCCGCATGACTGACATCGGCGCTGCTTTCAGTATGGTGAAGCGCATGGTGTTCTTGTCGCCGATGTATACGTCGGTTGAGAATCATCACTTCATCATCATGAAGCAGGAATTGCCTGTTATCGTGCCGGTGGTGTTGATTATGGTTGCACTGTTGTTGTTGACAAACTTCCCGGTTAGCTTCTGTAATGAGAATGGCATCTTCAAGAAAATGCCGGCTCCGCTGAAGGCAGCGTTTTGCTCGGTGCTTATCTTGGCGATGGTGACATTCTTGCCGGATAACTCTAAGCCATTTATCTACTTCCAATTCTAGGTATCAGTCGATGCCGGTTTTGACGAGCTTGGCAAAGAAACTAGCAAGCAGCACATTCGTGTGGATCTTGCTGATACTTGCCGTGCTTGATGTGGGAATTGTTGTCGTGAAGCCGTTGCGTCTGATGAACGCTTCCAACTTGACCGGTATCAACCAGAATCCAGTTGTGGCGAAGTTGCGAGAATTCTTGGATTCGTCGCGTAATCCGGATGTAGTAGTTGTCGGGTCTTCGTTGACCCTTGTGCCGGCTGTAAGGCTAGACGACCAATTTCATGGCGTGCGCACGCGCTATGACCACTGGTATGCGCGTAATCACGTGCTCGAGTATGACAAGGCTGATTTCCTTGCACACTTGCTGAGTGAGAAAGCTGGACGCGCCGTCGAAGTCGCAAACTTGGGCGTGGTGGGCAGCTTGATGTCGGACCACTTCCTTGTCGTGGACAAAGTGCTTGCTGCAGGCAAGAAGCCTCGTCTTATCGTGTGCATGGTGGCGCCACGTGACTTTATGGACAACACACGCAGCGAAATAGACAAGACACCGGTGTACAGCATCTTGGCTGACTTCACCGCTTTCAATGACTTGCTGGCGAAGAATCCAGCGCCGGATCGGATATTCGACTTTGTGGTCGGTAATTCGTGGAAGTTTTACAAGATGCGCGTTGATGTCAAAACAATTTTGACTACATGGGCATGCCACACATTCGACAGACAAGCCTCGCTTTTCCTTGCTAACAAGTTTGCAGGGCAGAAGGCTAATCCGAATGACGTGTATTTGGCGGGGCCCATCGCCGGTGTGTTGGACGAGGTGAAGGCGGTGTACGACGTCAAGCCGAACACGTTGATCGACTTGGGTGAGTATAAGAGCGTCTACTTGCCCGTCAACAAGAAAATGATTTCAGAACAGACACCGTATTTGGAGAGATTGTTGAAGCGAGCTGGTGAGGAGCAAGTGCCGGTGGTGCTTGTGGAGTCGCCGTTGACTCGTGAGAATTTAGCACTGCTACCGGCGGGTGAAATCGCGGAGTACCGTCTGCGTCTTCGTCGCGCAGCCGCGACTTACGGCGCTCTACTCATCAATCCGGTGGGAGATTACACGCTGGCGGATTTCGAAGATTCGTGTCACATGAATGCGCGTGGTGGTGGGAAATTCTACGATGCGCTGGTGAAGTCCATCGTAAGTGACCCCGCGTTGGCGCAGAATTTAACGAGTGGGCGGTTGTTGGGGCAGCGATAACTTCTCTGAAAACAGCCTTTGATGTTCGTTATTTAAAAGAGGACGACTCCTTTCGAGAACCGTCCGCTTTCTAGCCGTTGAGCCAACTCACTAAGTCGACTTAAATAGTCGAGTTAAAATCATAGTGATTGCGAGTGTGATTGTCATTGTAATCAATTACGATCTTCTCCATTCGTGCTTTCTCGGAACTCGAGCAGCAGGGTTCTTATTGTTCTTTCGGAACCTTTGTAACCGTGCTTTTCTACAAGTAGAGTAAAGACACATTTCGCGGTGATTGGCTCGCCTGCGGATTGTGTGGAATGATACGACCAGATTTGTCTGGCCTTTTCACGCCACTCGTCGCGTACAGGTTGTGGTCGTCGATTACGTTGACCATCTGAGTTTACGTACTTCCTAATTGTGTTACGTGCAATGTTGAACTCTTTGGCAATCGATCTAAAGCTTTTGTTTTCTTTGACCGCGAGTGCTTTTAGAAGTTCCCAGTCCGCGTTGTAATAGGGTACGCCGGAGTATTTGTGATTCCATTCAGCGAGGGTTTCAGGTTCGCTGGTGGTGATACCGGATTCTCCAAATGTGATGTGAGTATTGTCGTTGTGCATTATTTTCGCTGCCTCGGTTTTTTGCTTTCCTGAGATCGAATATATGCATCGAGCGTGGAGGATATATGGAAAAGAAATTGATTCCGTTTAACGTGGTGTCGTATATGGTGGCACTTTCCAACGGGCGTGTTGGAACACTTTCCAACGAAGGTGTTGGAAGGTGTTATTTGACACACGTCTCTGTCATTCTGAGGAGTAGCATTGCTGCGACGAAGAATCTCACGAGTTAAAGGTGTGAGATTCTTCGCGAAGCCTGCCCTGAGCGAAGTCGAATGGGCTCAGAATGACAAAGGGCGCATGCAATGCGCCCCTACAATTCAGGAGTACAATTTCCAACACTCGTGTTGGAAATTGTACTCCCTAGCATGACGGACTTTTCGGACCGCAATCTACGGTATATGAAAGCTTTGCCGAGTCTTACGCTGACGAGCAATTTTTGCAGCAGGTTGCTGCAAAAATACCTTGGTTTCACAACTGTGTTTTACTTGACCAGGACCAAAGTAAACTAGTCGTCCGAAGGCTCTTTGGGCAATTGTGCCAGTCGTGCAACAAAGCGATCAAGATTGAATTCCTTGCCGCTTTTTGTAATATCGAATATTTCGTGGGTTACTACTTGACCTATTAAGATCCGCGCATCCTCACCCGAGTATCCGCTGGCGATCAATCGTTCGTACGCTACCTTTGTCTCCGGAGGGTTATTGTCTCGTAGTTGATTTTCTACCACGTCGAGTATCGCTGCTTTGACTATTTCGTTTGACATTGGTTCGTTGTTCTATTTCTTTACTTGGAGGGTTGTGGGTTTGTTAACTGGTAGGCGGCTATGCGGAGATACGCGAGGGACATGAGTCCGGTGTACGCGATGCCGTCGAGGTACCAGCGATTCTCGCGGTAGTGTTTGTGCCAGAAGCGGTATAAGCCACGATGTGAAGACAAGATCATGGGGACTTTTACTTGTTTAATAGATTGGCCGTAGTGGTGCATAACCTTAGCTTTTGGTGTAAACCAAATTTGCCATCCGGCTTTTTTGATGCGGTAGCACCAATCCACTTCTTCGAAGAGCATGAAGAAGCCCTCGTCTAGAGTGCCTACTTCTTCTATGACTTTGCGACGCAACAGCAAACACGCGCCTTCGGGTTGGTCTACTTGGCGCTCATCGTCGTGATTCCAGTCGAGCATTTTGTAGGCGCGGAATGTCGAGACATTAGGGAAGAACTTGCTGAGTCCGACTAGCTCGTAGAGCATATTCAAGAAAGTTGGGAATGCGCGGCATGAGCGTTGGATGCTGCCGTCGGAATTCAATAGTTGTGGTGCGACGACGCCGGCTTGTCTGTGCTCGGGGAGGAATTTGAGCAGCGTGTTAATCGAGCCGGGTTGCACTTCGGTGTCAGGGTTTAGTAAAAGAATGTAACTGCCTGTGGCTACTTTCATTGCTTGATTGTTTGCTTTGGCAAAGCCGAGATTGGCATCGTTTGCAGTGAGTTTCACCCATGGGTGTTCTGCGGCGACCATGGCGGCGGAGCCGTCGGCGGAATTGTTGTCCACGACGAATACTTCGACGTCTATGCCGGCTATCTCTTGCTTCAAGGCAACGAGACAGCGGCGAAGGAGTTCGCGGGTATTCCAGCTAACGATGATTACGGATAATTCGGTCATATAAATAGGTTCAAGAATTTTTAACCGCGGTTAAGAAAATCAACCGGGTCTTAATGGCAACCGTCCAATATGATATTGCCTGTTGGACACAACTCCAAGTGTTTTCTGTTAAGTTCTAAGCGAAACCCAATGAGCCGTTCGGTAAATCTAGAGTCCACCAAGCAGCTTTCGAGCATTCCTGAGATGGATCTCAGATTGAAGCGTTTGACTGATTTTGTCCTGTCCCTGGCGGCTTTGATTGCTTTGGCGCCTGCGATGCTTGTCTGCGCGCTGGCTATTAAGTTGGATTCGCCGGGACCTGTCATTTTCAAGCAGCGTCGTATTGGGCGCTTCGGCAAGCACTTTGAAATCTACAAATTCCGCACCATGCGTATAGGTACGCCGGACTTGTCGACCGAAGAAATGATGAAGTTGCCGTCGCCCGTGACAAGTGTTGGTCAAGTGCTGAGAAAGACCAGCCTGGATGAACTTCCGCAGTTGTTGAATGTTCTTAAGGGGGAGATGAGCATCGTTGGTCCCAGACCAGCCTTGTATAATCAAACCGAACTGACTGAAATGCGTCAGAGCCGTGGAGTCTTGAGAATGCCGCCGGGAGTTACCGGATGGGCGCAAGTCAACGGGCGTGATGAATTGGCGGACAGTGTAAAAGTTGATTTGGATACCTGGTATTGCGACAACTATCACTACATGCTCGACTGGCAAATTATTTTTGCGACGTTCACAGCCATAGTAAGTAGACGCGGTGCAATTTGAAAAAGGAAAGAATTCGATGAGCTCGATGAAGGGATTGATTCTCAGTGGTGGTAAGGGTACGCGTATGCGTCCGATTACGCACACGGCGGCGAAGCAACTTTTGCCGGTGGCGAACAAGCCGATTCTTTTTTATGGCATTGAGGCTTTGATTTCTGCTGGTATCAAGGAAATTGGTATCATCATCAGCCCTGAGACTGGGGAAGATGTTAAAAAGACAGTTGGCGATGGTAGTCGCTGGGGAGTTAAGATCAGTTACATTTTGCAAGCTGAGCCCAAAGGACTTGCTCACGCTGTTAAGACCGGGCGCGACTTCTTGGGTGATTCGCCGTTTGTTATGTACTTGGGCGATAACTTGATCAAAGACGGCGTTGCTCCGTTGGTTGAGAAGTTCAACGCTGGTAAGGCTGACGCGTTTATTCTTCTGAAGGAAGTGGCCAACCCGAGTTCGTTTGGTGTGGCGCAACTGAATGGCAATGGACGCATTCTTTGCTTGGAGGAAAAACCAAAAGAGCCGAAATCGAATTTGGCGTTGGTTGGTGTTTATCTCTTCAACAAAAATATTCACAAGGCTATTGATGAGATTCAACCTTCGAAGCGTGGTGAGTTGGAAATCACAGATGCGATTCAGCGTTTGATTGATACAAAATACCAAGTCGAGAGTCATATTCTTACTTCGTGGTGGTTGGATACCGGGAAGAAAGACGACATGCTCGAAGCAAATCGCGTTGTGTTGGATGAGATGACTGATGTTTCTAACAATGGAAATATTGATCCGTCATCGAGAATTTCCGGACGTGTGCTGGTTGGAAAAAACACTGTGTTGAAAGATTGCACGGTGCGCGGACCAGCTGTAATTGGTAGCGATTGTATTCTCGAGAATAGCTACGTTGGACCATTCACTTCTATTGGTGATGGCGCACGCGTTTCACAAGCGGAAATCGAGCACTCGATTCTGCGTGAGAATTGCAAAATCACCGACTTCAACGGACGTATCGTGGACAGTCTCATCGGCGTGAATGTCGAATTGACACGTAGCCAGACGAAGCCGGTCGCCTATCGATTGATGCTGGGTGATGATAGTAAGGTGGAAGTGGTTTAACACCACGAACGCTTCGTCTTTCTGATTTGTAGGGGCGCATTGCATGCGCCCTGTTCTGCGCCGCCATTTTTAATCTGCAAAATTGAACTTTTTTGACCTCTTGACCGTATAGGAAGGAGAGGCAAAACTACGCCTTGACAGCCTGTGGGTTATAAACTACAATGTTTGGTGTAGAGTCAAAAACAGTAAGACTTTATCAATTGCCCGATGGGCGAGTTCCATATCGGATATGGATTGAAGGCTTGCGTGATCATCGTGCCAAGCAGAAAATCTATGCACGACTTTATCGAATACGCTCGGGGAATTTAGGAGATATACGCTCTGTCGGGGTAGGCGTTTGTGAAGTGAAAATAGACTACGGTCCCGGCTATCGAATTTATTTTGGGCAAGACGGCGACAAGATCATCATTTTTCTTTGTGGTGGAGACAAGAGTACGCAAGATGAAGACATCAAAAAAGCAAAAGAATACTGGCAAAACTACCAAAGGGATCGAACGTGGGTCGACAGTTGATTACATGGATTATTTACTGAAAGATCTTCAAGATCCCGAATTTGCTGCAGGTTATTTGACTGCGTGCTTTGAAGAGGATGAAGGGGCTTTTCTTCTTGCGTTGCGTGATGTTGTACAAGCGCAAGGAGGAATGACTTCCGTATCTGTTGCTACAAAGTTAAATCGCGAAAACCTTTATGACATGCTTTCTAAATCTGGCAATCCACGTTTTTCAAGCATGACTGCACTGATTAGACATTTGGGCTTTTCGATACAATTTGTACCTCGTGGTAATTAGCGGCGCACGGAAGTGCGCCGAACTGGAGAGATCGCCCGTCGTTCAACTTGGACTAGGTCTTATGACTCGACCTTCTATTATTCGCGGCAGATTCCTCCATGCGCTGCGCTTGCAGCGCGCAGCTTGGTCGGAATGACAAAGTCGGGGTACGGCGTTCGCTGTGCTTTTGATGGCGGGAGCGCATGACAACGTTGATTTGGAGCGGATTTTGACGTTCTGAATTATTTTTAAGCGCTCTCAGGCAAATATCGGCGGGAAATTATATAGTCAGTGTTGATAGATGATCCTCGAATTGAGGACAATCTATTTGTTGAGCGGCCGGTCTCCGGCAGCGATTATTGTCAAGCGAGAGGTTTCCAATGCAACTTCTAGTCACTGGTGGTTTGGGATTTATTGGCAGCAATTTGGTGCGCCACTTACTCAAGAATCATCCTGATTACAAAATCGTCAATTTAGACGCAGTCACATACGCCGGACATCCGGAAAACTTGCAAGACTTGAGCAACGAGTCGCGCTACAACTTCGTCAAAGGCAGAATCGAAGATAGAAATCTCGTTGGTGAGATTGTCTCCGGTAAGCGCTTTGGCAAGATTGATGGCATCATCAACGTCGCTGCTGAAACACACGTTGACCGCTCGATTGAAGATCCAGGCATCTTCGTTAGCAGCAACATCTTCGGCACACAAGTATTGCTCGAAGCAGCTTTGAAGTACGGCAGCAAGGAAAAGCCTATTCGCTACCTGCAAGTTTCCACCGATGAAGTTTACGGTTCGCTTGGACCAACCGGTAAATTCACTGAAGAGACATCGCTTGCAGCAAATAGTCCTTATTCGGCAAGTAAAGCCGGCGCTGACATGCTCTGCCGCGCTTACTTCCATACATTCGGATTGCCGACATTGATCACACGTTGTTCCAACAACTATGGTCCTTATCAGCACCCAGAGAAATTGATTCCGTTGTTCATCACCAATTTGATGAACGGCAAGCAAGTGCCGGTTTATGGTGACGGCAAAAACGTTCGTGACTGGTTACACGTTGAAGATCACTGCGCGGCTATCGACACCGTATTCCACAAGGGTGTACCGGGCGAAGTTTACAACGTCGGCGGCAACAATGAGTGGAAGAACATCGACATCACCAAGCTCATCATCAAAGAATTGGGCAAGGGCGAAGAGATGATCAAGTACGTCGAAGACAGACTTGGTCACGACCGTCGTTATGCAATCGACAACACTAAGATAACCACTCAGTTGGGATGGGCTCCGGCTCATACCTTCGAGAAGGGCATCAAGGAAACAATTGAGTGGTACAAGAAAAACGGCAGCTGGTTGACGGCAATTAGTGGTACCGCTGAGTTTGCCACCTGCGGCAAGTAAAGGAATAAAGGCATGGTCCGTGATAAGATTTCTGCCATGAAGATATTGGTCACTGGAGCTGGTGGCATGTTGGGGCAAGCGCTTTTGCCCTGCCTCGACTCGAGGGGACATCTCGTAAAGGGTGTCGACAAGCAAGAAATTGATGTCACCAACTTCGACCAGTGCATGGAAATCATGGACCATGCCAGACCTGACCTTGTCATTCACTCTGCTGCGTATACCAATGTCGATCAAGCCGAATCCGAGCCGGATTTGGCTTATTTGATTAATGGCTATGGTGCAGAAAATGTTGCTATCGCTTGTGAGAAGTTTGATGTGCCGATGATGTACATCAGCACGGATTATGTGTTTGACGGTGAGCAAAACCGCCCTTACACGACCTGGGATCGCACAAGACCATTGTCTATCTACGGCAAGAGCAAACTTGCCGGTGAGAAAGCAGTACAGCGTATTCTCAAGCATTTCTACATTCTGCGCACGAGCTGGTTGTATGGACCGCATGGACGCAACTTTGTGGACACCATTTTGAGACTTGCTGATGAGCACAAGCCATTGCGTGTGGTAGCTGATCAATACGGTTCACCGACATGCACATTGACTCTATCAGAGACCATTGCTGATTTGATTGAAACAGAACGCTGGGGTGTTTATCACGCAACTGATGGTGGCGTAACCAGCTGGTATGAATTTGCAAAAGCTATTGTTGCTAACCGCCCAGATGTTCGGGTAGAAGCAATCGAAACAAAGGACATGCCTCGTCCTGCTACTCGTCCGAAGTACTCGGTGCTCGATAAGACGACACTGGTACACACAATTGGCAGGGAGTTGGTTCCCTGGCAAGAAGCGCTTGCGGGCTATCTGCAATTGCGCGGGCAAAAAACAGAGGCATTAAGGTAGAAGTTAAAGGAGTCGTATGAGTTCCGTCATGATTAAGCGTTTGTCCCAAGAAGAGATTGGTTCTGAATATTCCAAGGAACTTTCCATTCAGGACTACAGTAAGAAGACCACCATTGAAGGTGTTCAACTAATTAATCTGAACATGTTCTACGACGACGGCGGAATGCTCGCTGAAATCGCGCGCTTCAACGATAACGGTTTTTGCAAGGTGCTGCCGGAATTCCAAATCAAGCAGGCGACCTTCTCGCAGATAATGCCTGGTGTCATCAAGGCGTATCACTTGCACTACAACCAAGAAGATTTGTGGTTCGTGTTACCGACAGACCGCATCCTCGTTGGTCTATTCGATGCACGTAAGGGCTCACCCACCTACCAAAAGACAATGCGCTTCGTATTAGGCGCCGGTCGCGCACAAGCGTTGTACATTCCACGCGGAGTAGCACATGGTATGGCGAATCTCTGGCAGAAGCCGTCCAACTTGATCTACTTCGTAAACCAAGCCTTCGACCCCGAAAACCCAGACGAGCACCGCCTCCCCTGGGACATCATCGGCGCCGACTTCTGGGAAATTAAGAAGGGTTAGGACAAGTTACTAACTAGTGTTCTTCGTTCCATGCACGCTCAACGGCATTGGCTACTTCTTGGTGGACGGTGCGGTCGAGGATACTCGGCACGATGTCTTTCGCGCGGGTTTGGTCGGCGATGGCGTGGGCGGCGGCTGTCTTCATTTTGTGGGTGAAGTGTTTGGCGCCGGCGGTTAGTGCGCCGCGGAAGAGGCCGGGGAAGGCGAGGGCATTATTTATAGTCCGGCCGTCGGCGGCGAAACTCGCGCCGTTTTCGAGCGCGACTTCGGGGATGATTTCGGGGTCGGGGTTGGATAACGCCAAAATTACTTGGCCTTTACGGACCATTTGTGGAGTGATAAGACCGGGGCAGCCGGTGGTGGCGATTACTATGTCGGCTTTGGACATCAGGTCGGGGATTGTTGTCGGGGTGCCACCGTCGGCTTTTAGTCTATCTAGTGCGTCTTGTCGGAGATCGGCGCCGAGTATTTCTTTGACGCCGAAAGGCATGAGCAATCTGGCAATGCCTGTGCCTGCTGCTCCGAGTCCGATTAGTCCGATACGAGAAGTGTTGAGATTGAGATCTACTCGACGAGCAATTGTGATTAGTGCCGCTAAAACAGCTATAGCTGTACCGTGTTGGTCGTCATGCAAAACAGGGATGTCCAGCGCTTTTTGCAACTTATCTTCAATGTCAAAACATTCCGGCGCAGCAATATCTTCCAGTTGAATCGCTCCGAAAGTGGTGGCAATTGATTTTATGGTGTCAATTACTTCGTTGGTTTTGGTGCTGTCGATTAAGATGGGAACGCCACTTATGCCTACAAGTTGTTCAAATAAAACAGACTTGCCTTCCATAACAGGCATGCCGGCGACAGGTCCGATTTGACCGAGTCCTAAAATTGCTGTTCCGTTGGTAATGATTCCAACTGTGTTGGAAATGCCTGTAAATCGTTTGCTTAATTCGGGTTCTTTCTGTATCAGTTTGCAGATTTGCGCAACTCCCGGTGTGTATATCTTACGCATTTCGTTGATGTTGTTGAGCGGGACGCGGCTTTTCATGCCTATTTTGCCGCCTTCGTGCAATAGCTCAACTGGATCAATTACGTCATCAATAGTGACACCATCGAGTTTTTCGATACTGCAGACGATCTTCTTTAAGTGGTCTTCGTCTTTTAGTTGCAGACTAATTTCACGGACGATGTAGTCCGGTCCTTGCGAGAAGATTGATATTTCGCCGATGTTTGCATCGAGTTCGCCAAGAATGGTGGCAATCTTTGCCAGGTATCCTGGCTTGTCGGTAACTTGTAGGCGCAAAATGCGCAGAATTTTTTGTTCGTTGCTGACAGGCATGTCTGTGTTGTTTCCGCTGTTTTTTTGATTCCGAATCAACAGTGTAACCGACGCAGTATTAACTGCAATAAAGCTAAAAACGGCTTAACAAGCCCGTTTCAGTGTTATTTCTAGATCTAGCAGGGGCACATATCAATTGGATTAGTGGAGCCCATGCACATGTTTACTTTCATCAGACTGGCCGCCATACAGGCCTTGGGTGGCACCCCACGCCACATTCAGAACGAAGAACCGGAGGAAGTGCTAGAAGAACTAGAAGAGAGCGAATTGCACCCGTGGCAACGAGAACTTGATCGACTTGCACATGACGGTCAAGGATCGACCCCTACGAGACGAAGACCGACTGGTTCTTATCTACCAAAGCCCGGACCTCAACGTAAAGCTCTGCCAAAAGCGGGCACGATTGCAGATCTGAAAGTATGGTGGGGAAAAGCGACAACGACATACAGACCGCCGTCAGTCGACGTGAAGCATTTCACGCCGCAGGTGGAAAGAAAGCGGAATCGCTGGTATCCATAATCAAAGTTTTGCCTCGAACCCTCCCATGCCAGAAGCACAAGGGCCTCCATAAAAAGAGGCTCTTGCGTTCATTAAACGGAGTAAATGCTACAATGCGGGATGAGGAGGATTTAAGGTCCCTTGAGAACAAAAAGTAATATTGCTCTTCTAGTTCTGATTCTGTTGGCGACGGCGATTAGTCTAGACCTTCAATTTTCCGGCGAGGCGCTTGCGAAGCCTCGGACTGTGAAGAAGCGTTCGCGTAATTATTTAGTGCCACCACCGCCACCGGTTGTTCTGCCTGCGGCGTATTCGATGGGGCATGGAATTTATCAGGCACCGGTGAAGAAGAATCCGTATAAGAAGTACGTGTATTGTCGGGAGGGCTACGAAGACCCGACGCCGACGAAGGTCAATAAGCACGTTACTTATTGGAATTAGATTTTTTCCAGCACCATAGCGATGCCCATGCCGGAGCCGACGCACAAGCTGACGAGACCGTAGCGCAAGTTGCGGGCTTGGAGTTCCTTACCGAGTGTAAGTATCAAGCGTGTGCCGGACGCGCCGAATGGATGGCCGACGGCAATCGCGCCACCATTTACGTTTACCTTGTTGCGGTCGAGACCTAGCTCTTTCTCACAGGCGAGGTATTGGACGGCGAAGGCTTCGTTTATCTCGATCAAGTCGATATCGTCGAGAGTTAGCTTGGCGCGACGGAGTGCGAGTGGTATCGCGTACACAGGTCCGATACCCATAATTTCTGGTGGCACACCAGTAACTGCCCACGATACGACGCGGCACATCGGCTTCAAGTTCAACTTCTCGGCGTAGTCCATCGATGTGACCATAACAGCGGCAGCACCATCGACGATACCGCAGGCATTGCCGGCTGTTACTGAGCCGTCTTTCTTGAAGACGGGGCGCAACTTGCCGAGCGCTTCCATATTTGTTTCGCGTGCATGTTCGTCTTTGTCGATGATTGTCGTTTTGCCTTTTTTGTCGGTCAAAGTAATCGGCACAATTTCCTGCGCCCAACGACCAGCATCAACTGCTTTTTTAAATCGTGATTGACTCAAACAAGCAAATTCATCTTGCGCTTCTCTGCTGATGTTGAATTTGGTTTGCAAATTCTCAGCTGTTTCGCCCATTGATGCATTCGGCAACGTGTCGCGAATATCCAAGCCGTCGAACAACTCCGCATGACCCATGCGCTGTCCCCAACGCGTGCTCCAGCTCAAGTAGGGCGTCATCGACAAAGCGTCCGTGCCGACGGCGACCGACATCGTTGCCTGGTCCGAGTTGATTAACATGCCCGACTGCGCGACGGCATAAACTCCTGATCCACATAGCAAGTTGAGCGACAAACCTGGTGTTTCCATCTCTAAGCCCGAGCGCAATGCCACGTGGCGTCCAATGTAAATCGTGTCTTTCCCGCTGTGAATGACGTTGCCGACCACTACCTGGTCGACCAGCTGCGGGTCGACGCCCGAGCGCTCAATGGCGCCGCGTGTGGCGTAGACAGCAAGGTCCGTTGCGCTCTGGTTGGCGAGACTGCCGCCGAAAGCCCCAAAGGCTGTGCGTGCGCCGTCAATAATCACAATTTCTTTCTGATTCATTTTTAACATCCGGGTGGTAAAAGATTTAGACAATTCTAAAACAAGTATCAATGGACATCTTGTATCCATAATTGTCACGCTAAAATGAGCGATCTGCTTAGTATTGCAGAATTATGTAGCAATTGGAGGGTCTAGCCTTGGCTAAAGTTGGTGTTCCGAAAGAAATATTGGACAACGAGTACAGAGTCGCTCTAACCACCGCAGGCACAGCCGCCCTGGTTGCTAATAACCACACCGTCTACATTCAAAGTGGAGCCGGTCTTGGCAGTGGCATCACAGACGACGAGTTCAAGAAAGCCGGCGCCAAGATATTGCCGGATGCTCAGTCCGTGTTTGGTGAGTCCGACCTCATCTTGAAGGTCAAAGAGCCGCAAGCCTCCGAAGTAGCCATGCTCCGCAAGGGACAGCTTCTCTTCACGTACCTCCACCTGGCTGCTCACCCGAAACTAACCAACGACCTCTGCAAGACAGGCGCAACCTGTATTGCTTACGAAACAGTTCAAACAGCAAATGGCGCATTGCCATTGCTCACACCAATGAGTGAGATTGCTGGAAGACTAGCTACACAAATCGGTGCCAGCTATTTGGAAAAACCAATGGGTGGTCGCGGTGTTCTTCTCGGCGGCGTTCCTGGTGTTGACCCAGGCGAAGTGATCATCATCGGTGCTGGTATCGTCGGAACCAACGCAGCGAAGATCGCTCTTGGTCTTGGCGCTCGCGTAACAATGTTTGATCTCTCACTCGATCGTCTGCGCTACTTGGATGATATTTTCCACGGTCAAGTAAAAACAGTATTCTCGACAGGTCACTACCTCGATAACTTGCTGCCATCTGCAGATCTCGTTATCGGTGCAGTACTTATCCCAGGCAAACAAGCTCCACGCATCGTCACAGCCGACATGGTTAAGAAGATGAAGCCGGGCGCTGTCATCGTCGACGTATCTGTCGACCAAGGCGGTTGCATCGAGACAATCAAGTCCACCACACACTCCGCACCAACCTATGTTTGGGAAGGCGTCGTACACTACGGCGTCGCCAACATTCCAGGTGCAGTACCGTGGACATCGACTCGTGCATTGACCAACGCTACATTGCCATACGCAATCAAGTTGGCTAACTTTGGCTACCAAGCTACATTGGATGATCCGGCACTCGCTAAGGGCGTCAACATCCACGAAGGCAAGATTACCCACCCAGCTGTTGCTGAAGCAGTTGGTGCCTCGATGGCAACAGCCTAAGACCTGATGGCAAAACTAAAACTCTCTTGCTGGAACGTTAACGGCATCCGTGCGGTAGCCAAAAAAGGCTTCTTCGAATGGATGGAAAAAGACAAAGCCGATATCGTTTGCCTGCAGGAAAACAAAATCTCGGAAGATCAACTCACGCCTGAGTTGTTGAAGCCGAAGGGTTATGCCTCGTATTGGAATCACGCATCAAAGCGTGGCTACAGTGGTACGACTATCTACACGAAGGAAGAACCACTCTCAGTCGCCTACGGCATGGGCAAGCCACGCTTTGACAGTGAAGGTCGCATGCTCGTTGCGGAGTACGCGGACTTCTATCTGCTCAACGTCTACTTCCCCAACGGCAAGAAAAACGAAGAGCGTCTGCAATTCAAACTCGACTTCTATGACGAGTTTTTGAAATTCTGCGGCAAGTTGAAGAAGAAGGGCAAAGGAATTATCGTGTGCGGCGACTTCAACACCGCGCACAAAGAAATTGATCTTGCTCGTCCTAAGGACAATGTAGATGTCTCCGGCTTCTTACCGAGCGAGCGCGCCTGGATGGATGAATTCGTCGAAGCCGGATTCATCGACACATTCCGCGCGTATGACAAAGAACCACACAAGTATTCTTGGTGGCATATGCGTACCGCTGCTCGTGAAAGAAATGTCGGTTGGCGCATTGACTACTTCTTTGCTGAAGACAAGTTGGAGAAGATGCTAAACAATGCGACAATAGAGCATCAAATCCTCGGCTCAGATCACTGCCCTGTAACCCTAACGCTGAAAATCTAGAAATGACACATTCACAATACTGGAGTCTCTTAGAAAGCGAGCAAGTCGCCGACTGTCGAGTCTTCACCGTCAAGCGCAATCTTTCACGCAACGAAGGCAGAAAGAAAGGCACCGAATTCAGCTTCTACGTCATCAAGCCGCACAACTGGATCAACATAATCCCTGTGACGCCGGAAGGCAACGTGATCATGGTGAAGCAATTCCGCCACGGCATTCGTGAGTTAACACTCGAAGTCCCCGGCGGCATGGTAGATCCAGGTGAAGAATCAATGGTGGCTGCGACTCGCGAGCTACTAGAAGAAACCGGATATGTTGCTGAAGAAGTCATTCACCTGGGCACCAATCACCCGAATCCTGCATTGCAAGATAATGTCTGCGATTCTTATGTAGCTCTCAATGTTCGCAAAGTGCAAGATCCTGTGTTTGATACGACCGAAGATATTGAAATCGTGCAAATTCCTTTGAAAGACATTCCAGAGATGATTCGCAAAGGCGAAATCATGCATGCCTTGGTTATCACCGCATTTCACATGCTGGATTTGCACAAGAAATGAAGCTTCCGGTAGGTGTTGTCAGTCTGACCCGTAGGGGCGCATTGCATGCGCCCTTTTCATTAATCGAAGCTGGGGTTTACTCAGGAACCTAACCCGTTCATAATACGTTTTGATTAACGGGGATTCGTCGATGCTAATAAGCCAAGAAGAGATTAAAGCAGCTGCCGCCCGTTTAGCTCCGTACCTGGAGCCCACGCCGGTAATTCGCTCTCGCCGTCTCAGTAAGGCTCTTGATGCCGAAGTATTTCTAAAACTCGAAATCTTTCAACCTACGCACTCATTTAAAGTACGTGGCGCCTTCAATGCAATTCTCGCTCTTCCTGAAGACGTTCGCAAGAAAGGTGTTGTCACCGCATCTGGTGGCAATCATGGACTGGGTGTCGCGCTTGCCTGTTCAACTCTCAATATTCCCTGCAAGGTTTACTTGCCCACTGGCACTCCCAACGTAAAAGTAAACGCCATCAACCAGTTGCAAGCGCAAGTAACTCTACACGGTCAAGTGTGGGATGACGCCAACAAGTTAGCTCAGGATGTCGCGCGCAAAGATGGCAAAGCTTACATCCACCCATTCAACGATCCCAAAGTAATGGCTGGTCAAGCAACTATTGCCACAGAGTTATTTGATCAAGTGAAAAACATTGATGTAATCATCGCCTCCATCGGTGGTGGTGGACTCATCTCCGGCATCATCTCCGCGGTCAAACACTTTAGCCCCAAGACTCGTGTCTACGGCGTAGAAACACAAGGTGCCGACTCCATGTCCTGCAGCTGGAAAGCCGGCAAAATTGTCGAACTCCCCGCTATAACATCCGTAGCCGAAAGCATCGGCGCTAAGCGTACCGAACAACCTCAATTTGACATTATCTACAACAACATCGAAGACATCGCCGTCGTATCCGATCAATCCGCAATCGCTTCACTACTCGAACTTCTCGCCGAAGACAAAATACTTGTCGAGCCCGCAACATCATGCTCCGTCGCCGCGCTTACAGGTGTCCTCATTCCAATTAAGGAAGGTGAACGAGTAGCCGTAATTATGTGTGGTGGCAACGTCAATCCGGATAAAGTATTTGCCTGGGCTAGTGAATATTCAAAAGATAGAAATTCACTGATGTAGGAGTCGTGATGAAAAAATCCAACTTAATCGTCCTTGGTGTAACGTTGCTATTGGCGACTCCCGTTACTGCACAGGATCAAATGCAGCTAGGCAATATGGCGGCCAAAGATTCACGCAGCGCGGATAAAGCTTTAAACAAGACGTATCAGCTAGTCTTGCTGAAATATTCAGACAATAGTCAATTCATCTCAAAGCTCAAACAAGCGGAGCTTGCCTGGATCAAATTTCGAGACGCATACACGGACTCCGTCTTCCCAGAAGCAAAAACCAACCCCGATTACTACGGCTCTGCATTTGATATGTGTTGGTCCGCTACGGTCGCTCAGCAAACGACACAACGTACTAGCGATCTGAAAAAGCTTCTTGGCGGTCCTCCGGCAATTGTTACTGACACAAAGAACAAGCTAGCCGCGGCAAGCGCTGAAGTCGGTAGGTTGTATCAATCAGCCGTGAAAGTAAAACACGACGATGAACCTTCATTCGCCGCCAAATTCAAGAAAGCCCAAGACGCCTGGTCCGCATTCGCCAATGCTGATGCCGACGCATGGTCTGCCCTCGCTTCTGCTACAGGTAAGGACGCAACGAAGTTGTCCCGCTTGTGCGAGTTAAATCAGCTCCGTGCCAAATCTTTGAATGAATGGATAAAAGGCATACCCGAAGGCGACGTCTGCACCGGCAGCCGCAAAGTACAAGAATAGAACTCAAGTCGCCCGCTTTGATTCAAAGAGATAAAGTCCGAAAATATAATCTCGTCGCATTGAACTTTTTGAACGTTTTTCCGTAATTAAAGTAACGGGGGAGCGTAAGTTTTGGCGGAGGTTGACAGTATGCCAAAACTGGCATAATATTGAAATGAGAAAGCCTGCAAAATGGGTCAATGATTCGGTTAAGTCGGAGGTTAGAAGCTGGACTTCTTCTGCGAGAAAAAAGGTTGGAAGACAACTAGCCACGGTTCAAAAAGGTGAACAGCCTGATCACTATCGCGAAATGCCAAGCATTGGTCTTGGTGTCAGAGAGATCAAAGTAATTGATGATGGCGATCAATACAGGCTTATTTATGTAGCTAAGTTTGTAGAGGCAGTCTACGTTCTCCATGCAATTACACGAAAGAAAACTCAAAAAACTTCCAAGAACGACATTGATCTAGCTAGAGTTCGATATATAGCGCTAATTGAACTAAGAAAAGGACTATTGCCATGAAAAAAGAAGAATTGCAGATTAGCGGAAGTGGAGATGTATTTATCGATTTGGGTTTTTCAGAGGAAGAAGCTGCTGAATTAAACATCCATACCTATTTGACTTGGGCAATTCGAGATGCGGTAAAGACAAATGGCAGCAGGCAAGCTGTCATAGCTAAAAAGCTGGGAATTGATCAACCAAAGGTATCCAAAATACGCAATGGCAACACTGATGAATTTTCTATTGGACGCTTGGCTGGGTTTTTGCTTAACATGGGATATGACATACATATCGGCATAACACCACCGAACGTAGATACTGATTCGCGCGGAAAAATTCGGCTGATTGATCCGAAGAAGCGCCGGAAGCCAACAAAAAAGCACCACGCAACAGCCTAAGACTTTATTTCTTCGGCAACGCCTTCACCAATGACACGAAATCCGGAAAGTCGTCTTCAGCGCTTTTGTTACTAGTAGCCTCGATTTGCCGCACGGCGACCAGCTGGTCAGCCGGGAAAACAACTAGAGATTGTCCCAAGTATCCGTTGGCGCTATAGCCGACTGCTGGTCCTTGAATGGTGTTGGCTGGCGGCATCTGTTTGGATGCGCGTGCTTGTTTCCATTTTTGGTAGTCGGATTCGCCTAAAGTATCTTTGACGATAGTTTGGTATTCGTCAGAAGTCCAACTGCCACCACGCAATGTGCCTAGTCGCGCCACGAGATCCGGCAAAACTCTTGTGCTCTGCCATCTCTGAATTGTCGCATCGTCGATTGTTACTTTGGTCCAATCCGGTATTAGCCACCAGAGAAGTCCGCATGATTTATCCATGGCTTGCCCAGGTTGGGTCGAGTCATTTACCCAGCGCTCGCTAATTATCTGAACACCATTCCACTTACCCTTATTGAGCATAAGTTGTCCAAGCTTGGCTAAGTCCATTGCCTTAATCTGCAGTCCGGACATCGCATGAGGATTGCCGCCCTTGTCGTGATCCCAGGCAAAATTGGCAATGCCGAGTGGCGCAAAAATTTCCTGAGCGAAGTATTGATCCATTCTTAAACCGGAAGATCTTTTGATGACGCCGGCAAGCAAGTTAACAGCTTTGTTGTTGTATCGAAAAACCGTGCCCGGCTCTTCGACAACTTCTGCTGCTATTGCTAGTTGCAAGAAATTTGGACTACGATAAATCTCCTCTGTTGTCGGTTCGGACTGCAGTCCGGATGTGTGGTTGAGCAAATGTCTAACTGTTATGCGCTCTTTGCGTCCTTGCCACCACTCGGGATAAAACCTATAAACCCGCTCATCGAGCGATTGGATTTTGCCTTGATCAATTAGTCTGCCGATGCCCATACTAACAATGGATTTAGTAATGGACATTGATTCAATTGGTTTGGCTTGTTTGCCGAAATACCATTCTCCAACCACTTTGCCATTTTTCAAAACTACCATTGCATCCGTGTGAGTTTCTCTGGCGCGCGTTACTAAAGTATTTAGAGCATCAGCATCTATGCCCTCCTGGGCTGGATCTCCGACTGGCAGCGTGATGGCACTCAGCGCTGTTGCCGGTGAAGAAAATGCAACCAGAGCTGCGAGGACGCTAAGTATTCTTTTCATTTTGCCTTTCCTAGTAAGTGCCGTAAGGATTGTTCGAGAGTCGGATACTGAAATTGGAAGCCATTTTCTTCAAGCTTAGCCGGCTGGAGACGTTGGCTGGATAGTAGCAATTCATCGGCCATTTCTCCCATCATCAACCGTGCTGCCGGCGCTGGTAGTGGCAACAAAGTTGGTCGCATAAGCACCTTGCCGAGCACTTTCGTGAATTCTGCATTGGTTACCGGATGCGGTGCCGCCGTGTTGATTGGGCCTTCTAGGTTCGAAGACATAATTGCGCGATGAAACGCCCGCGCTACATCTTCCAAGTCGATCCAAGACATGTACTGCTTGCCCGAGCCAAGAATGCCGCCACCGCCCATTTGAAATATCGGCAGCAAACGTGACATTGCTCCGCCTTTAGGACTCAATACAACCCCGATACGCATCAGCGCAACACGAATGCCCTTAGAAGATGCGGGCTCAGTTGCCGCCTCCCATTCCTGCACTACATTAGCCAAAAATCCAGTACCAATAGTAGATGACTCTGTAAGTACTTCGTCGCCACGATTGCCGTAATATCCGAGTGCCGATGCGTTTACTAAAACTGAAGGTGGTGAGGAAAGCGTCGCAAGCGTTGATGATAAAAGACGCGTGCTATTAACTCGACTATCACGAATCAGCTTTTTCTTTGCATCAGTCCATCTGTCTGACGCGATATTTTCACCAGCTAAATTGACGACAGCATCAAATCCTTCAAGCTGGGCCGAATCAAGCACATTTTCCTCAGGACTCCAAAAGAGTTCGCCGGCTTTCTTAACACGAAGAAGCCGTGACACCTGGTGACCGCCGGCAGTCAGTATATCTGTCAGCGCAGTCCCGACGAGTCCCGTCGCACCTGCTATAGCGATTTTCATAGTCTGTCCCCGGTTATTGCCCTGCCAATTACATCATCGCCCAAGTGAAAGCGGCAAATCCCGGTCCCGTGATGAAAGTTTAAAAAGATTCATGATTGCCAAATTGCCAAGCGGCAAATTATGCCCGTAAAACTTGACGGGCTTAAGGCTGGCAAGGGCTTCAAACGGTAAAATTTGGGGATGCTTTTCAACAGCTTTTCCTATCTGTTGTTTTTGCCGATTGTGGTCGCGCTCTTTTGGCTGTGCCCACAGCGCTTTCGGCCGTTCTTGCTGTTGATTGCGAGCTATGTCTTCTACATGACTTGGAAGCCAATTTACGGTCTGCTCATTTTGGGGCTGACTGTAATGAACTTCGCTTTCGGGTTCTTCATCAATAAAAGTTCGAAGTATCGCAAGCTCTTGCTTGGTTTTGCCGTTGCAGCCAATTTATTGGTGCTCGCATATTACAAGTACGCATACTTTGCTATTGAAGTTGCTAATGACCTCTTAAAACCGTTAGGCAAAAGTCTGCCAGACCTCACAATGCAAATTCTTTTGCCACTGGGGATCTCATTTTTCGTATTTGAATTCATCCATTACGTGACTGATGTCTACAAGGGCAGTCAACCGGTTAAATCATTTGTTGACTTCGCGTTGTTTGCAAGTTTCTTCCCGACGCAGATAGCCGGACCGATCAAACGCTATCAAGATTTCATCCCACAGCTTTCCGCAAAACTGAAATTCGATTGGGCAAACGTAGACGAAGGCATCAACTTAATTGTCTTTGGTTTGTTCAAGAAAGTAATTTTTGCGGACAACTTATCTGCAGTGGTACAGAGCGCATTTCAAACTCCGCAGTTGCTTTCTAGTGTCGATGCCTGGATGGCTGTCTACGCATTTGCTTTCCAGATTTACTTCGACTTCTCCGGTTACACGGATATCGCTCGTGGCTCCGCCCAGCTATTCGGCTACAAAGTACCGCTCAACTTCAACCTGCCATATCTAGCTTCGTCAATTGCCGACTTCTGGCATCGCTGGCATATTTCATTGTCCACGTGGTTGCGCGACTATCTCTTCATTCCTTTAGGTGGCAGCCGCTGCTCTAAGATTTTCAACTACCGCAACTTATTCATTACGATGGTTCTTGGTGGTCTCTGGCACGGTGCGGCAATGCACTTTGTGGCTTGGGGTGCATATCAGGGCATTATGCTTATTGCTCATAAAGAATTCCAAAGTATGATGAAAAACTTTGCTTGGTGGCAGCAAGTTGTTAAATCAAAAGCGTTTCACATCTTCTCTATCGTATTGACCTTCCATGTAGTGTGTATCGGCTGGGTATTTTTTCGCGCCGACAACATGAGTATCGCAATGGAAATCATCAAGAGACTTTTCTTCCTTGGTCAGTATCCTGCCGGTGTTACAGCATGGAGTTTGTCGCTGCCGAGTGTGCATGACCCGGTTGTATTCTTGCTCTTGCCGGTAATTCTTGTTGTGCTGTTTATTGGACAACTTATCGCCGGTAAACTTGCATCACTTGGTCTTGCAAGTCCGTATAAGGCGCCGACATTGCCGCGCGGTTGGCAAGCCGTTTATTTGACGGTGATGATTTGTTTGTTGATAGCATTTTCGCCGGATGGTTCGCCAAAGTTTATTTATTTCCAGTTCTAAGGACGCAATGACCGAAAACGAGACGAGCGCTAAATCAAAAATTACGATTCGCACAAGCCAATTGGTATGGGCGCTCGGGCTTTTTGTCGTCGCAAACATTGCGTTGCTTAAGTGGCAGCCTCTGTCAAAAGTTGATCCTGAAAGTTTGCCTGCTGCTCACACATGGATATGGTGGGCAGCAAAAGAGCTGGCTCAGCAACAGCAAGGTCCCGACATTGCATTGATGGGTTCATCCTTTATGATGCATCCGCTTGCACTTAGAGATGCGGACTACCTGAAGAAAGACTTCGACTTCGTTCACCATCACTACTCTTCCTATTTGGAAGATTCGCTCAAGCAGCATCTCGGCGTTCGCAAAGCCCAGTGCTTCAACTTCGCCATGCCCGGCGGCATGATTTCCGATCATTACATGATTACGCGTACTCTTTTAAGCGGTAGCAAAAAGCCGCGCGTCATAGTCATTGGTGCAGGTGTTCGTGACTTCATGGATAAGCACGTAAGCTGTGCCGCAGCCACGCGCCCATTTAAATATCTTCAGCGCTATACAGAAATCGATGATCTCGTTGGAATCGCCATGCCGCAAATCTGGCAACAAGCCGATTACTGGCAAGGTCGCGGTATCTACCTCTGGGGCAAGAAAATGGACTTCCAGGTTGTTGCTTGTGACTGGGCAAGAAAAGTTTTCAACCCGTTGTTGGACAAATACTGCGTTAAGAGTCCACTTAATGACATAGATCAAACTCGCAATGCTCCATCAAATATGCGCATGGAAGCGGAAGAAGGTCTCTACATCGTCAAGGCAGATGCTCCTTATAAATTTGACGACAACACGCGCGAATACATGAGCCGTTACGGCAACGGCAATGACAAATTATTGGAAAACCAAAAGCTCTGGCTGGATAAACTCTTGCAATTAGCAAGAGATCAAAACATCGAAGTTCTCCTCGTAAGCATGCCCGCCACTCCAGCCAATATGCAATTGATGCCGCCAGGCGCATACAACAAATTCATCACCGCCATGCGTGAAGCCAGCCAAAAATGGAATGTGCAACTAGTCGACTTGAATGGTGGCACAGGCTTCGGAGACAAGTTTGACAAGTTGGATTTCTCGGACACTGCTCACATGAACGGTCGCGGTGGTAAGAAGCTGATTGATGCTATTAATGTTGCAATTTGTCGCGATAAGCGACTGGCAAATGCGCTAAACCAGGATAATAACGCTAATATCCAACTGGCAGGCAGCAACAAGACGCATTAAATGGGCATTTACGGTATAAAACCCTGGTTTCGCCAACAACTGCAACCGCTTATCAAACTTCTTTGGAACGTGCATCCCGACGTTCTGACGTGGGCAGCGCTATTCTTGTCATGTGTCGCCGGCGATCTTTTCTACTTGTCTGATGATGAACCCTGGTATGCGTTAGTGGCTGCGGTATTATTATTTATCCGATTGGCATTGAATGCTTTGGATGGACTGCTCGCGCAACAAACCGGCAAAGCAAGAGTTGCAGGTGAAGTTCTCAATGAGATGACCGATCGTTTTGCTGATCTGGCAATCTTTGCCGGTCTGATACTTTGCCCTCTTACAGACAAGACAATTGGCGTGGCTGCACTAATTCTAATTTTGCTAGTCAGTTACACAGGCATTCTAGGCAAAGCAGTTGGAGCAGAACGTGTTTATTCCGGCATCCTGGGAAAAGCCGACCGCATGATTTATCTTATGATTGCTTGTATCGCATATGATATTGAGCCGCATTTGCATATTGGTGGTTATACGATTTACACAGTCCTGATGCTTATCTTTATACCGATGGCAATAATAACAATTGCACAGCGTTTGCAACGCATACTCTTCTTGGTTAAGGAGAGGAAGGCTTGACTCTTGATCCAATTGTGCAGCGCACGCTTATCATTGTTGCCGGTTTCTTTATTGCAGCAGGACTAGGTGTATTTGGAGCTGAACTCAAAGGTGGAAAGCCGGATGAAAATTTGCGCAAGCGTTATTTCGCTTGGTACATGATTGCGCCGGTTGTCCTTATCCCTTCATACTTTGGTGGATTGCCATTTGCTGTTTTGGTTTGCACGTTAGCATTGTGGTGCCTGCGTGAATTCTTTGGTGTCGTCAACTTGTCTGACACACCGGCTTTTCGTTGGGTGGGACGACTAGGCGGCATTGCACTTATTCTTGCCGCATTTCTTGAGACAACACCGAATTTGATTAGCCTTGAAGCATTGGGCTTTGGACGACCATTTTTCTTTTATGTGCTGCCTGTATTTATCATCATGCTTGTCTTGAGCACGCCCGTATTATTACAACGCTACGAAGGCATGTTAGCCAAAGAAGCATTCACGATATTCGGCATTCTCTACTTCGGATGGTTCTTGGGACACTTGGTATTTCTCCGTAATTTGAACGATGGTTTTGGATGCATCATTTACTTGACTATGTCTGTTGCCCTCAATGATGTCATGGCATATACCGTGGGACGCATTTGTGGCAAGCACAAACTAGCACCGCTCATCAGCCCGAAAAAGACAGTGGAAGGCGCCATCGGCGGTCTTGTTGGTTCGTTAATAGCAGCCGCAATTTTCGGCTACGCCGTGCCGACACTCAACGCTTGGCAGTTGGTCGGTGCCGCCGTCTCGATAAGCATTGCCGCACCTCTTGGAGATCTAATTATTTCAGTCATAAAACGTGATATGTCCGTAAAGGATTCTGGTAACCTTATTCCAGGGCACGGTGGGTTATTAGATAGATGCGACAGCATCATCTTTGCTACTCCGGTATTCTATTATTACGTCTTGTTCATCGAGGTTTTTTCTCACTAGTTTTTGGCAATAGCCCGGAGCTTGTATGACTAAATTCAGTAACCTGCAGGAACTCTTTTTAGCTGCCAGTGCGCGTTGGAAAAAGAAACCTGCGTTTCGTCACATCATCAACGGCAGAGTTCGTGAATACAAGTACGAAGACCTGACGAAGCTTTCTTATCGTGGAGCGCAGAATTTAGCAGCACGTGGGCTGAAAGCCGGCGATTACATTTCTATCTGGTCGGAGAATTGCCCCGAGTGGTTGATTGCCGCGTTGTCCGCATTTCGTCTTGGACTGGTGTTGGTGCCGCTCGACGCACGCTCAAAAATAAGCGAAGTCCTGCCCGTAATCGAAAGGGCAAAACCAAAGCTTGTGCTCTGCGGGCGTAAACAATTTGTGCGAATCTCGGACAAATTACCTGCTGAGCAAGTAGCTGTTTTGGAAAGTGTGCTTGCTGAACACAATGAGTCTATTACACCTAAACTTCATACTTCATTGCCGTCAGACCCAGCACTGATTGTTTTTACGTCAGGAACATCAGGTGCATCTAAGGGTGTAGTGCTCACTCACAACAATATTGTTTCAAACATCAAATCAGTCTGCGCAAGCTATGACGTGAGCGATGAAGATAGATTGTTGTCTATACTCCCGTTGTCCCACATGCTCGAATTTACAGGCGGTTGCTTGGGACCACTCAACAATGGCTCGACTATTATTTACAGCCAGTTGAAAGGACCAGCCCATCTCAAGGCGCTGCTTAAGACGGAAAAGATATCCGTGCTTATGGGAACACCGATGGTGTTTCAAATGTTGCTCAATGCAATTGAAGCCGAAATTGAAAAACAACCGCGTTCCAAACAAATTGCAATACAGGCAGCTAAGCAAATAATCAAAGTCAGACCAAAAATGGCGTCTGTGCTTTTCAAGGAAATTCACAAGGAGCTCGGTGGCAAAATCAAATTCTGGTTGTCCGGTGGAGCGCCGACACCGCCTGAAGTTATCACTGGGCTTGGCTCTTACGGCATCAATTTGCTGACCGGCTACGGTCTAACAGAAGCGGCTCCAATTGTTGCTGCCAATCGCACTTACAGTAAAAAATCCGATACAGTCGGACTACCTATCAATGGTGTTGAAGTAAGAATTCACGAACCAAACGCCGAAGGTATTGGCGAAATAATTGTGCGTGGTCCAAACGTCATGTCGCACTATTTCGAAAATCCGGAAGAGACGGACAAAGCTTTACGCAATGGTTGGTTGCACACGGGCGACAGCGGCTTCATCGACAAAGATGGACATTTGCACATTACCGGTCGATTGAAATTCATGATCGTCACCGCTGGTGGCTACAATGTCTATCCGGAAGAAATTGAAGATGCGCTCCTCAAGAGCCCACTTATTAAAGAAGCTTGTGTCTTTGGACGCAAAGGGCCACAGGGCGAAAAACCATTTGCGGTTGTTGTGATCAACGACAACGCGAAAGCTTGGCCGGATGGTGAAGAGAAGGTGAGACAAGCTATCACCCAGTGCATGTCTGAGCTTGCTGATTACAAAGCCTTGGCTGGATTCCAAATTTGGGATCATGATCTGCCGCGTACTGCTACGACAAAAGTGAAGCGCGGCGAAGTGCAGAGGCTATTTGAACTCAATCAGCAAAAGGATGAATCAGGTGTTCCTGAACAACCAATTGATTGGGATGAAGACGGACTTATCGTTTGCCGTCAAATAGGCGATGTAATGGATCCAAACGTATTGCGTGCCATAAGTCCATCGGACTCTCGTGAGTTTCTACCGACAGCCAATCTCGAAGGGGATTTTGGACTAGACTCATTTGCTCGTCTTGAACTTGCATGCCGTCTTGAAGAGAAATTCTCCATCAATCTGCCTGAAGACTCTCTGCAAGATGTGCAGACCGTCGACGATCTTGTCGTCCTGGTGAAGAGCGTCAAAGGACACCAAGCTGCCGGCGAAACAAGTAGCGACCCAACTGCAGAAGTCGAGCCGCTTGTACCAAGTGAGCCGTGGCCGAGAAAATGGGTGGAAGTCAAAAACCTTCCATTTAGAGACGAGCCAATCCTCGCTCATGCTCGCCGTGCAATGGGCATTGGTCTCAAAGCATTCGTTAAAATCTACAACCAGCACGAAACAGAAGGCGCTGACCGCTTATTGTTAGATCCGCCATTCATCGTCGCGGCAAATCACACCAGCCACTATGACACTTTGGCTGTGTTGATGAGCTTCCCATCAAGCCATCTAAGATATGTTCACCCGGTTGCCGCCGCCGATTACTTCTTCGGCAATCAATTCATGGCGACTTTCTCATCGTATGTAATCAATGCTGTACCATTCGAAAGATTTGGCAACTTCGAAGAAAGCCTGAAAGAATGCGAAGCCTTGCTGAAGCAAGGACGCATTTTGGTTATCTTCCCCGAAGGCACACGCTCCATGACTGGCGAACTAGGCGTCTTCAAACCAGGCGCTGCCAAACTGGCAATTGCAACAGGAGCGCCAATTGTCCCTGCCTACATTCACGGTGCTTATGATGTCCTGCCAAAAGGCAGCCACATGATCCACCCAGCACACGTCAAAGTCTCCTTCGGTTTGCCCATCTACCCCGAAGCCGGTCGCGCCGACTTACGCGCCAGCCAAGAATTGACTAAGCGCGTGCGTCAAGCCATAGCTGACTTAGCTGAAGGTGTCAAAGCCGAAGAAGCTGAACGGTCAGCTGCTAAGGCGTGATAACTAATCTGTTGATCGTTTCAAATTGAACAGTTGGTGTTCCCAAGGTTCAGGTTTATAACAAAGTCTGCTTGCTTTTAATTGATCACTGCTGATTTCGTTTTCTTTTCCTAGTTGAGAAAGTATGCCGGCTCTGTGATAGTAGAAAGCTCCGTCGTCCTTTTTCAGCCCGATAGCTGTGTTGACGGCTTCAAGCGCAGCTTGATAGCGGCCAAGTCCAAAAAGAACTACAGCTCTTGTATCGTGCGATGTCGGCAGGTTTTTGTCCAAGGCAATTGCCTTATTAATATCTGTCAGCGCCTTGTCATATTCTTTGAGTGCTGCATAACTCCATGCACGGTTGTTATAGGCAAGAGCCTTTTCTGGATTTAGCTTGATAGCTATATCTAGGTCTAGGATGGCAGCTCTTTCATTGCCCAGATGGTGATTGGCAATTGAGCGTGTCAAAAGAATTGCTTGGTCATTGTTTTCAACTGCGAGGACTTTGTTGCAGTCGTCTATTACTTCGGGAAATTGTTTGAGCTCCATCAATATCGGAGCCCGTGTACCAAGCAATGAAACCGTCTCCGGATATTTTTTAAGAGCAGCATTTATCAAATTGAGAGCTTCGTCATTCTTGTGAGCAGCAGCAAGAGTTGCCGCTTGTTGTTCGATTGCTAATACATGCAATCTACTGCTTGATGAAAGAGTTTTGGTTTCCCAGAGAAAGAGTCCAACTGGTATCGAGAAGCCTAAAAGGAGAGATATAGTGGCGAGATGTTGCCATTTTTTAGTTTGCATCGGTGACAGTGCGCACCATGAGCCAAGTATCATGCCGATTTGTAGTCCGCCAATGTGGTTGGCATTGTCCGTACCAGGTGTTACGACTCCTAGCAGAACTGCATACATGGCGACAGCGATTACAACTATGCTGGATAACGATTTCTTTTGCGTGGCATCTAGTTTGCCGCGCATCCATGTGCAGATGGCATAACAACCAAGCATCCCGAAAATGCCACCGGAAATACCGCATGAAATTACTGTGGGATCCCAGAGTATGCTCGCAAGCGATCCACCAAGGATTGAAAGTAAAAGCGTGACGAGGTATCTCTTCGAGCCGATAAGTTCTTGTAGCATCGGGCCTAGTACCGCTAGAGCCCATAAGTTCATAGAAAGGTGAATAGGACCTCTATGAATAAATGCCGCACTAAAAATTCTCCAGTATTGCTCAAGGACAATTGTGTAAGGCGCAAAGTTAGCTCCAAACTTAAGTAGAAGTGGAGGCTTTAGTAATAAGACAGAAGTGAAGTGCGTAGATGCAACCGCTGCAAAATAGACTGCCAAGTTGGCAGCGATAATCGCTAGCGTTGTTTTGCTATCTATGAGTTTCATTGTGTTAGTCTATCTCATCTTTTGCGCTTGTCGAGAGAAAAGTGTGCGTCGTCGGGAAACCCCACTGAAGACGGAAAATTGTTGTTGCATTAAGCCATTTTCAAGCGCATAATTTCAACCCCTCAAAACTCAATCGCAGATATGAATAGTTGCACTTGATGCGAAATGTATGGAATAGAGTAAATCTGTTCTGTAGCGATGCATTTCAATTTCGGTGACAGCTATTTAGAGCTGGGTCATCGAAAGATGATCCAGTTAGCTTTTGCCATTTAGTTTTTTCGCAAGCGTACTGACCAGTGATTGAATTTCGTGTTGTAGGCGTTCACTTATCGAGTGGCGGACAGTGTGTGGGTCTTTGATGTAATCGTCGACGTGTTTTCCCATGTCTATTGGATGGGCGATTTTGACGGAGACACTTCTAGTCGCGATCTGCTTGGGGCGTTGGATTTTGTAGATTTCCCGTTCTAGCTTTAGGACAACTTCGGCAAGTCTGTCGGCGTTGGGGTCTTTGGTGTAGTAGTGTGGATGCCAACTTGTTAGTTGGGCAACTTCTTTCAATGCTTTGAGATCTAATTCGAGATCTTTCCTTTTGACTGGATCCTTTTCGTTGCTGATCGACTTTCGAAGCTCAGCTTCAATTTGCCAGGCTTTGTCGATTGTGGCTCCGTCGTCACGTACTTTTACTTCGGGGTGCTTGTCCAACACCTCAGCTAGAATGTCGTGTTCGGCGGTGATGATTTCTTCTCGCAGCTCTTTGGCTGTCTCGGCATTTTCACCGACTTTGTATAGGCGCTCTTCGCTCTGAAGCATGGCTTTTTGAAGTTCGAGTACTCTATCCGGAAGTGTTGCGCCGGATTCGGGCAGTATGGACATCGCCGTTTCCATTTTGGCGATGCGCTTTTCTAATTCGGGACCAATGGATTGATCGTAATGGTATTTAATTGCCATCGGCACGATAAACGCTGTCCATTCCGGATCAGTTTTTCTCTTTTCGATAATTGCCTTCAGGCATATATCAACCGCGCCATGGTGGAAAGGTTGAATCTTTTCATTCAGATAGTAAATTTCGCCTTCTGGAAAAATGACGAGAACGTCCTCACCTTGTTTGACGACGTCCTGGGCATAAGTGACTGCTGCCGAATCGCGAGCACCGCGCTTGACTGAAAATACGCCTAAGCGCGGTAGAACGAATTTGGGAATGCCGAATGCCTCGTCAAATGCTTCTCTATTGCACATGGTGATGAAGCGCTTGTTTGCCCGGCGCGATAGCTCGAAGCATACTTGCGGATCGGCTTCATCGGCATGGTTGGAGGTCAGGATGACTCCTGAGCCCGGTGGGATTCTGTGGAAGTGCAATAAGTCTTGCTCAGCCAGCTGTATCTTATTCTTGAGGAATAGATTGAAGCGAGCTAGTTCCTGGACGATCTTAATAGCCCAAGTTGCTGGTTTGGCAGGTATGAAGTCTTTTGACATCCGGGTATCCAGGTTGGCCGTGCCAGTAGAAATCTAGCACAGTGGATGATCAACTTTCCATAGCTCTAAGCAACCAGTTGCTTGGAGTGATTTTAAGGAGTTTCTGTCTTGTAGGGGCGCATTGCATGCGCTCTGTCTACTTAAATAACGACAATTGCATCGCCTCTTCAAGCGCGCTGACATCGCGGCTTTGAGGGATGTTCTTGGTGCTGTCGAGAAGTTTGGCTGCGCCGCTCTTGCGTTCCATTTGGGACATGAGGAATTGGGCGCGGTCGATGATTGATGGTGGTAGTCCTGCCATGCGCGCGACGTGGATTCCGTAGCTGCGGCTGGCGCCACCTGGGGCAAGTCGGCGCATGAATTCGACGTGTCCTTCGTATTCGCGGACCATTACTTGGTAGTTTGTTATCTGAGCGTAGTAGTTACTCAACGCATTTAGTTCGTGATAGTGGGTGGCGAATATGGTTCGTGCTTTCACCTGAGTTGCAAGAAATTCGGCTACTGACCATGCGATGGATACGCCGTCGTAGGTGCTCGTGCCGCGACCAACTTCGTCTAAGAGAATAAGTGAACGGTTGGTAGCTGATAGACAACATTGAGTTGTTTCGCTCATCTCGACTAAGAATGTTGATTGACCTTGAGTCAAGTCATCAACTGCGCCGATGCGTGTAAAGATGCGATCAACAAGTCCGACATGCGCGCTATCGGCAGGTACAAAGCTGCCGATTTGAGCAAGTAAAACTATGTGAGCAACTTGACGAAGCAGACTGGATTTGCCGGACATGTTTGGTCCGGTCAAGATAATCAATTGGTGATCATCGCTTGAGCCATAGAGTCTAGTGTCGTTGGGTACGAATTTACCCATTGGCAGCAAGCGTTCTAAAACAGGGTGGCGACCGTTGTTTATTTCCAATTTTGTTGAATCATCAACAATTGGTTTTACATACTTGTACTGGCTGGCGGCATCTGCCAATGACAATAGCGCATCGATAGATGCTAATTGATGAGCAAGGTGCGTTAGCTCTGCGCCGCATCCGGCAATTGTCTGACGGAATTCGAGGAAGAGTTTGTATTCAATGTCGCCTTGGTTTTTCTCGGCATTGAGAATCTTCGCTTCGTATTCTTTTAGTTCAGGTGTTATGAAACGCTCGGCATTGGTCAGCGTCTGCTTGCGAATGTAATCGGCAGGTACAGCATCTTTATTAGCGTGTGTGATTTCAATGTAATAACCAAATGTGCTGTTGAAGCTTACTTTCAGTGAGCTGACGCCTGTGCGTTCGCGCTCTTGCTTCTGGAAGTCCTCTATCCATTGCTTGCCGCCGCCGAGCAGGCTGCGGACTTCGTCGACTTCTGCGCAGTAGCCCAGATTGAAAATGCCACCTTCGGTTAGTTCTCTTGGTGCTTCAGGTGAAATTACGCGAGCTAGTTCATCATTGAGGCGTAAGAGATTTGCTGGGATTTGTCCGAGACAGGATAAATACTTGCTTGAGCAACTACCAACAATTGTCGCTAAATTAGGAATCGCCTCTAGCGACTGTTGAATGGCAACCAAATCTTTTGGACAGGCAGTTGCCGATGTCAGTTTGACAGCAAGGCGTTCAAGATCAGACAGACCCATTAAGCAATTGCCTAATGACTGACGCAGATCAAAACTTGCAACAAGTTCGCTAACCGCTTTTTGACGCTCAAGAATTTCCGGCACGGAAAATAGTGGAGCAAGCAACCACTTGCGCAACATGCGGCTGCCCATTGCTGTTCTTGTTTTATCAATTGCCCAGAGAAGGCTGCCTTCGAAGTTGCGATCACGTACTGTCTCTGTCAGTTCAAGATTGCGTCTCGTGTTTGCATCTAAAACCAAATATCCATTTGTGTTGTAAGTCGAAATGCCGGCAAATTTTGGCATTTGCCCAGCTTGTGTATGTTCTAAATATTCAAGCGCCGCACCGGCTGCTCCAATTGCACCAGGCATTGATTGGCATCCGAAGCCGTCGAGTGTTGTGACAGCAAACACTTGCATGACGCGACGTTGTGCCGGCTCCAATTGGAAATACATTGATGGACGACCGGTGAAGCGATACTGCCCTTCGAGTCCTGCCGGAATATCGAGAATTTCTTCTGGTATCACTTGGTCTGGCGTTTTCTTGCCGACACGTTTGGCGACAAGCACTTCACGCGGATTGAGACGTGCCAATTCTTGCGACAGTTGTTGTTCGGTTACTTGCGTGACGATAAATTCGCCGCATGACGCATCAACGCAGGCTAGTCCCCATGTATCGCCTGCGCGATTCAAGGCGACAAGATAATTGTTTTCTTTGTTGGGTAATAAGTTCGATTCAAGCACGGTACCCGGCGTCAAAACGCGCGTGACTTTTCTTTCAACAGGACCTTTGCCTTGTCCGACTTGACCAACTTGTTCGCAAATTGCGACTGAATAACCTTTGGCAATAAGACGCGCCAGATAAAGCTCGGCTGCACGAAATGGCACGCCGGCCATCGGCACACGTCCGTTTGGCGAGCTTGGCTCAGGTCTGCCGGTGAGAGTTATATCCAACTCGCGAGCAGCAACTTGCGCGTCCGCTTCAAAGAGTTCATAAAAATCACCAAGCCGGAAAAATAAAAGCGCATCTGGATATTGAGATTTGATGTCCCAATACTGGCGCATCATCGGCGATAGCTCAGAGCTTGTCACGGAAGTGCCTCGTTGTGTCAGAAGACGAATAATATCGCTTTCTAAGGGCTAAGTCGCGTAAGCTTCTGCTAATATGAGAGCCAGTGAAAATAGTTTCTTTAAAGGTTTGAATTTATGCTGACAAACAGGCAGTTGGGAATCACTTTGTCATTGACTTTGATGATTGCTGTTGGCCAGATTGGCGCAGTAGGCGCTGCTCCGACAAAAGCACCAGCCAAGACTCCGGCAAGACCGGCAGCGAAACCGGCTGCAGCTCCTGCGAAAAAGCCGGAAACTCCAACTACTGCTGTCAAGACTGAGCCGCCCAAAGTTGAACCTGTCCTGGAAAATGTCATGGATGTAACTCCTGATGATTTGGTCAACAAGCCGCATGAATATTTGAATAAAAACGTCAAATTTCAAGGTGATTTTTCCAGCTTCAGTAGCCTGGCTCTCGATTACAAACCAGCGATGAAGCCATCTAAGAGCTTTTTGTCTTTCTTGATTTTCAAAAAAGATACACACGTCCCTCTGTCTGAACTAAAGATGGCAATGGCGATTCCAAAAGAGAAAGACCCAGACAACACATTGCTCGCCACCTTGAAGGAAGGCGACCAGTTGGAGCTTGTTGGAAAAGTATTCAGCGCTGCTCTTGACGATCCGTGGGTGGAAATCTTTAAAGTCAAGAAGTTGAACGCAAAACCTGACGAGCCGAAGGAAGGCGAAAGAAAAGCAGCTGCTGATGGACAGCCCCCTTCTCCCGATGTAGCCAAGGATAAGGAAAAGAACGCCCAAGACGAAGCGAAAAAGCGCTCGGATGTGAAGCCTTCGGAAACGAAGAATAAGGGTGGAGAACATGTCTACTCCGGTAAGCCTGGAATAAAGGTGGCTCCTGGTAACCCGGCAATTAATCCAATTCCAGCTGATGTTGTTGATGGTAAGAAGCCAGCAGTTCTTGACAAGAATGCCCCGCCTGCCGTGCGTCCATCGCATACAATTAAGGCACCCGTTAAGGTAAAGTAAGCGTAGCAAGAGCTGCGGCGAGCAGGTCGCAGCGAAGTGAAGTTGGTATGCCGGAAGGCAAGCGAAGGCGGAGCGAAGCGAAACCGGAGCGAAGCGAAACCGGAGCGTTAAAAAGGTCAAATAACCGAGGAGATCTACATGAGCAATGAAGCTAAGGCTAAAGAGCTGTTAGATGCCCTCAATGGTAAGCACGGCATTTTGGGTGGCGTACTCATCAACAACGAAGGTGCAGTAATATCCTCATCGCTTCCTGCGGAGATGGATGTTTCTACTCTTGGATCGCTCTGCGCGACGCTTTTTTCCAACAACGACATTTCGATTCAGCGAATGAATCGCGGCAGTTTGTTGCAGATGACGTTGCTCACTGACCAAGGCATTTTGCACTTCTATCAAGTGCCCGGTCATATCCTTGTCGTACTAACCGCCAAGGGTCAGAAGATTAACCTTGAAGGGCTGATTACCAGCGTTGAGCAGCAAGGCACTGCCATGAGCCAAGTATTTACGTAGGTTCCCAATCTTTACGTGGGCTCCTGGTCCTCCGTAGGGGCGCATTGCATGCGCCCGCTTCCGTAGATTCTTGATAACGCCTTAGCAATTGCTTATCTTCGGCATCCCGTCAGCGTTTTAAGCATTTTCGGGTTACTATGTACTTCGTAGGGCGGCTACGGCGAACTTGTGTGTCGCCTTAGTTCAAGAGGTTATAAAAATGCGTCAATTTCGAGTGCCTAGTTTGTCGTTAGCAGTAGCTTTGGTTTTTACAGCTCTGCCGGCCAATTGCCAGATGATGGCCCAACAAGATTACGGTCAACCACAACAAAGTTATGGTCAGCCACCACAATTGCCGCAAGGTCAGGGCATGCAACAAGGTTATGCGCAAACTGAGCAGCCGGCGTACATGCAATCACCGTATGGTCAATCATTTGATGCACCACAACAGCCTCAGCAAGGTTATTCACAGCAGGGTGCATATGGTGGCGGTGGTTATCCGCAAATGCAACAACAGCAACCGCAATATGCTCCGCAACAGCCGCAGTATCAACAACAAATGCCACCACAGTACTCGCAGCGTCCCAACTTCTATCAAGGCTACGTAGCAACAGTTGCTGCCGGTACACAATTTTCGGCGACGTTGAAGAATTCGATTAACTCAGAAACAACACAAGTTGGCGAGCAAGTACAAGGTACAATCTCGCAACCTATTTATTCGGGATCGGAATTGGTTATTCCATCCGGTTCGACAATCATTGGACAAGTGACCAATGTAGTGCCGGCGAAACATCTAAAGTTTGGTGCCAATGGCAGCGTTGAGATAACTTTCAATCAAATTCAAACACCAGATGGTCGTAGTTTTCCGATGACTGCAAAGATCAACACTGATCAATTGCGTCTAACTGGTGGCACAGGAATGGGCCGCGTTGGACACAGTTTACTTGCTACAGGTGTTGGAGCAGGCGGTGGTGCTGCACTTGGTACAGGATTGGGAGCTATCGTCGGCGGCATGTCCGGCGGACGCATGGGCATGGCGACAGGTATGGGTGCCGTGTTCGGCACAGCGATGGGTGGTGGCGTTGGATTACTTGATGCCGCGTATCGCAAAGGCAACGAGATACAAATTCCCGCTGGCACCAATTTGCCTATCGTCTTGCAGTCGAATTTGCAGATAGCTGCAGGAGCCGCACCTTCCATGATGCCGATGCAACCCATGCAGCCGATGCAACAAATGCCATACGGCGGCGGTTACAGCCAAGCACCTGGTGGGCAGTATCAGTAATTAAAGACCCCAGCGTCTCTCGCGCACAGCGAATTCGGAGACGGCTTTGTCGTATTCTTCTGGGCTGAAGTCGGGCCACAGTTGTGGTGTCACGTATAGCTCTGAATACGCGGCTTGCCATAACAAGTAATTCGACAAGCGCATTTCGCCGCCTGTTCTAATGATCAAGTCAGGGTCCGGGATTTCGCGGGTGTATAACTTGGAGCTGATTAACTGCTCGTCGATGTCGCTGATGCTTATTTTGCCTGCTTGTAAGTCACCTGCAATCGACTGCATAGCCTGCGCTAGTTCCAAGCGCGATCCGTAGTTAAGTGCCACCTGCAACGACAGTCCCTTATTCTCTTTCGTTTTTTCAATAGCTGTCGCGAAGTGCTTCTGCAAATCTGCCGGCATGCCTGCGGTGTCGCCGATAAAACGAAGTCGCACGTTATTCTGCGCAAGTTCATCAAGTTCATCTGTCACAACTTTGCCGAAGAGCTTCATCAGGTAATCGACTTCTTCGTTGCTGCGATTCCAGTTTTCTGATGAGAAAGCGTAGACGGTTAAATACTTCAGCCCGGCAGCAGCTACGTGCTTGACTAGATTCTTCAGGGTTTTTACACCTTCCTGGTGTCCGCTTAAGCGCGGCAAGCCACGGTTGTCTGCCCAGCGGCGGTTGCCATCCATTATTATGGCGACGTGCGTTAATTGAGTGCCCTGGTCTCTGGCGCTCGTTCTTTCTTTTTGTCGCGATTGTCTGGTGAAGCTAAACACAGGTTGCCATTTTAACCAAAGGAAATGATCTAATCGCTCGGGAATGAGAGGATTGCTACAAGAGTAGACAAAAATTTGTACTCTTAGTGTAGTGGAATCATACTTGTTGTATGGGTGAAAATGGTATTACTTAAGCCAACTTATATTATCGATGGAGATATAACAGATATAAATCTGGATCATCTTCGTGATGCTGGAGTGCGCGGCATCATTTTTGATCTCGACAGTACCTTGCTGGCGCCCAAGTCCAATGTGGTTTCCACAGAAGTTCAAGCATGGCTGAAGAAAGTTCACGAGAATTTTCGCGTCGTTATTTTGAGCAATAACAAGAAAGATGACTACGTAAAACAAGCCGAAAAGTTGTTCGGAATGCCGGCTATCGCAAGAGCTGCAAAGCCGCGCCGGTGGGGCTTTCAGAGATCTCTTGAGATCTTAAAATTGCCTGCTGAGCAAGTCGTTGTTGTCGGCGATCGGCCGTTGACCGATGTGCTCGGTGGACATCGTGCTGGTATCAAAACGGTGCTTGTCCGAGCACTCAAAACAATCGAAGAACCGGCCTGGAAAACATTCTTTAGGAACTTAGAGCGTTGCTTTATCAAAAACTAAGGTAATATATCGCTTAGTTCTATCTAATCTATTTGCTATGCACTCATCCGGTAATTACCGGCAGAAAGGACAAAATGAAGAGAAGGGCAATTCCAGTGATTCTGGCTTTGACCGTCGTTTTGCCTGTATGCGCTCAGCCACGAAAGGCGACGGTACCAATTCCTCCGGCTAACTTAGCCATGCACACGCAGATGGTGGTACCAAGCGTGGTGCCGGGTCCAAGCAGGGAAAAACTACAAAATTTAGCCAAGAGCAGATTCCCGCGTTCGCATTACGAACTCGGCATGTATCTCAAAGAGCATGATGCGGTTGATGCAGCACTTGTTGAATTTTTGAAGGCAACCCAAGACAATCCGAAGGACGCCAAAGCTTTTTACGAGCAAGCGGTTATTTTCCAAAGTCGCGGTTTCTTGAAATTAGCCGAGTCGGCGCTGCAACAAGCTATTGTTGCTGACGCCGATGTGAAACACAACTGGCAAGCACGTATATTGCTGGCTACTGTTCGTGTGCAGCAAGGTAATTTGGAGCAAGCGCTGGGTGAGTTGTCCGAGATTCTCGGAATTACACCACCCAAGGCACTTCCTTATAAGGTAGTTCGCACGGAAAATGAAGCTCAGCATGACGATACGGAAAAACTTCTTTCGAGTATTCCTGTTATGCAGATGCCTCATGGTGTTCTGCCTGTGCCGGTAGTTGAAGCAGTCTCTGAAGCTGTGCTTGAGCCACCGCCATCCAGCGAAATCTTAAAGGGGAAATCGACTCGCACGGTTGTGACGCATCACAGCCATGACGAAGCCGGCAAAATGATCGCTGATGCTTCATCCTCTTATACAGAAGATGCAGTCGAGCGAATTCTTGCTGAAACTCGTGCTGAAGCTAAGCGCGCACAAGAGCAAAAGTCCGGTGGCTTAATGTCCTTCTTCAAGCGCGAGCCTGAACAAAAGCATGAGGATGATCCTGTTGCTGCGCGTCAAAAGGCAGTTGACCAAGTAATTCGTGAGCAAGCAGCGAAACTAAATGAAAGACTTGCTCGCCAACAAGTACCAGCAGCACAACCAACCAAGCGTCGCCGTAGTTTTATGGGTGGATTGCTTGCGTGGCGGAATTCTGAACCACAGCCGGAAACCGAAACCAAAGTTGTTGTTAAGCACAGCAGCATGCCGGATGTTGCATTGAGTGCTCATCACTCTTTGCCGGCAGAGACAACCTACACCAGCACATCGAGTATATCGAAAATCTTGCCGGTGGAAGCACCAGCTAAGATTACGCAAATAGAAGCAGCACCGATTGTGCCTACCTATACACTGCCACCTGCGCAACCAAAACCAGCAGTTGCGAAAAGCACGGGTACGCGCCCAAAAAAGCCACCGGCGAGCCAGCCCGGATCGCTGGCTCTAAGTTATCACCAACAACGTACCGCTGAGCAAGAAGCTCGGTATGAATCTGAACTGAATCAGATACATAAGAGCAATGACCCGTGGACGATGAGGTTGAACTACTTAGCCAAGCACGGCACTTCGACTCTGAAAGAAGGCGAAGCGTTCATGATGTCCGAAGAGACTGGTGAAGCGACGTTATTCCTTACTGACGGGCAAGTGATTACTCGTCATATTGGTGATAGTCATCAGGCGGAAGATGTTGCCTTGATGCGCCGTCCGGATGTGATGATGCCGGAAGACAACACCTACAATATTTCATTGCTTGGAAAAATCTTGCCGAAGAAAACAGCAGCAAAACCTGCTGCTGATGATCCCGTGGGCGGATTTGTCAAAAGCGTCAAAGGCGTTTTCGGACTCTAACCGTGTAATGTTATTCGCATTTGTGAGGGCACATTGCATGCGCCCGTTCGATTAACCTTAACGTGGATGACGAGTGACTTTATCGAGCATCCAAGTTTTAAATTGATCGGGTCTGTCATCCATTGGATTGTGTCCGGACCATTCAAAAATTTCCAGTGTAGAATTCGGCGTTGCTTTGTGAAGGCGTTGGCCATAGAAATATGGTGCTACTACGTCGAAGCGACCATAGGCAAGATGCACGGGTGCTGGAATATCTTTCACATGGTGTGTTAGATCAAGCGGACCAAAGTGTTTGAGTATTTGGCTCAAGCTATGCCACTCTGCTTCAAGCAAAGCCTGTTCACGAATAGGTAAGCGATTTTTGATCAGGCTCTTTTTTAAGCCATGATAAACGCCAAGGTTTAAAAACCAATTGAATGCGCTTGAGGTTAACTTCGGTACTTTGATAGGCAATGAAACAGCAAGACACTGGCCAATTAATTCAGGGAATTTACCGGCAATCTGCACAGAAATAATGGCACCCAGTGAATGACCAATGAAAATTGCCGGGAAACGAATGTCTTCGTTTTGCAAAGTCTCAACCATGTCATTTACATGAACACTGAGATCAGCTTCTTCGCCCGGCTCTGATGTAGAGCCGTGTCCGCGCAATTCCGGCACATAACAGCGAAAACCCATATCAACCAGAGGTTTAACCTGCTCCGTCCAGAGGCTTGCGTTGCCGCCTGTACCATGGATGAGGATAACGTCCGGTTTATTGGACGAATTCTCAACCCCGAATTTTTGCACTTGTAATTGCATTGGTTGTTTTTTAGTTAACTTAGAGCTTGAATTTGCTGCCCAGTACTGGTCCCATTTTACTGTTAATTCGCTGTTTTATGTCGTCATAAACATAAGCCATAGAAGGCGCTTCTTCTCGATGTCCCAGGAGTTGTCCATAACCCCAAAGGGCATTAACGAGGGGAATTAAGAATGGTTTGAATCCCAAGCTGATTGCTTCTTCAAAGGCTTTTTGCGTTGACCAGCCGTCCTTGTGCATGCGATATGAAGCGCACATTAAGCCGGTGCGGTCTTCGCCGAGCATGCAGTGAACGTATACCGGCTGACTGGAAGGACCCAACGCATGGCGCAAGAATTCATCAATTGCTTCTTGGGGAATTGTATTAAATGAACTAAGCGGGATGCTTACGTATTTGAGTCCGAGTTTTTGAGAGAGTGTGCGCTCGCTTCTAATCCACTTCTCTTCATTGCGCAAGTTGACGATTGTTTTTACGCCGGCTTGTTTTAGAAGCTGCAATCCCTTATAGCTTGGTTGTGCGCCGCGCACTAAATCCGAGCTTACGATGTGCAGATTCTTAATTTCGCTTTGTGCTGATTTGAGAGTGTCTACGTTTAACTTTGTCTGGTTTTCTAAAGAGGATTCCTGAAGAACTAAAGGCTCGCTATTGCCTGCCCAAGCAAACTGTATGGAAGTTGCGCCCGCAGCAAAACTGAGCAAAATTGGAAGCCAAAGTCGCGCATTGCGCCGCACTAAATTGATCACGTCACCTAACTCCTGAGCGTCTGACCTAATATGCCACTTATTAAATGACGGACGCGCGTCTGGTAATTATGTTCCCTCAATTATTAGAGTTGTGCCGACAACAGATTGAGGAATAGCCCTACGTCTGTCACTATGCCCAACGCATGGGCTGAGCCGCGATCGGATAATTTGGTGACAACAGCCGGATTAATGTCCACACAAACGGTGGTAACCCAGCCGGGCAACATATTACCCACTCCTATTGAATGTAACATGGATGACAGACACAAAACCAATCCGGCGTCCTTAATTGCCTCGGAATACTGATTCTGAGCGGTAATTAAGTCCATTTCCGTCTCAGGCAAGGGTCCGTCGTCGCGGATTGAACCGGCCAAGACAAATGGCGTTTTGTTTTTGATGCACTCATACATAACGCCGGATTTTAATACTCCTATCTCTACAGCCTTTGCTATGCCACCAGCGCGAATTATTGTATTAATCGCCTTCATGTGGTGCTTGTGACCTTCGTGAATCGGCAGTCCTTTCTCTAGGTCTACACCTAAGGACGTGCCGAACAAAGCATTTTCTATGTCGTGAACTGCCAAAGCATTACCGCTGAGCAAAACATCAACATAGTCTTTGCGAATTAATTTGCATAAGTGCTCGACGCCGCCTGTGTGAACGACGACGGGACCGGCAACAAAAACAATTTTTTCACCTGCGGCTTTCTTCTCCTTCATTAACTCGGCGACTTTTTTAACGGCGGTTTCGACGCGTCTTTCGGAGGAGACTTCCGACGACATGAAGGCGAAGCCCATGCGGTCGCGTGCTTTAAATTCCGGCATTACACGAATGCCTTCGTGCCCACAGACTATCTGGTCACCCTTGCGGATGTCTCTCAACTTGAGGCAAGTTGCCGTGCCGTCGGTGAGACGAATGACGGCGTCCATGCGTTGGTTTTCGACGGGGATCCAATTTTGCTTGTGTCTGACGACGGTGCGTTGATTGGTGCTTGAGTAGAATTCTTTTGGTGCGCAGCCGTCCATGTCGGCTTTGATTATCTGGCAGTCGGCTTCATCAACGGGATAACAGCCGAGCATCATGAGACTCGATAATGTCTGGTCGAGCTTTTCTTTTGTGTCGGCGTAGACCTTGAGCTGCAGCTTGGAGAATTCGTCGTTAGTGCGCCCGATGGTGAACTCCATCACCTCGTAGGATGCCTGGCAGGCGATGATCGTGTCGAAGATGTCCGTCAGAATCTGCGAATCAACAAGGTGCCCCGTCGCCGCGACTATTTCCGAGTGCATTTCCCGCCTCCGTCCTACCTGCCAGTAACACAGTACATTCCCGGGATTGGGACCTAACACGGCCTCCGGGTTTTAAAATCGACGTGAACGGGTATAAATATTAAGCATTGTGAAGTTGCCAAACTGCCCGATGTCCATAAAATGGATTCCAAGGATAGTCTTCATTATTCCTTAACGTTTGTGGTGGTCACGCCACGGTTTCCATGGCAGCAATTAAGTACAGATGCCTGAAATCAGGCGGACGAGGAGGTATAGATGAGAGTGGAATTGATGTACGAACCGGGCAGTTCGATACGCCGTGTATTAGATATCCTGGAAACAGCAATCGCCGAAGAGCGCTTGCCGGTGCCGGTTGAGCTTATTGAGTTGAGCGAACAACCGCGCCGTGCGCCTGTCGTGCGTATCGAAGGGCAGGAATTTAGCTGCCTGCAACTAACACCAGTTGGACCTGCTCATGGTCGCAACGAGGTTTCTTCCTTCATTGATCAAGTTCGCCGCGTGCTGGCTGAAAAGTGGAGCGAATTGCACAAAATTTAAATCCCTGAACTAGGGAATAGATTTACAGACGAAATGCTGACAAAATAATCATGTTGTGTGGTTTGAATTAGGAAGTGTCGGTTATTTATGTCTAAAAATCTAACACTGATTCTTTTGGTCGTAGCTCTTGTCGGTCTTGTAGCTCTGATCCGTATTTACTACGGCGGTGACCAAGGCGTCATGTGCGTCTGGAAAGCCCAGCCAAGCTTTGTTGATACGGTTGTGTTCATTCCAGAAGTTACAGCTCTGCCGAAAGAAGATCTTGTCAAGGATCATCCTGGAGTCTGGGAACAACTGGTAGTAATGGATTTGGTCAATGAAGAGCACGAAGCTAAGCTTGAGCAAATTCGCAATAAGCGCATGCATCGTTTCGTCAAAACTGCCAAAGTGGCTGATGCCAAGAAGGCAGTAATCAAGGAAACTGAAGCTGCTTCAACAGCCAAAGAGGACGGAGCAACGAAAGCTGCGACGACTCCTGCGAAGGAAACTCATTAGTTTTTCCTCGTGGATCTTACAAAACAACCTGGTTATCATTAATGGACCTGTTGATAACTAGGTTGTTTTGGCGTAGGCGATGCTTTTTAACTCTATTCAGTACGCAATTTTTCTGCCCATCGTTGTGGCGCTCTTCTGGGTAATTCCCCAGCGCTTCCGCGTGTACTTACTGCTTGCTGCCAGCTACATCTTCTACATGAGCTGGAGACCGATTTACATATTCCTGATCATCGGGCTAACGGTCTTCAACTATTTTCTTGGTCTGGCAATTGCCAAATCAGAAACCCGCAAGAAGTTGTGGCTGACGATAAGCGTGGTCGGCAACTTAGCGACGCTGGCATTCTACAAATACGCTTTCTTCCTGGACGACACTATTGCGTCTGCGCTGAAACCATTTGGCATCACCTTCCCGAAAATTCCTTTCGACATTATTTTGCCGTTGGGAATTTCATTCTTTGTATTCGAATTCATTCATTACGTAGTTGATGTCTATCGCGGCGGACAACCTGTTAGGTCATTTCCGGGCTTTGCACTGTTCGCTTCCTTCTTTCCGACACAAATTGCCGGACCAATTAAGCGTTATCAAGATTTTGTGCCGCAGTTTCTTGCTGTTCCCAAATTCTGTATGTCGCATTTTGATGATGGTATTGCACTCATATTGCTTGGGCTATTCAAGAAAGTGCTGATCGCAGATAACCTGACATTTTTTGTGCAAGGTGGTTTTGCGCATCCAAAGCTGTTTACGGGGATGGATCTCTGGATATTTGCTTACGCATTTGCTTTCCAAATTTACTTCGACTTCTCCGGCTACACGGATGTTGCTCGTGGCTCGGCAGCGCTATTCGGCTACAAGGTTCCAATCAACTTCAACCTGCCGTACCTGGCCAACAACATCGCCAACTTCTGGCATCGCTGGCATATTTCACTTTCAACCTGGTTGCGTGATTACCTCTACATTCCTTTGGGTGGTTCGCGTTGTGGGCGTTGGCTCAACTATCGCAATTTGTTTTTGACGATGGCGCTTGGTGGTCTCTGGCACGGAGCAGCCATGCATTTCCTTCTCTGGGGTGTTTTTCATGGAGTCGCGCTTGTTGTGCACAAAGAATTTCAACGTCTTACAGAAGGCTTCAAGGCTTTCACGGCGTTTCTTGCCAGCAAGCCGGGTAATCTTCTGTCCATGCTTTTCACTTTCCATGTTGTTTGCATCGGCTGGGTGTTGTTCCGTGCTGAAACAACTGAAATTGCAATGACGATGTTGCAGAAGATGTTCTTCTTTGAAGCAGCAACTAAGGGTGCTCAGGCGTTCGCGTTGACGCTGACTTCAATCAACTACCCGCTAATCTACCCGTCAATTTTCTTGCTGTTGCCGATATTGGCAGTGACGCATATCGTGATGGGTTATCTGAACAAGACTCAGTGGGTTGCGAAAACACCGATACCGCTGAAGGTAGCCTATTGCGTCGTCATGATGTTTTTGGTTCTTGTGTTTTCTCCGGATAAATCACCACGATTCATTTACTTCCAGTTTTAACGATTGCGGGCGCATGCAATGCGCCCCTACGAAGGACCAGGATTCACCCACGTTGACCGAAGGACCAAATAGCCCGCGATGACAGAATCGAGAGAGCCGAATAAGAAGACAGTGAGCAGAACCAAAGTTCTGAGCTATGTCGTAATTGGAATTGCGCTTCTTGCACTTCTCGATGTCGGTGCGCGCCTAACTTGGAATTACTGGCCAATCGATCACTACAATTCGCCAAATCGTAGTTGGGTGTGGTGGGCGATAAAAGATTTTCGCCGGCAGAAGCAGGCCCCCGATGTCGTCTTGCTGGGTTCTTCATTGATGATGAATGCCCTGCACGGTGGTGATTCGACTCACTACAACAGACCGGAAAATGCTGCCTTCCACCACCGCTCTTTTTATTTTGAAGAGTTGATGAGGAAGAAAGATCAAGACATTCGTACATTTGCTTTTGCAATTGGCGGGCAAATGGCGTCTGATGCTTACGTTATCTGTTCGCGATTACTCACCGGCAACATGAAACCGAAAACCATTGTCTACGGCATTGCTCCGCGTGACTTTATGGACAATACACTTGCGAGCCCTGCAAGTACGGAGACGTTCCGCTATGTGGGACGTATTAGAGACTTGTCCGACGAGGAATGGGATGCACGCAAAGGATTTTGGGAGCGCGTTGAGCATGTGCTTACAAAGGCAAGCTTCCTCTATCAAAAGCGTCTTGATTTTGTATATTTGCAAAACGAAGGCATGAAACAGTTGCTGACCAGCCTTGGTATCAAGATGGATCTCAATCATGCACCGTTTGAATTGAGAGGAATTGCTCTTGTGCAATTACCTGAAGATACCGGCCCGTCTGATCTTTGCTTCACGCCTTACGATAAGAAGCAAGCGAAGTACGCAGATAATCTGGATCAGTACCGCTATCGCTATCTGCCGTTCAAACCAAAAGTCTATTACACGCAATTGAGTTACCTTGAGAAGCTTATGAAGTTTGCGCACGACAACGGCATTGAGATGGTTCTTGTGAATATGCCCATTACGAAAGACAACATGGACATCATGCCGGCCAACTTCTACAACATATATAAGAAGGACGTGCTCGCGCTGGTTGGAAAATACGACGCGCAGATTATTGACCTGAATGATCAGAAGAGATTTCCCAAAGAGTATTTCGAAGACTCCGTTCACTTGAATGGACTTGGTGCTGTAAATTTCTTTGAAGTACTTGCCGATAAGTTTTCGAGCAAATCTGCGATCGCCCATACTAAGAACACGAACATATAGAACGCACGTTGCTTAACTGCTGCTAATGCCCCTGGCTTTCCCTATTGAGTTAGGGGGTGCCGGTAAAGTCAAGTACAGTTTTTCCTTAGCGTGTTGGCTATAATCCTCACGTCTGGACAAATGAGTATCCGGGGTTAGGGAGTTCGGTATTCAGATATCAATTAACTACCGCTGGGAGAAACACAGTGTCTATTGATGTAAGGTTGCTGACCGGAGTCGAAATTCTCGAGGAATCGGGACACCTGAATGACCTTGCCGACAAGGCAATTGAAGCAGGTGAGTATGAGAAAGCCGAGAAGCTTGCCCAGCGTGCTCTTTGTATTAAAGAAGCCGAACTTGGTGCCGTTCATCCGGTCGTTGCTTGTGACCTATTCAATGTAGGACTTTTGTGTCAAGCTCTCGGCAATTATTCCGAGGCGTTTGCCCTGTTGCGACGTGCTTTATTGATCGAACAAGCTTCAATGGGATTAGACCACCCAACGGTGTGGGAAACTCAAATGGCAATTGGCGAATTGCTTGATGAGATCGATGAGCGCGCGTGTTTAGACTCACCTGCGGAATTCTTACTTAAGGGTGCTTGATTCTGGTTGACACGCAGTCCGAAACGTTGGCGGCTAATTAGTTAAGCAGTCCGGAAGCTTTTGCCCAGGCAATTTCGTTGGACAATGCATTTGTCAGCGAAAAGGTCGGTTGGAAATTTGTTGTATCTGTTAGTTTGGCTACCGAGCAGGTTGTGGTTGTGGTTAGTTTGTCTAACTTGGAGTTACTCACTGGTGCTTTGTTGCCGAGGACGCCTTGCAACACTGAAGCCCCAGCACGTAGAAGTGGCTCAGGCACGGAGACAAGTTTGTTGTTTTTCTTCAAGCAAAGGGCTATTTGGTTGGAAAGTTCGGTGACCGAAATTGTCTCAGGATTGGCAACATTGTATTCCTGGTATCCTGCAGCGGATTTTTCGAGCAATAGGGCTATGGCTTCGGCGACATCCGCTGCGTAAATTAGACTTTTCTCTGCTTTGTTGCCGCCGATATTGAAGTATTTTCCGGTGTTGATCTGTCGAATGAGGCTTATTAAATTACCTCTGTCTCCTTCACCAAAAACAAGCGCGGGACGAATTACGATTGTACGCTCGAATGTTCCTAGATTTTTCAAGAATTGCTCACAGCGCAATTTTGATACCGCATAGGGGGTTTCCGCTTTCAGTGGAGCTGATTCGGAAATGTTTTCGAACGGACCTGAGCCGTAGACGGCGCTGGTGCTTAAAAATACAAATGTTTTTACGCCGGCTTTGGCTGCAAGAGTGGCAATTTGTTCTGTTGCTCTGACATTTAAAAGTTCGTATTCGCCGTAGCCGGCCTCCGGCTTGTGCACTAATCCAGCCGAATGAATGACTGTATCTGCTCCTTGCAGAATTGCTGAGATGGAATTATCGCTGCAGGATTCGAAGTCAATTTCCTTGACTTGAACGTTGCTGACGGCAATTTCAGGAGATAATCTTGCTCGTCGGCGTACTTGCAGTCTAAGCGGATGACTGGACAGTCTTTTGGTAAGGGCCGTGCCGATTAGTCCTGAGGCTCCAGTAATTACTATCATTTGCTCTGCGCTTTTTGTGTTTCCAGAACACTATCTGGAACTTGCGATTCTGAAGGCAGCAATTGTCTAAGCGTGCCGAGAATCATGAATATAAAACAGCGGATCCAAATGCCTGCATACACAAGCCAATTGAATGGCGCCCAGTATTTTTTGGACAGGTGCTTCTCATAAAAGACGTGCATGCCGCGATGCAAATTGATGGTGGCACCAACAGGACGCAGGCGACTTGATGCGCCGTGGTAGTGGTAGACGACGGCGTCTGGTATGTATGTGACGGTGAAGCCGGCTTCTTTGATGCGCCAGCACCAATCTATGTCTTCGCCGTACATGAAGATGTCTTCGTCCATTAGTCCAACGGAATCAATAAGACTATTGCGAACCATCATGCAGGAACCAGACAATGCGTCGACTTCGAGAACCTGTTTTGGGTCGGCGAAGGTCATGTTGTATTTGGCTAATGTTTTGTTGTTGGGGAATAGTCTGCTTAAGTAAGTTAGACGGAAAAATGCTGCCCAAGGATCTGGGAAGGAACGCCTACAGGCAAGTTGTAGTGTGCCATCGGGGTTCAGTACTTGCGGACCGGCAGCACCACATTCCGGATGCGCGTCCATGTAATCGGCCATCTTAGATATGGCGGAGTCAGTGACGATCGTGTCCGGGTTGAGAAGGAGGACGTACTTTCCTTCGGCATGTGGGATTATCTGGTTGCAAGCTTTAGCGAAGCCGACATTTTCCGTATTCGCGATGAGGTTAACGCCGGGATAGTCGCGCTTGAGCATCTCGACGGACTCGTCTTCCGAGTTGTTGTCGGCAACCCAGACTTCAAATTCTTTGTGGCGATCGTCTTTTAGTATGGAGTCGAGGCAAGCCGCAAGTAAACGCGGTGTTTTCCAGTTGACGATGACGATGGATACTATGGGGTTCACAGCGTCACCACCGGTCTGTATTTGCCGAAGGCATCGCGTAGCGTGTTGCTTATTTCGCCCAGTGTGGCGTAGCACTCCACGCAGTCGGAGATGTAGGGGATTAAGTTGTCTGTACCTTGAGCGGCGGTGTTCAACGCTTTCAACGTCTTCTCAACTTTGGCGTTGTCGCGTGTGGAGCGCAACTTCTTCAGGCGTTCCACCTGAGCAGTTTCAATCTTTGGGTTGACTTTGAGAATCGGAATAGGTTCACCATGGTCGTCGATGAATTTGTTGACGCCGACAATTACCTTGTCACCTGATTCGACAGCCTGGTGGAATTTGTACGCCGACTCCTGTATCTCTTTTTGAATGAATCCCGACTCGACCGCCTTCATCGCTCCGCCCAACTCGTCTATTTTCTTCAGATACTCGCGCGTGCCTTCCTCAATCTTGTCCGTGAGTTCCTCCACGAAGTAAGAACCGCCGAAAGGATCCGTGACGTTGGCTATGCCACTTTCGTAGGCGATTATTTGTTGAGTGCGCAGCGCCGTTAAAGCCGATGCTTCCGATGGCAAGGACAACGCCTCATCCTTGGAGTTCGTGTGTAGCGACTGCGCGCCGCCTAAGACTGCCGACATCGCTTCAAGTGAAGTGCGGATTATGTTGTTATCCGGCTGTTGCTGCGTTAGCGATGAACCCGCTGTCTGCACGTGGAAGCGTAACATCATGGACTTCGGATTCGTCGCTCCGAATTTGTCCTTCATTAAGGAAGCCCAAATTCTACGCGCGGCACGAAACTTCGCTACTTCTTCAAAGAGATTCATCTGCGCCACAAAGAAGAAGCTCAGCTGCGGGGCAAAGTCGTCTATCTTCAAGCCGCGACTCAAGGCAGCCTTCACATACTCAATGCCATTGGCGAATGTAAATGCCAATTCCTGCACAGCCGTCGCGCCGGCTTCACGAATGTGATATCCGGAAATAGAAATCGTATTAAAGCGCGGCATGTCCTTAGCGCAGTATTCAAAAATATCCGTGATGATTCTCATCGACGCATGCGGCGGATAGATGTATGTGTTACGTGCTTCGTACTCTTTGAGAATGTCGTTCTGAATAGTTCCGCTCAATTCTTTTGGATCGACACCCTGTTTGACACCAACTGCTCTGTACATCATCAGCAGAATTGCAGCAGTGGCATTGATGGTCATTGATGTGGAGACTTTTGAAAGATCAATTCCTTCAAAGAGTCTTTCCATGTCAGCAAGACTGTCTATTGCTACGCCGGTGCGTCCCACTTCGCCCAGGGCTAATGGATCATCACTGTCATAGCCCATTTGTGTAGGCAGATCAAAAGCAGTCGACAAGCCGGTTTGACCGTTTGCCAAGAGATAGCGAAAGCGCTGATTGGTTTCTTCAGCCGTGCCAAAGCCCGCGTACTGGCGCATCGTCCAGAGCTTGGCGCGGTACATCTTCTCGTGAATTCCGCGCGTGAAAGGATACTTACCAGGCTCGCCCAACTGATTGGTTATCTTCCAGTTGGCAAGATCTTCTGGCTTCCAGATGTATTTTCGCTTAGTAATGTCGTCCAACATATTGGAATATAATTGACCTTTGCGATTTACCTAATTGTACGGGAGCGAGCCAGGATGCGGTACAAAAACACCATCCTCGAAACAGTAGGTGCTACACCTCTTGTTAAGTTGAATAAGATTGTAGCTGGTCTAGAGCCATTGATACTAGCGAAGGTTGAAGCATTCAATCCGGGCGGATCAATTAAGGACAGACCGGCACTTGCCATGATTGAAGAGGCGGAAAAGCAGGGGCTTTTGCGTCCAGGCGGCACTATTGTTGAGCCGACGTCAGGCAACACCGGCACAGGGCTGGCGCAGATAGCAGCAGTCAAGGGTTATCGCTGTATTCTCGTAGTGCCTGACAAAGTGGCCGTCGAGAAGATAAATCTACTCAAAGCTTACGGTGCAGAGGTTGTAGTTGTGCCGACCTCAGTATCAGCTAGCTCTCATGAAAGCTACTACTCGGTGGCGAACAAATTGACGATGGAGATTCCTGGGGCATTCCAGCCGAATCAATTTGCAAATCCCTTTAATCCACAGGCTCACTACGACACGACTGGTCCGGAAATCTGGGAAGCAACCGAAGGCAAGATAACTTGCTTGGTTGCAGGCTTGGGAACAGGCGGAACAATTTCGGGTACTGCAAGATACTTGAAAGAAAAGAATCCGAAGATAAAGGTTATTGGTGTTGATCCTGAAGGGTCTATCTATTCAGGCGACATGGCGCAGCCATATAAAGTCGAAGGCATTGGCGAAGACTTTATTCCGCGTAACGTGAATTTGAAACTTATTGACGAGATTATTCGCGTCAGTGACAAAGAATCATTCACGATGGCTCGTCGTCTGTCACATGAAGAAGGCATTCTTGTAGGTGGTTCATCGGGGACTGCAACAGCGGCTGCCATGCGTGTGGCGAAAAACATGACTAAAGACGATGTAATTGTCGTCATCTTGCCGGATGGTGGACGTGGTTATTTGAGCAAGATGTTCTCTGATGACTGGATGCGTGAGAATGGCTTCATGCCGGCACCGGGTGTCACCTACTACGTGTCTGACTTGTTCAAGCGCAAAATAGCTCATTCAAGAATCCCGGAAATGATTGTCTTGCGTCCCAATGACACTATCCAAAAGGCAATTGATTTGATGGAAGAATATCAAATCGACCAATTGCCGGTTGTGTCTGAAGATGGACAAAACGTCGGATCTATTAACGACATCATTGCCATGCAAGTTGTCTACGAGCGCAAGCATCCTGAATCCGTGCAAGTCACGCAAGTGATGGGTCGCGCATTCCCGCAATTTGAACAAACGTCGGAAATCGATCAGGTGTATAAAGCATTCAGGCTGGGTTCTGCCATGGTTGTAATAACAGAGAATGGCAAAGCAATAGGAGTACTCACCAAGTACGACTTGATGACCCACCTTCAAGAAACAATCGAGAGCGGAATGGCTGGCAAAGTCACCGCCAAGAAGTAGGAGTTAACAGTGAAATTTTCAACTAAAGCAATCCACGTTGGCGGTGAGCCTGATCCATCGACGGGGGCGATTATTACTCCCGTATTCCAGACATCCACGTATGTCCAGGAAGGCATAGGCAAGCACAAAGGCTATGAGTATTCGCGCACAGGCAATCCGACACGCGCGGCACTTGAGGCTTGCATAGCTTCACTTGAAGGTGGCAAGTACGGACTAGCTTTTTCCTCGGGCTCGGGCGCGATGGCCACGGTGATGAACTTGTTGAACGCGGGCGACCACGTTGTAGTCGGCGAAGATGTTTACGGGGGCACGTACCGTCTCTTCACGAAGGTGTTGAGTCGGTATAACTTGGAATTTACTTTCGTGGATTCGCGCGATTCCAAAAAGGTAGAAGCGGCGATTAAACCAAACACGAAAATTCTTTGGATGGAAACACCGACTAATCCATTGTTGAACTTGGCTGATTTGAAGACACTTACTGATCTTGCCAAATCACGCAAACTCATAAGTGTTGTAGACAACACCTTTGCCAGCCCATACTTCCAGCAACCGCTGGCATTGGGCGCTGACATTGTTGTCCACAGCACAACCAAGTACATGGGCGGACACAGCGACGTCGTCGGTGGTGCCGTTGTTACAAGCAACGAAGAATACTATGAGCGTATCAAGTTCCACCAGAACGCAGTTGGAGCAATTCCGGGTCCATTTGACTGCTGGCTTGTGCAACGCGGCTTGAAGACACTTGCTGTCCGAATGCGCGAGCACGAGAAGAATGCAATGATGGTCGCCAAATTCCTCGAAGGTCATCCGGCTATCGAGAAGACGATTTATCCAGGATTACCGTCTCACCCGCAACATGATTTAGCGAAAAGACAAATGTCCGGCTTTTCCGGCATGGTGTCTTGCGTCATTAAAGGCGGCATGGAAAAAGCTGACATCTTCATGCAAAACACGAAGCTCTTCGCGCTTGCGGAAAGCCTTGGCGGTGTGGAGTCGCTGTTGTGCCATCCGGCATCGATGACCCACGGCTCCATTCCAAAGGAAGAACGTGATGCACGCGGCATAGTCGAAGGCATGGTAAGACTCTCCTGCGGTATCGAAGACGGCGATGACCTCATTGCTGACCTAGAGAAGGCGTTGTCGAAAGTATCGTCGTCGAGCACGGCCAAAGTTGGAAGTAGGTAACAAATGAAGTCACTTAGAAAACTCTGCCTCGCGGTAACTACAGCACTTATCTGCGTGTCGCCAGCGTTGGCCCAAGTAAACGTCGTCAACTCGGTCGTTATGGGCAACCGCCCAGCCACATTTGAAGGCGACCCATATGCTGGCGCTGCAATTCTAACTACTGCCGGTGACTTCACTGCGAAGCCGGAAGTTGCTGGTTCGTCGTTTGCCATCATGGCGCCCAACAACAACTGCGTCTTTACCGCCTACGGCAAACAAGCCTGGTTGTGGAATCTAACTAACGGCGTCTGCATCGCTCCCATCCCCCAAGGTTCAAACGTCAACTTCGCTGCCTTCAGCCCCAGCGGCAACATTGTTGTCGTTTCCAGTTCCAGCAATGCAAAAATTTGGGCTGTCCCCTCGGGTGAATTCCTTGGGGAGATGACCGAAGGCGACTACATTCGCTCAATCGTAATTAGTCGCGATGGTCGCTATATCGCCACAATTACAAACCAAGGTTACAGTCTCTGGAATGGCTCCAATGGTGGGCCCCTGCTACGCGCCCCAATGAACGGCACAGTATCGCAACTGGTATTCAGCCCCGATTGCAAACGAATGTTAATCATTGCCGGTGGTGCTGCCGGACTCTGGCAAATTTCAGATGGCGCCGAACTTGGTAAAATTCCTGTTGGAGGTACTGCTCGCGGCGGCGCATTTAGTCCAGACGGACGTTATGTGATTGTTTGTACCAGCGACCGTGTGCACATATGGGATGCAATTGAGTACCGTAATGTCTCCAATGTTCCATTCGGCGGTTCGGGCCAGTAAACTCGGGCTTGCTCTCGCGATAGCTTTGTCGTTACCTCTTTGCGCAAAAGAGGTGACTATCGACGCCGGTGTGAAAACCGTCGAGCTAAACGCTGCGGCGACTGTTTTGTCGACGCGTAAGATTATTCTGTTTATCGATGAGTCCGGCTCGATGAAAAAGACCGATTGTCCGGGTGATCTAAGTCGTTGGGAGTGGTGCGCGCAACAGTCTGAGCAGTTGGCGCGAATACTTGTGCCGTTTGCGCATGATAATTTGACGATTGTGCCTTTTGCGACAGAATACACAGTTTATGAGAATTGCACGCCTGCGGCCGTGGCGAAGATATTTAAGACGGAGAGTCCCAAGGGTACTACGAATCTTTTGAATCCGCTTATCGGACAATTGGCACATCATTTAGCCAACAAAGATCCGAACAGGCGCCCTGTGGTCATAGCCATCATTAGTGATGGGCGACCGGACAAAGAAATGGAAGTGGCAGATGCGATAATTACCGCCACCAAACGCATGCGTCATCCCAAGGAAGTTTCGATTGTATTCCTGCAGGTCGGCGATGCCTTCAACGGCAAGAAATTCTTAGCTGATGTTGATGAACACTTAGTCGAACGCGGCGCCAAATACGATGCTGTCACCGTGCGCATGTTTGATCAGTTGGTCCAGCTTGGGCTAGCGCGTACACTTGCGAACGCGATTCAGGAAATAGATAAAGCGAAATAACTGGGGCTACTTCTCCGCGTTTTCGGCGTCGACGCCCATTTGTTCTAGTTGCTTCATGAATTCTTTGGCGTCATTCTTGGATTTCGCGCCGCTGTGCGGAGCTTTGCCCGCCTTCAACTCGCTGTTAACGCTGTCCATGTAATTGGCGGCGGCGTCACCGGCTTTGAAGAGGTCCTTCGTTCCTTTTTGCGTCTCTGGTTTAGCGAACTCGTTGAATAGACTTTCCATAGCTTGTCCTGCGCCTTCGCCCATTAAGACTTCCATGTCGTTTTTGACACGCTTGTAGCCAGTCGGCGCAGCGAAAGTATCGGGAGGAAGATCTTGTCTTTCAAAGCTTGTTGTGTCGAGCGCGGTGACTTTCTCTCCATCACCTGTTGTCACAACCATGCGAAGAAGCACGCCTTTGTTTTCCGGCAAACTCATCGACTTATGTGATACCAAATGAAATGCCTCAGGCACGGAAATGTCGTTAGCGAAATACAGTTCCGAATCTTGCTTCGCAGTAGGCTGCAGTCCCAGCCCACCTGGTTTTGCCGGTGGCGGTGTGCCGCCTTCTTCGGTATATTGCGTGGCTTTGATGCCGGCTATTTCCAACTCGCCAGTTTTCTTCAGTGTCTTTTGCGGCGGGTCACCCATTACTTTTGCAATGCCGTCGATACCGGCTTTGCGCTTTGCTAAATTTGCTTTCCACTCATCAATTGTTTGTTCGGAATAAACTTTAGTCTGATCATTGAAGTAAATGATCTTCGGATTGTCGGCACGAACAATGCAAGTAATGTGCATTGTTGGATTGACGCTCTTTACGCCGTCACGAGAAATGTATGCGATTTGCTCGCCGGCAAATGGACTTGTTTGGTGCAGTATCCAACCTTTTTCCGGTACCATGCTGCAACTCGATAGACACATTGCCACGCCAATTAACGCGCCTGATAGGGTGCTCAGGTTTATTTTCAACATTGTCGCCCGCCTTCTTGTTTACTTGCCAGACTCTGTCTTCAGCGTGTCCAGAATATCATGAGCGCGAGAGTCCAGTTTGTCGGCGGCGTCATCCTTGCCAACCTTGTGGAGAAACTTGGCATAGTCAGTAAGTGTTTCAGCAATTGGTTTTTCAACAGGCTTGTTATCGAACAAGCTCTTTTCTTCAGAAAACTGTTCGCGTGCTTCGAGGGCATCTTTGTAGTACTTCTCGGCTTTTTCGTTATTGCCTGAGGCTTCGTAAAAATGTGCCATTTTATTGAAAGTACTACCGCGCTTGTCGAGACCGGCTTCGGATTGCTCTAGAATGGCTTCTGCTTTTTCAAAATACTTTTGTGCTTCTTCCATATTGCCTTTGTGCTGATACAAAGAAGCAAGGTCGGTATAGCGTTCAGCAGCAGCTGCATCTTTTGGTTCTTTTAGTGGATCTGCCGATTGTTTATAGAGTTCTTCCGCTTGTGCATACTTACCTTGTTCGCGGTAGAAGTCACCAATCTTATTGAGGTGTTCGGCTGAATCCGGATGATCAGCCCCGAGCTTTTTCTCAATATTCTCCGCTTGGTTGGTTACATGCTTTGGTACTACTTCGTCTTTTTCAGCTCCGTTAGAAAGCCAATTTACAATATCGGATTGATGACGCGCGGTGTAGCCCGTGCCCATTTCCTTATCAATAATCACTCCGGCTTTATTGTATTGTTCAGCAGCTAAATCATATTTGCGCTCGCTCTCGTACATGCGTGCCAAGTTGACCATTGAGCGGGCAGTAGTTAGGTCATCGCCTACCACGTCCTGGCGCAGACCTATGGCTTCTTTGTAGTAAGCCTCGGCTTCAGCATGTTTTCCCTGCTTCTCATAAACTTCTGCCATGTGACCTTTGACGGTGGCGAGGTCCTTATCCTGATGCCCGGCTTCGACTAGTTTTTCTTCCGTTTCCTTGAGAATGGTCTCAGCCTCATCGAGCCTGCCGTCCCTCAGCGCTTGAACCCCTTGCTCATTCGATTTTTCCCATTCAACATCTTCGGCGAAAGCCGGAATAGCGTAGCTAAACAGGCAAGCGCTCAAGGTGAGAGCAAGCTTTAGGTGGTTGGTTATGAAAGCCATACAAATGCTCCTCATATATTCCATTTTCCCACATGCACTTTGCAAGCTGGGCTTAAGCGGTCTAGTTTTACAGAAGTTAATTCTGACGCAATAGATGGCAACTGTGTGGCTGGACTAGCGCCAATTGACTTAAGATTATTGCCTGTAGGCGCAGGTGGATATTTGCCGTGAACCATTTCTTGGATGCCCTTAAGGAACGGATCCTCATCTTTGATGGGGCTATGGGCACGTCCATCCACAAATACGATCTGACGCTTGATGACTACAAAGGCTATGAAAACTGCCCGGAAATCCTCGTTGAAAGCAGACCGGATGTTATACGAGAAATTCACGGCTCATTCTATGAGGTTGGCTGTGACGTAGTTGAAACAGATACCTTTGGCGGATCACCAATTGTATTGGCTGAGTTTGATTTAGCACCGCGTGCCTACGAACTAAATCGTAAGGCTGCTGAATTAGCCAGAAGCGTTGCCGATGACTATTCCAAAAAAGGTCACAAGAGATTTGTTTCCGGCTCAATTGGTCCAACTACTAAGTTGCCGTCGTTAGGACACGTCACGCTGCAGCAAATGTATGAAGCGTACAGCGTGCAGGTTGCCGGATTAGTTGATGGCGGAGTCGACTGTCTGCAGTTTGAAACAGGTCAGGATTTGTTGCAGGCAAAGGCGGCAGTAATTGCAGCGCTGGACTATTTCAAAAAATCCGGCAAGCGCGTTCCTATCATTACGCAGGTAACTATCGAGGCGCCACCCATTTCCACAATGTTGGTTGGGTCGGATATTTCTGCTGCACTAGCGACACTGTCGGCGTATCCAATTGATGTAATTGGAATCAATTGCGCAACCGGACCGCAGGAAATGATTGATCACATTGGCTTCCTTTGCGCAAATTCCCCAACATTCGTGTCCGTGTTGCCTAATGCTGGGCTGCCGGAGAACGTGAATGGGGAGACGGTGTACAAGCTAACGCCGGATGATCTGGCACACTGGTTGGAGTACTTCGTCGTTGAACATGGAGTCAACATTGTTGGTGGTTGCTGCGGTACGACACCGGCACACTTGAAGCGAGTCGTAGAAAAAATCAGCGGACTGGCTCCTAAGAAGAGAAAGATCGAGGAGACGGCATGCGTTGCAAGTCTCTACACCGCTGCACCGATGCATGTTGATCCGGCTCCCTTGATTATTGGTGAACGGACAAATACAAACGGTTCGCGGAAGTTCAAACAGCTGCTGGAAAAAGAAGATTGGGACGGCATGGTCTCAATGGCGCGCGACCAGGAAAAAGAAGGCGCACATTATTTAGATGTCTGTACGGCTTACGTTGGACGCGACGAAATTCGTGACATGTCCATTTATCTCAAGCGTCTCAACACGGACTTGCAGATTCCCATCGTCATTGATACTACGGAATTCCCTGTGTTGGAAGCTTCGTTGCCGCTTCTGGCAGGGCGTGCCGTAGTCAACTCGATCAACCTGGAAGATGGCGAAGAGAAGATGATTCGCAAGGTTGAATTGATCAAACGCTATGGCGCCGCAACAATTGCATTGACTATTGACGAAGCCGGCATGGCTAAGACTGCCGAAAAGAAGTTTGAGATTGCCAAACGGATTTATGACATTTGTTTGCAACATGGACTTAAGGGCGAAGATATCATCTTTGACGATCTTACTTTTACCCTTTCCACGGGAAATGAAGATGATCGTAGACTTGGACTGGCAACCTTGGAAGGTATCAAGCTCATCAAAGAGAAGCTGCCTGGCGTTAAGACAAGTCTTGGCGTCAGCAATATCTCATTCGGTTTCGATCCACATATTCGTCAGATTTTGAATTCAGTATTCCTGCACTATGCAGTTGAATATGGACTTGATATGGCTATTGTAAATGCCGCTAAGATTCTTCCTCTGTACAAGATTGACGAGGCAGAAAGAGAGTTGCATCGCAAGCTTATTTTTGACGAACGCACACCTGAGTATGATCCGTTATTTGTACTTTTAGACTATTACAAGAAAAAGGGAGCTTCCGGAGCCAAGGAAGAGAAGAGGCAGGCGCCTAAAGAAGTAGAAGAAGCATTAAAACAGCGAATCATCGATGGCAATCGTGTCGGTCTGGAAAAAGATCTGGAAAAAGCGCTGAAGAAATACACGCCATTAGACATCATCAACACAATTCTGTTGGATGGCATGAAGGTCGTGGGCGACTTATTCGGCGCCGGGAAAATGCAATTACCTTTCGTGCTTCAGTCAGCTGAAACTATGAAAGCAGCTGTTTCTTACCTTGAACCGTTTATGGAAAAGGTCGAGGGAATGACCAAGGGAATTATGGTTTTGGCGACTGTCAAAGGTGACGTGCATGACATCGGCAAAAACCTAGTTGATATTATTCTGAGCAATAATGGTTTCAAGGTCGTTAACCTCGGTATCAAGCAACCAATCGATAACATCATTCAGGCAGCAGTCGAACACAAAGCAAACTGCATCGGCATGAGTGGACTGTTGGTTAAATCAACCGTGATCATGAAAGAGAATTTGGAGATTCTCAATCAAAGAGAAATCAATACACCCGTTATTCTGGGTGGCGCCGCACTTACACGTCGTTATGTGGAAGATGACTGCCGTGCCGTTTACAAAGGACAGCTATTCTACGGACAAGATGCTTTCGATGATTTGAAAATCATGAATGCTCTTTCGAACAATGACAGTGAAGCACTGGCAAAACTTGCCGGTTTGAACAACGGTGCCGAGCCAAAGGTACAACCGGCACCTCCTATTGCTGCCTGCGCGAGAATGGGCGGAGGACAGGCAGAAGTCGCCCAAGGCAGTAAGAAATCATCTGTTGGTACAGCCATTCGCCGCTCGGATGTGGCAAGAGATGTGCCGATTCCAAAGCCGCCTTTCTGGGGTTCGAAAGTCATCAACGACATTCCATTGAAAGAAGTCTTTAAGTATCTCAATGAGACTGTTCTTGTTCGTGGACAATGGCAAGTGCGCCAGCGCGACATGTCGCATGCCGACTACGAAAAATTATTGAATGAACAAATACGCCCAGTCATCAAAGCCTTGGAAGAACAATGTATCAATGAAAAGTTATTGATACCGCAAGCTGTGTATGGCTTCTTTCCTTGTCAGTCTGCCGGCAATGACCTGATTGTTTACAAGGAAGATCAAAAAACCGAATGGGTTCGTTTTAATTTTCCGCGCCAAGATCATGGACGTCACTTGTGCATAGCCGATTTCTTTGCGTCTGTAGATGAGGGGCGGATGGATGTGTTGCCGGCGCAGATTGTCACCATGGGTGCGCAAGCCACAGAACACAGTCAGATGCTTTTTAAGTCAAATCAATACAGCGACTACTTGTATTTCCACGGCTTGTCGGTGGAATCCGCTGAAGCCATGGCTGAGGTCGTGCACAAGCGAATAAGGGCCGAACTAGGATTTTCGCTGGAAGATGCCGGCGACATGAAGAAATTCCTCAATCAAGGATTCCGTGGTACGCGCTATAGCTTTGGTTATCCGGCTTGTCCGAATTTAGAAGATCAGCGACAGTTGTTTGAACTTTTGCAGCCTGAACGTATCGGCGTAACGTTGACAGAAGAATTTCAACTTGTGCCCGAGCAGAGTACTTCGGCAGTTGTAGTCGTGCATCCTGAAGCAAAATACTTCAACATCAATAGCGCCGTAAATACTGAGGACTCGGAATGAAGTTGTTGGAAAATATCGCCAGATGTCTTCCCTTCGTCGTAATTTCGTGTCTGTCCATTGTGCCAATACTTGCTCAGCCATACTTGGGTGGTGAGCATACGAAAGTCAGAACTAATTGGCGGGTACCTGATAAGTTGCGCATTGGCGATGCCGCTCCTGATTTCAAACTCAAGACTAAGGACTTTACTCGCGAAGTCGAACTTTCATCCTTCAAAGGAAAGCGCCCCGTTGTATTGATATTCGGAAGTTATAGTTGCCCATCGTTTCGCAGTCAGGCTGGACTCTTTGAAGAGATGTTCGGTGATTACAAAGATAGAGCCGAATTTTTCATTGTTTACATCAGAGAGTCAAATGCAATAGGTGGTGCGGCTTCCTCTATAAATGAGCGTGAAGGAATTGCGGTTAAAGATCCACAGGACTACTTGCAACGAACCGAGGTGGCAAAGCTTGGGTGTTCAGCTCTAAATATTCAGACACCTTGTCTAGTAGATAGAATCGACGATGCGGTGGCAGAAGCTTACTCGGCATGGCCTGACCGAATCTACATAGTTGATACTGATGGGAAAATTGCCTACGTTGGAAAACCCGGACCATCGGGATTTGCACAGGCTGTGCAGTTCGTCGATGCCTGGCTCGACAGAAGGTAACCTAAAGGCGCTGGTCTTTAATTTTGTTGAGAGCAGTAATTAATTCCTGGTATCCCACATCGTCCGGATCGCGCTCTAAGATGCCGTTATCCGTCAGCTTGAGCCCCACAGCCCGGAAAATTATTTGTTCCAGCGCTGGGTCTAAGTCGGGATTCATGTCGGTTGGGCGTTTAACATTGCGAAGCGGGCTTAGAAAATACTGTCCGACGCTCTCGTAGGCTGCTATCCATTCTTCGAGCGAATCGCCGATAATGGACTGGTTGGTTTGTGGAAATTGTAATGGGTGGCTTTTGACGGCTGCTTCCCAGAGCATTATCCCGAAAGCCATTCTGTCATTGGGTTCTAGGCAGGGATAGTAAAAGCAATTGGTGATTGCGCAATCTAGATCTGGACCTTCTTCGCAGTTGAGCATGCCAAAGTAACCGGAGTCGGCTAGTTTGATGCCTGTATCGGTAATTAGAATATTGTCTGGTCTAATGTCGCCATGATATTCATAGGTGGTTCTAGATAGCTCGTCCAAATGGCCGGCGATTTCGATGAATGTGCTAATGGGCAGCTCTGAAGACTTAATCAAATCTCTCAGAGTAAGTCCCTCTAGAAATTCCATCTGGAGAAAACAAACACCCGGTTCGTCAACAATGGATTCAATTTTAATTAGGGCAGGGTGGTGGCACTCTTGCATTTTGTCATAGTGAGTAAGAAGTACTTCTCGTGCATCAGGAAGTACATCGGCAACTCCACCTTCAAAAATGGTTGTAGCTTGTGTGCGTTCAAGGACATCACCGGTGTTAATCTCCAAGCTCTCATTCGGCTTGGCTACCTTGAAGGCAGCACTAGGTCCGCCATCTAGATCAGTGCCCTTATAAACCCAGGAGAAGGGACCATCATTGATCATTGAGTCAATTAGGTAATTGCCGACTTTTAGTCCAACCCATGTAAGTTCTTGTGTCATTGGTTCTCTAATTAGTTCAGGCTGACTTCTTCAATAGAAGGCTCAGCTTGTCCAACATGATGATTCGGCACTGAAACCGCGTGGTGGTATTGAGGTGCTGATTTGGAATGTGTATCCAGCCAGTGTCCTAATACTTCAAGCACTTCCGGACGCAATACAGGTGTTTCAACCAGCAAGTGACCGCGCTTAGGGATTACAGCAAAGGTTTTGTCCTGTGCGGGAATTTTTGCAAATAGTCTTTTTGTGGACCAAAGCGCGCAAAGTTTGTCACGCTCGCCGTGGATCATCAAGACTGAAGAGTCAGCCGGAATAGTTGTGGCAAAGTGTTTTCCATGACGATTAACATTCATGCTCTGAAACATTTCTTTCATCGTCTGGTGATCTCTGGCCATTGGATCAGCTAGGTGCTGTAGAGAAAATTGCTTTGTGTCCGAAAGGCGGGATTTGATGTACGGCACCATGCTCTGCTGGCTGAATGGATGATGCAAAAACTGCAGGGCGCTGAGTATCATGTAGGGTCTAAAGTACAAACTCGGCAGCGAATAAGTGCTGCACAGAATGGCGCCGTCTGCTAAGTGTTTGTAATCGCCAATCATGTGCAAGCTCATGTTGGCACCAAGGCTTTCACCAATAAAGTAAACCGGTACGCCGGGATAAGCTTCTTTGAGTCTCGTTACTATTAAGGCTAAATCTTTTTTGCTTTGCTTATAATGGAATGTCTTGTTGTACTGTCCACCAAAATCTTCGTAGTACCATTTGCCGTAACCGCGTAAGTCGGTTGATACAACCATTACGTTCTTGGCTGACAAAGCTTCGCCTAGTGCTTCGAAAGTTTTGCCGTGTAAACAGCCACCGTGTATTGCCACAACAATGGCGTTTGGGTCGCTAATCCCTTTTGACCAAACATACATCGGTAAGTGAAGATCGCCGAAAAGTGATTCGTTAATCTCGCCGCGAATTGGACTGTATGCAGCCATTGCATCTGGTGCAAGGTATTGTGCACCGATTAAAGAGATAAGAGTGACACCAGCTGCTAGTAAGTTTTTCAAATTGAATGTGTTGATTATCTTCATAGTGATTCCATGAAAAGTAAAAAAGTTCTGACGCTTTTGTTTCATTCCACGACCGAAGTTGCTATATGCACTAGTCGGTCGTATGTATCAAAGATTGTTTCGTTATCCGACATAGTGGGAATGAGAAGAGATAGAATGAAGATGCAGGGTGACAATCAACGCTGTCAATATGTCGATAAATGCCTGCAGGTGACACCAGTAGTAATTGGCTGTTGAGCCTGTCAGGAGATCGCATGAACAAAACAGTATTAATCACAGGTGCTTCCTCCGGGATAGGGAAAGAACTGGCTAAACTGTTTGCAGGGGATAATTGTAACCTAGTTTTAGTCGCTCGCCGAGTGGATGTCTTGGAAGAGCTGGCGTCGGAATTAAAAGCGAAAAATGGCATAAAGGCCCAGGTATTCGGGGTTGACCTCACGCAGCCGGCCGAAATTGCCAATCTCCACAGTGAACTAAAAAAACATAAGCTACACATCGATGTACTAGTAAATAATGCCGGCTTTGGTGCCAGCGGCAAATTTGCTGAAATTGACTTCCAGACGCAGCTGGATCAGATAAATGTAAATATCTCGGCTCTAACGGAATTGACGTACCGCCTGGTCCCGGCGATGGTCAAGAGAAAGTCCGGCGGCATCATGAACATAGCTTCCGTGGCAGCGTTCTCGCCTGGTCCATATATGGCTGTCTACTACGCAACCAAAGCCTATGTTCTTTCCCTCTCTTCCGCCCTTGCCAACGAGTTGGGAGATGCCGGCATCCAAGTCACTTGTGTATGTCCTGGACCAACCAAGACGGGTTTCGGGGAGCGTGCCCGTGTTGCTAAAGGCAGCATATTCAATAGCCCGCTGGTAATGGGTGTTGAGCCTGTGGCAAGGCAGGCCTATGACGGTTTTAAAGCAGGTGATGACTTGGTCGTTATCGGTGTCCAAAACAAAATATTGGCTTTAGCAAGTCGAATCACACCGTTCAAACTCTCAGCGTACGTAACACGCAAATTCAACCACAAGATAATTTAGCGAGTGGCTGATGCGGCTTTGCCTTTGATTTTGCCGACGAGCGTGCACATGTCGTCATAACGACCGAAGGACGGGACGACGTACATGCCTGTGGCGATGTGGCGCACTTCTTCGATTAGCTCTTCGGCTAATTCGAGTCCGACTTTGGCGCCTTCTTCTCCGGCTTTCTCCATGGCTTTGCGTACGTGATCGGGAATTGTTATACCCGGGACTTCGTTATGCAGATACTCTGCGTGTTTGAAACTGTGCAAAGGCATGATGCCGACGAGAATTGGAATGGGACAATCACCGAAATCGTCTAGGAAATCGGTTAAGTCACTTAGTTGATAAATTGGTTGTGTCATTGTCCAGTGAGCACCGGCTTCTATTTTCTTTGCGAATCGTTCTTTTTCTAAAGTGCGGTTTTCTGCGGTTGGATTCAACGCGCAGGCAATAGACAAGCGGGTTGGTGATCCAATTGAGTTGCCGGCGATGTCTTCGCCTTGGTTCAGTTGATTGATGATTTTGATCAAGCCAACGGAGTCAACGTCATAAACTGCTGTTGCGTGAGCGTAGTTGCCCACACTTGGTGGATCACCTGTAAGTGCGAGTATGTTATTGACCCCCAGTCCTTGGGCGCCGAGTAAATCAGCTTGAATGCCCATGAGATTTCTGTCGCGAGTGGTGAAGTGAATGATTGTAGGAATTTCTGCTTGTTGTTGAATTAAGTGGCAAGTGGCAAGCGATGACATGCGTACGCGTGCCATTGGACTATCGCCTACGTTGATACAATCGGCTCCGACTTTGCGGAATTCTTCGGCTGCTGCAATTATCTTGCGGGCGACTGTACCTTTGGGTGGATCCAATTCAACGCTGATGAAGAAGTCCTTGCCGCGCTGCATATTTCTAATCGTGTCAGCAAATCCAAGAAGCGGTTTGAGCTCTTTCTTTTCTTCCTTGCTAACAACTTCAATAACGGCGCCTTTTTTCTTCTCGGATGTTACTTCTACCGGATTGACGGCCTTTGCCGCTGGCTTCATGCCGTGACCGGCGATGTAATTGTCCAGCGCTTTGCGCATGATGGAAATGTGTTCAGGGGTGGTACCGCAGCAGCCGCCAATGAGTCTTGCGCCGGCATCAACAAAGGGCTCGACGAAGGTTGCGCAATAATCCGGACGCGACATGTACATGAAGCGACCGCCGACAATAGTCGGCATGCCGGCGTTCGGCAAACAGGAATAGACGATTCTGTCTGCTGGAATATCAGAGGCCTTAATCGCGGCAGCCATGCGTGTGAGGCTGTCCATCACTGAACCTGGACCGGCTCCGCAATTTATGCCAATGATGTCCGGCATGTCATCGCCTAATTCGTGCAGTAATTTAACTGCATCTTCCGGTGTGACTCCCATAAGAGTCTGTCCTTCGACGGAGAAACTAAGTTGTGCAACTACAGGCAACTTGCTAACTTTGCGAGCGGTACGAACAGCAATTGCTGTTTCACGCAAGTGCGACATTGTTTCAATCATAAACAAATCGACGCCGCCGGCTAGAAGCGCCTCCATTTGTTCCTTGAAGGCTTCTTCGAGATCAGCTCTTGTCACATCGCCGAATGGATACAGTAGTTTGCCTGTTGGTCCAATTGAACCTGCCACAAATGTAGGCTGTCCGGCAACTTCTCTTGCGTTGCGTGCGACTTTTGCCGCCCAGAGATTTATCTTCCAAACATCTTTTTCCAGACCAAACGCAGCAAGCCGGTATCTATTGCCATTGAATGAGTTAGTCTCGACGACATCTGAGCCGGCGTTTATGTAATCAATGTGAACCTGTTGGACCAAGTCTTGGTTGGTCAAATTGAGCTGTTCAAAACCGGCTTCCGGCGACGCTCCGCGAGCGTAAAGCAGTGTACCCATGGCGCCGTCGGCTAGTAGTGGTCTCTGTTTAATAGCTTCCAAAAATGGGTGCGACATTGCCTTATTTCCTAGGTGTTGAAAAACTTATCTTATCCCGTTGACAAGATTTCTGGCATTCTCCTGATAAGATAACTTGGTTGCTCTGGGCAGCTCGTATTGCCCGTGAGCAGCTGAAATCGAGTTTAATTTCCCGTGCCTACAGATCCCAAATTTATCCGGAACTTCTCCATCATTGCCCACATTGACCACGGCAAGTCGACTTTGGCCGACCGCCTGCTGGAAAACACCGGTACGGTGTCAAAGCGCGATATGCAAGCACAGTTGCTGGATACGATGGACATTGAGCGCGAGCGCGGCATAACCATCAAAGCGCAGCCGGCGCGCATGGACTACAAAGCCAAGGATGGCAAGAACTACGTCTTAAACCTCATTGATACGCCCGGACACGTGGACTTTGGATATGAAGTTTCGCGAAGCTTGGCCGCCTGTGAAGGCGCCCTTTTGGTGATTGACTCAACGCAGGGCGTAGAAGCTCAGACACTGGCAAACGTCCACTTAGCGGTTGAAAGCAATTTAGAGATTGTGCCGGTCATTAACAAAATCGATTTGCCGAGTGCGGATCCCGAAAGAATTAAAAATGAAGTAGAGGAGATAATCGGACTACCTTCCGATTATGCGGTACTTGCTTCAGCCAAGAGCAATATCGGTATTGAGGATGTTCTCGAAGCATTGGTGCAACACGTGCCACCACCGCCAGATACTGCGGACAAGCCGCTCAGAGCTTTGGTGTTTGATAGCTTTTACGAAAGCTATCGTGGCATCATCGTCTATTTCCGAGTCAAAGACGGAAAGATAAAGCTTGGTGACAAGATTCGCTTTATGGCCAACGAGAAGAACTTTGAAATACAAGAACTTGGTGTTCTAAAGCCTCAACAGGTAAAAGTTGAAGAGCTTGGTCCCGGCGAAGTAGGTTATCTCGCTGCTGCCATTAAGGACGTGGCAGTTCTCGTTGGCGATACTATTACCCATGTAGAAAGACCAGCAGCTGAAGCTCTGCCTGGTTATCAACCAGCTAAGCCGATGGTTTTTGCAGGCATCTATCCAGTCGACAATGATCAGTATCCTGATTTGCGAGAAGCTCTGGAAAAACTCAAACTCAATGACGCTTCCCTATTCTTTGAAGCAGAGTCATCGGAAGCTTTAGGATTTGGTTTCCGCTGCGGATTCTTGGGACTCTTGCATATGGAAATTATTCAGGAGCGCCTGGAACGCGAATACAACCTCACGCTAATCACCACAGCGCCATCCGTAATTTATCGTGTGACAAAAACCGATGGCACTGTAATTATGGTGGACAATCCGGCACATTTGCCGGCGCCTAATTATCGCGAAAAAATTGAAGAGCCTTTTGTAAACGCCAACATCATGACGCCTAATGATTACACGGGCACCTTGATGGAGTTGTGCCAGGGCAGGCGCTCTGTCTTTAAAGACATGAAATATCTCGATACTCGTCGAGTCATGCTGCATTACGAAATCCCATTGGCTGAAATCATCACCGATTTTTATGACGAGCTAAAATCCCGCTCGCGTGGCTATGCCAGCTTGGATTACCATTTCCATGAGTACCGTGAGGAGCGTCTTGTAAAACTCGACATTCTTATTGGCGGTGAACCAGTAGATGCTTTGTCGGCAATCGTGCACTTTGATAATGCGCAATCGGTTGGCAGGCAATTGACGGAAAAGCTAAGAAAACTGATCCCGCGTCAAATGTTTGAAGTACCCATTCAAGCTGCCATCGGCGGAAAAATTGTCGCCCGCGAAACCATTTCTGCTCAACGCAAAAACGTTCTTGCAAAATGCTATGGCGGTGACATCAGTCGTAAGCGCAAACTTCTTGAGAAACAAAAAGAAGGTAAGAAGCGCATGAAGAACGTGGGCAAAGTGGAAATCCCACAAGAAGCTTTCATGGCATTGTTGAAGCTGGAGAAGTAATTACTTCGCAGTTACTGCGACTTTGTCTTTCTTCTCTTCCAGAGTCCAGTACTTGTCGCGATGCTCTCTGTAGTATTCGAGAGTCTGCCTAATGCCGTCTTCGAGATTGGTTGTTGGTTCCCAACCGATTGTGCGGCGAATCTTAGTGATGTCTGAATAGAAATCGCCTTGCTCAAGTGCTTTGCGCTCTGGCGAGTATTCAGCAAATTTCCAGCTGCCTGTGCCGGCAGTTTCGACAATTTTCTTCACCATTTCTAGGAAGCTAACTGGAATATCCGAGCCGACATTGAATATTTCGCCGTAGCATTTTGGTTCGATTGAAGTGCGCAAAATTGCATCGACGCAATCGTCAATGTAGACAAAGTCACGCAATACGCTGCCGTCGCCGAAAACTTGAATTGTTTGGTTGTCTAAAGCCAGACGAATAAACCAATTGAATACGCCAAAGCGTGAGTGCATCATTTGCGAGCGCTGGCCATAAATATTGGTCAGGCGCAAAAGTACTGACCTGATGCCGTGCACATCGTTGTAGACCTTGATGATTTTCTCAGCGGTCAAATTGGAAATTTCGTATATGCCTTTGGGATTTGTCGGCGATTCTTCATTGGCAGGTAATGAAAGCGAGGGGCCGTATTGTCCACGTGTGCCGGCGTATACAACAATGGCTTCGCGGTTGTGTTTCTTTAGTGCTTCCATTATCACGGCAGTGCCGGTGATGTTTATCTCAATATCCGGAAATGGATTTACAAGGCTTATGACGTGGCAACCTTGCCCAGCCATATGAAAAACAAAATCCTTATTTCGAACTAAGTATTCAACGGCGTTGCTGTCACGAATGTCACAGTAATTTACGTGCACTCGGTCGCGCACTGGGAAGATGTTAAATTCGTTTGCGCCAGAGTCAGGAATCATGGCGTCAAGAACAGTCACATTGGCGCCCATGTCGGCTAGTTTGATGGCTAAATTGGAGCCTATGAAGCCCATTCCACCAGTGACCAATACGTTTTTGCCGGCAAATGCTTTGGCGTTTAATTCAACCAAGGGATTAACTCCTGCTTATGTAATCACCGCTATAGAAAAGCGCGATCTGATTACTGTGGCAATACAAGGGGAAATTCTAGCACCTTGATAACCGAAATTATAGTTCAACTAAAGCCTCATTAATTCAGTATTGACGCCTTTCTACTACTATTTACAAGTTGAAGTTCAGCCCACAGTATATTGGGGCAGACCAGAATAGGGGTAACTAGATGACTCAAGTTCCTTTTGGCGACATGAAAGCTCACTATCAACAGTTCAAGTCGGACATTGATACTGCAGTCAACCGCGTGCTTGCAAGCGGTCACTATATTCTTGGCCCCGAGCTGGATAAGTTCGAAAAAGATTTCGCTAAATTCGTTGGTGTCAATTACGCCGTTGGTTGCTCATGCGGCACCGAAGCAATTTATTTGGCACTAGCAGCGATGGGTGTTGGACCTGGTGATGAAGTAATCACTGTTGCCCACACTGCAGTACCGACCATCAACGCAATTTCTATGACCGGTGCAACACCGGTATTTGTCGACATCGATCCTGTGACTTATGTGATGGATGTGAATTCGGCTGAGTCGAAAATTACTGAGAAGACAAAAGCAATTGTTCCAGTGCATCTGTATGGACAGATGGTAAACATGGAACCTCTGATGAAGCTTTCTCTCAAGCACAGAATTCCTGTGATGGAAGATATTGCGCAAGCGACAGGTTCTTTGTTTAAGGGCGCAATGGCAGGAACAATTGGCGAGTATGGTGCTTTTAGTTTCTATCCAAGCAAAAACCTCGGTGCGTTTGGTGATGGCGGTATGGTCGTCACTAATTCCAAAGAAAATTACGAGCTTTTGCTCAAGCTGAGAAACATGGGACAGTCGCAGCGCTACCACCACGACATTGTGGGCATCAATAGCAGACTTGATGAAATTCAAGCGGCAATACTTGGTGCACAACTGCCTTATGTAAACCAGTGGAACACACGCCGTCGTGAAATCGCTAAGCGTTATAACGAAGGACTGAAGGGTTTGGTCAAAACGCCTCAGGAAGCTTCTTACGGTGCGCATGTTTATCACTTGTATGTAATTCAAACTGAAAATCGTGATGAAATGCAGAAGTATTTGTCCGACAAAGGCATACAGTGTTTGATCCACTACCCAATACCGGGTCACCTCCAGAAGGCTTATGCTTTCCTCGGTTACAAGAAAGGTGATTTGCCTGTAACTGAACATGCAGCCAATCACATATTGAGCCTGCCTATGTATCCGGAATTGACCAATGAACAAGTAGATCAAGTAATTGCCGCTGTCCGCGATTACTGCAAGGAAAAGAACACCGCTCCGGTGGCAACACCAATGAGCGCACAAGTTGCTGGACGATAATCTCGAACCGACAAACAACAGGTAAACAACAATGGCGATAATGACAAACTCAGGAATTAAGAGCGCAAAAGCTAAAGAAGCAGTGACCCTGCCGCTTGCCTCTCTGTCCTTGATAATCCCTGCCTACAACGACGAGACAACCGTAGGACGTTTGATAACAGACGCCGATGGTATCTTGCACAACATCTGTAGCGATTACGAAATTGTTGTTATCAACGACGGTAGCAAGGACAACACGCTCGATGTCTTGAAAGAAACCGCCAAGCGTATACCGCGTATGACGCTAATCAATCACGAAGTGAACCAAGGCTTCGGCGCCACAATTCGCGAATTGTATTTGACCGGCAGCAAAGAACTTATCTTCTCCTTGCCTGGTGACTACCAATATCATCCAAAAGAGCTCTTGAAGATGATTGAAGGCTTGGCTGACGGAGATTTGATTATTGGTCGCCGTGTGAAGCGTAATGACCCATTCAAGCGTCGTATGCAATCACATGTGTACAATGCCATCATGCGTATCCTTTATGGCGCATGGTTTACCGACGTAAACTCAATCAAGCTTTTCAGAAAATCCATTCTCGACTCAATCAAGCTCGTCTCGCATACACCTTTCGTAGATGCTGAGCTTTGCATTCGTACCGAGAAAGCAGGCTTCCGTGTTCGCGAAATAGACATCGAGCACTTGCCACGCGAATCGCAAGGCGCCTCTGGCGGCAAGCTTTCAGTAATCTGGGAGACATTCTCCGACTTGATTACGATGCGTAAGCACTTCTAAATACTTATTTTTTCTCGGGAACTAGGTCGTCCTCGTGGATTCGGCTTCCTGTCGGGATGGCGTGAATAGGTATGCGTCCGACTGCTAGAGCGTATGAATCTAGCGTGCCTGGCTTTGGTTCGGTGCGCGATTCTTCTTCTTTTACGCAGTCCGATGTTATTGGTTTTCCGGCTGGCAGATCGACTGCTGCAACTACAACGGTTGGCCCGTGCTCTGCCTGCTGTATGTTTCCCGTTTGTCCGAATAGCAAACATGCGCCCAAAAACGCTAACGCGGCTAAAGTCACGAAAATAATGATGCGTTGATTTGGACGCATAACTTATGCGCTTCTCTAGTGAGATCCAGCTGCTTGCGATGCGACCATGTTGTTGATTGTCGACAGCGACTCCATGTAGTTGAGGTCTTGTCCGGCTGTATAAGGACGAGCAACAACTACTACGGTCTTGCCGCCCGATGGAGCCTTGTAGGCGCAGACCATAGCCATTTCATTGCCGCCGCCCTTGCGTGGGTAACGTCCGACGAACCAGTCCATGTTCTTGCCGCCGACAGTTACTTGTCCTTTGGCCACTTGTACGCTTTGCAGATTGCTCACTTTCTGGAAGTTGGCAAATGGTACTTGTTTTGCAACTGTGTCTAGACTCTGCAGCGGTGCATTATTGCCCCAGATTGTGAACAACATCTTTTGATTTTGTTCTTGGGAAACCATTCCAAAAGAAGGCATTGGCTCTGTCCGGAATGATGTGTCTTCAAATGAATAGGCGGTAAGTGGTTGAGACTTTAGTCCGGATTGAGAGATCAATGATTCCATTGATACTTCCGGTACAACACCTTGATCGGTTGAAGCTTCCTGAATTACGCCGTTATCGTGCGAAACTGGCTTGACACCGCCATTTGGATTGGAGGCAACAGCTGGTTGATTGTGATTGCCGTTGGGTCTCGGATTTGATACAGCTCCGTAGACGAAATATAGAACTAGTCCAATTATGGCTATGCTCAAAGGCAGCATTACCAGTGCGCCTGGGTGTAAGCCGGATTTAGTTTGTGACGACTCACGCAGTCTTCTGGCATTTTCCATCTTTTCGGCCGGGTCTTCGCCTAGCGCCGCTTCTTCCATGTCGACACCGCAGCTTCTGCACATCCCAACTTCTACATTTCGTGCATGGCAGTTTGCGCAAATGAAACGACCTAATGGTTGTGAAGCTTCGGCTACTGCTTTTAGTGTGGCAGCAGCTGCTGCTTTTTCTTGAGCCTCGGCAGCCAATTCTTCAGCAGTTGGCGGAGCCGGCTCCTTGCGAATATTTTCAATGTCCTGCAGAGCGGCTACCCAAACAGAGCGATAGAGCTTTTGTGGTAATGGTGTGTGACCAGGTCTGCCGGAGTAGATGCCTGTGTAAAGGCCAATCAAGTAATTGTCTTTCAAAACAAGTGCACCATAACCCCAGTGTGGCACAGGTACTGTGTGCAAGAGGACGTTGGTGTCTACTAGTCGGCTTGGACCGAAGAAGTTGCCTTGATTAACGATTGGTCTTCCTGACAGTGGATCAAGATAGAAAGCATTCAATTCATCCCAAACTTCGATATTCATATCGACTGTTGGAACCAAAGGCGTGCCTATTTGTCCGCTTCTGACAAATGGTGACTTTCTATAAATATCAATCAAATGATTGTTGAGCATGTCTTGCAATGCTTGCACGATTGAATAGGTATCTACTCCAATGCGTTGCGTTAGTTTTTCAATTGATAGATAACCATCCAGCCATGGCCAGAGTCTTTCGGCAACCCAACGTAAGTTTGGATTGACTAGATTTGGATCGAAGGCTCCATTGCCTGCCAGATAACGAGCTTCCGGACCACCTAATGCATGAATGATTGGTCTGACTTGCTCCGCTCTCAATATGGCTTCGCCTATTAGTGCGTCTGCGCTTTGATCTAAGTTGCGCACGTTTGGCCAAACAAAGCTGTGGCTTGTCTGGAAGAGGAATGAACCAGCAGGTTTTTGATAGATGAGTTCGAATACTGCTGCTTCGTTGGTCAAATGCTTGTACGTGGCGCGTCTTATCTTGCCGCCGTGAATGTCTAATCGCGCAATAGGAATGTTGCGGCTGTCGACGACGGTAAGCAAACCATCTGTGCCGATTGAAATAGTGCGCTTGATGATGGAAGGCATGTCTTCGCCTTTGAATCCGTGCGAGACATCCATGTCGGAGATTGGCAATTGAATTGCCAGTTTCATATTGAGCTCTGCTGCCAGTTGTGGATCGAGGGGACGCAGGCGCGGCTCGACTTCAATAACAGCTATATCGTTTTCTGGAAGATAGATAGGATCTTGTGGTGAGCCTGTTTGTGAGAGATAACACCAGTGAGCCTCTGTGGTGTTGAAGGTTGGGTGCAGTGCTATTGATTTAACCGCGTACTGCAAATCAGCGTGTGGGAAGTTAACCGCTAATGCCCACGGAGCTTCGATGTATTTGAATACGGCACTGGCATTCACCAGCATTCGGTTTGTTGAAATAAGACAGGCAGGACCAAGTGTTTTCTCTGGATTAAGTGTGCGATCCACTACAAAACCAACAGAGTCGTAAATGGATTCCCAAGACTTATCGATTTCCATACCCGGTTATCTCCCATGTAATGACTGGCTCCCGAGATACATACCCGCGCAGCCTAATTTTCAAAATGGGATCTTACGGAAGTAACATTAACTTCTTGGCTTGCCAAGAGGCTTTTGGCTGTTTACCAAATGGCTATGAACGCCAGAATTGCCACCAGTGCTTCTTTTGGGCTTTGGCAGGCTCATCGGAGCCAGTCTCGGGTGTAGCGACCGGGATTTCAACTGTCTTGGTGAAGGCGATTTCGACGTCGGCGTTCTGCTTTTGTCCGCCTTCAGGGGTTATCTCTAAATGGTAGATGCCGGGCATCAGGTAAAAGCTTGATGTACGGTATAGACCTTCTTGACCCTTTTTGTCGTAGACGCGTGTTTCGATAGCGGTGACTGGGTGGTCGGTCTTGAGCTTCACTTCGCCGGTGTAGAAGTTGGCTGTCAGCCAGACAAGGACGGTGCCGGCAGCGCCTACTATGGTTATGACTTTGGTGACGACGCCGAGGGTTTTGTCGGCGTGTTCCACTTTTGTGGGGGTGGGTTTTTCAGCTTGAATATTCATTTCACTTGATATTAGCAAAGACCTTCAAAGGGATCTTTGATTCTGGCTAAACTTGCTATAGCAGAGCAAAGAGCGGCGATAGAGCCGGTCGCAGCGATGCGTGGAAGAGCGGGCAGCAAGCGAAGTTGCCGGCTCGGCGGCAACGGAGCATAAAAAAGAGGTGGGGGGTACCCACCTCTTTTATTTCATCTTGGTCCGTTGTAGGGGCGCATTGCATGCGCCCTTTATGAGTTCTTGTTAGAACTCACCCATGCCGGCGCCGGCTGGCATGGCCATCTTCTTTTCTTCAGGAATGTCTACCACGAGGGCTTCGGTGGTGAGGAACATGCCTGCGATTGAAGCAGCGTGCTGGAGGGCACTGCGCTCAACTTTAGCTGGGTCGATGATGCCTGCTTTGTCGAGGTCGATGTATTCGAAGGTCTGGGCATTGAAGCCGATACCGTCTTTTTCACTCTTAACTTTCTCGACTACGACTTCACCGGAAAGACCAGCGTTGTCTGCAATCTGGCGAACTGGAGCTTCGAACGACTTGAGAATGATATCGAAACCAGTCTTCTCATCGCCTGAGAGTTTGTCTCTCACTGGCTCAAGCTTTTTGACCAAGGACAGAAGCGTGGTGCCGCCGCCTGGTACGTAGCCTTCTTCAACAGCTGCACGAGTTGCATTCAATGCATCTTCCATGCGCAGTTTGCGATCTTTCAATTCGGTCTCGGTAGCAGCGCCGACTTTGATAACGGCTACACCACCGGACAATTTAGCGAGACGCTCTTGGAGCTTCTCTTTGTCGAATTCGGAATCAGATTGTTCAATCTGAGCCTTGATCATCGAAACGCGCTTAGCGACAGCGTCTTTGGTGTCGTTACCGGCAACGATTGTTGTGTCGTCTTTGTTGACGCGCACTTGTCTGGCACGACCGAGCATGTCGATGGTTACGTTTTCCAACTTGAGACCAGCTTCTTCAGCAATTACCTTGCCGCCTGTTAGGATGGCGATGTCTTCGAGCATTGCTTTTCTGCGATCGCCGAAGCCTGGGGCTTTAACAGCGCAGCAGTTCAATACTGAACGCAACTTATTAACAACCAATGTAGCGAGAGCTTCGCCTTCAACATCTTCAGCGATGATGAGCATTGGGCGACCAGCGCGAGCAACTTTCTCGAGAACTGGAACCAGATCTGCCAGCAAGTTGATTTTCTTGTCGACGCAGAGGATGTATGGCTCTTCCAAAACGGCTTCCATACGCTCAGGATCGGTCACGAAGTAGGCGGAGATGTAGCCCTTGTCGAACTGCATGCCTTCTACAACTTCCAACTCGGTGGAAAGTGATTTGGATTCTTCAACGGTGATTACGCCGTCTTTGCCAACTTTCTCCATTGCATCAGCGATAAGTCCGCCGATTACGTCGTCGTTACCTGCAGAGATTGTAGCTACCGAAGTAATAGCGCTCTTGCTCTCAACCGGCTTAGCTATTTTCTTTATCTCAGCAACAGCGGCTTCAACAGCTTTGTTGATACCACGGCGCATAACCATGGGGTTAGCACCGGCAGCTACGTTGCGCAGACCTTCTTTGATCATTGCTTGAGCCAAAACTGCAGCGGTTGTTGTACCGTCGCCTGCAACATCATTGGTCTTGGAGCAGACTTCGCGAATCAATTGAGCGCCGGCATTTTCCAGCGGGTCAGCCAATTCAATTTCCTTTGCGATGCTGACGCCGTCATTAATGATTTGCGGAGCGCCGAACTTCTTTTCTAAAACGACATTGCGACCAGCTGGACCCAAGGTCACTTTTACCGTGTTAGCTACTTGGTCCATGCCGCGTTCTAACGCGCGACGTGCGATTTCATCATAAACGATTTGTTTAGCCATAATTTTCGTTATCCCCTTTGATTGGAAAAACTACGTGTGTAAAGAGTATCGGGCGTATGCAATGCGCCCCTACAAAAGCTGCTTAGCCGACAATTGCCAGAATGTCGCGCTCTTGAAGAATCAAATACTCGACGCCATCGATTTTGACTTCGGTGCCGGAGTACTTAGCAAAGAGAACCTTATCGCCAGCTTTGACTTCCATTGGTTGGCGGTTGCCTTTATCGTCAAATCTGCCAGGACCTGCAGCCAGAACTTCGCCTTGCTGTGGCTTTTCTTTGGCGGTGTCAGGCAGGACGATTCCACCGGCGGTCTTTTCCTCGGCTTCGAGTTTTTTGACGACAACGCGGTCGGCTAGTGGTTTCAAACTGAGTTTATTAGGTGTTGCTGTAGCCACTGGAACTCTCCTCAAATTGGTTTAGATTGGAACGAAAGGTGAGACGGTTTTCAGAAGAAAACTGTTCTCGCCCGACAAATAGAAGTTTATCTATTAGAAACCGCTGGAGAGCTGCTTTAGCTACATTTTTTAAGGATTTTTGACGCACCGAAGCGGAGCAAGAGCGGCGAAGAGCCGGTCGCAGTGGAGCGGCCGGGCACAGCCGGATGGCAAGCGAAGGTGTAGGCGTTAGCCGAAACCGGAGCTATTAGTCAGATTTCTTCTTGAACAAAGTCGGCGCCGAACGCATCCAGGGAGAGAACTCCTCCTTAGCGTTTATTACATGTTTCATCTTGGCTTGCCGCTCGCCGACCACAGCCAATCGGGCTTTGGTAGCCAGCTCTTCCCAGGCAATTGGACCCTGGTTCTGTTGCCCCAACTCAGCCAATTTGACTCTATCTCGGCCTTCGTATTTAGCCACGTCCAGAGCCTGTTCAGCAGCCTGCAGAAGCTGTTCTGCGTCGGTGGCATTATAAGGACAAGCCGCTAAGCCGATGGAGACTGTCACCATGCCGATTCCGGGGGCTGTTTTTCCCCGTATCTTCTGGCGCAGGCGGTCAGCCACGTCATTGGCATTTTGCAGAGGTGTTTCCGGCAAGATTATTCCGAATTGCGCCCCGGCTGTGCGACAAGGAATATCTATGTCGCGAAGCGTCTCTTTGATAATCGCTGCTGCGTGTTTAATTGCTTCATCGCCTTTGTCTTGTCCGAAGTATTCGTTGACATGCGAAAGGTGATCAATGTCTATTAGCATAACTGCTAAATCGCGCTTGTGGCGCTGCGATCTCTCAATCTCTTTAGCCAATGATTCTTCAAAGTGCCAGCGATTGTAGAGACCGGTATGCGCATCTTCAATTGCTTGAGCAGTCACTGACTCGTGAGTGAGTGCTGTCGACAGGGCTGTCGAGACTTGCGCAACAAGTGATTCTAATAGTTCAATTTGTTCGCGATGGAAAGCGCGCTGTTCAACAGCGAATACGAGAATTGCACCTAGTGCTTTACCGTCGTGAATCATGGGAATAGCTAAAGCCGAACCAAAGTTGCTACCGTCGGCAGCCCTTGGCAAGCCATGAGCATGATTGCTGGCATCGGGTAAATATTCCGGTTTGCCGGAGGACATTGCTCGTCCGGTAATTGTATTGCTTAGCGATAAATCCAATTGATCCATGCCGCGTCCGTCGAAACCTTTGAACGCAGTTACCTTCAGCGCATTTTCCTTTTCCGGATCGTTGAGCAAAATCATGCAGTCTGAAGTGTTACTTAAAACAAGCACTGTGTCCGCAGCAATTTGCAGAACTTCCGCCACTTTTAAGACACTGGAATTAAGCGCGCAAGTCGTTTTGTAGAGAGTATTCAGACGCTCACGCTCGAATTCGCTGCGTCCAAAGAGAATGGCATTCGCCACAGCTAGAGCAATAATGTCTGCTACTTCTTGCAATATAGGAGCTTGAGCTGCGCCCATTGGATCGGAGAGATCGATGAGTAATGCGCCAACCATTAGTTTGGATGCGATAAGCGGCAAAGCAATTTGGGTTTTAGAGTTTTCTCGCTGCATAACTGTATGCGAAATATCAGGGGCAGGTCTTCCTTGACCGGCAGTTGCCGACGCTCTTTTTTGAGCAACTTCTTTCAATAAGCTTTCAGCCGTAAAAGGAACAATTCGCAATTGCTCCATAGAGGCTTCGGAGTATCCGCGAGCCGACATTAGCTTAAATGCCAAGCCTTCGTTATCGGCAAGAAAAATGGCTACCTTAGCTCCGCCGGGCAACTCGGACAAGTGCTGGGTTGCAGCTTCCAAGACGTCCTTGAGGCGTAATGAGGTAATGAGAGCCTTTTGCATGGCCATATAACGCTGCAAAAGGTTGGTATCGCTTATCATTTAAGATCTCCCTTCTTTAGCCTCATATACCCTGTTCTCTTTAATTAGCACATTCCTATAAGACATATGGAATAGGGGCGCACTATTATCAGGCGCTCGATAGATAAAAATACGTCGGTAGACAAAAATAAACGGAGCATCAATGACTAAAAAAATAGACGACTGCCTTTTCTGCAAAATTGCCGCAAAGGAAATTCCTTCCAATATAGTGCTTGAAGGTGATGACTTCGTGGCTATCCGGGACATTCATCCACAGGCGCCGACTCATATGCTGATTTTGCCGAAAAACCATTACGACAATTTGGCACAAGCCGAAGATGCTGAAGAATTAGGCCGGCTCTTTATGGTTGCTAAACAATTGGCTGAACTGGACAAATTAAAAGGGTTCAGAGTTGTGGTCAACAACGGGCGTGAATCAGGTCAAACCGTCGACCACCTACATATTCATGTGCTCGGCGGGCGCTTCCTCAAATGGCCACCAGGTTGAAGAATGTTTCCTTAAGTAACGAGCCTGGCTAAAGTCACAAAAAATAGCGAGAACGAGCGTTGCGGGTAGCGAAATAGCGACGAAGGAGCTATGGAGCGGACTTGTGAGAATCCAATGCGAGTGGAGCGCGGGGCGCCGGAGGCAAGTGAAGGTGCCATTCATGGCACCGGAACATAAGTGTGTTTCATAACCTCTTGAAATGGGTATTACTTAAGTGCAAGGCATGGTGGGAGTCTATTAGTGGGAAAGCTTGCAGGTCTCAAAAAGATGGTGCAAAACCGATGGTTACCCAGGAGAAAAATGATCATGTATTGTGGATGGCGGATTGCTACACGCTAGCAAAACGCTTTCCTGAAGTGACCACCTGGATGTCACTGTTGGAGAAAATTGCCCCTAAAACCTGCAGTCTAAGCCCATTCCACTATTGGTTGTGGAAAGAAATTTGGCTTGCTTCGCATTCAACAGATGCAGAAGAAAAACCTGCTTTGGTATAGGCGGAAATTTAAGGACGGAAAAGTGGACTTGCTTTGAGTCCATTCTTTGCTGCCCAGAAGCTCATTAGGCTGCGCAATACGCCTAAGCCATACTTGACGCTATTCATAAAATTGATTGATGAAGCTTCAGCGAAATAACGTGTTTCGACTGGAATTTCTTCGATGTTGAATCCGAAGTAGACAGCCTGGCAAAGTATTTCCGCATCGAAAACAAATGCGAGTGAATTGCGCAGGAATGGAACTGTCTCGAGGAAACGACGGCTGTATGCTCTGTAGCCCGTGTGGAACTCAGATAAGTTTGTGCCGAGAATTGTGTTTTGTGTAGTTGTCAAAAAGCGATTGGCGATGTATTTGTACATCGGCATTCCGCCTTTAAGTGCACCACCACCGAGGAAGCGTGAGCCTAATACGATATCTGCACGTCCTTCAACAATTGGTGCAATCATTTCCGGAATTTTGCGTGGATCGTATTGGTAATCCGGGTGCAACATGATGACGATATCGGCACCATCACGCAGTGCTTCGAAATAGCAAGTCTTTTGGTTGCCACCATAACCAAGGTTATGTGGGTGTTTAACAACCTTGATCGGCAATGTGCCGGCAACTGCAACTGTGTCGTCTTTGCTGCAGTCGTCTACGAGAATCACTTCTGAGAATGTGCCCTTCGGCATGTCTTCAAAGGTCTTCAGTAACGTTTTGGCAGCATTGTATGCCGGCATAGTGACTATGACCTTAGGATTTTGGGGAACAGAGCTAGTGGTGCTAGCGGTCTGGCTGGATTGATAAGTAGTCGTGCTATTAACCATATCGATTCTGCAAATTCCTAAGTAAGAGTCTAATAAATTCCCAAACCCTAGCATGTTAAGAGGACTTGGCTTCAAAGTCAATTTTCAAAGGGGTACATTAGGTTAATGAAGGGCTTGTCAACCTCGCTGAGCCATCGCTTGTATACGCTCCTGGGCGCCACTTTCGTCGTTTTCGAAGGAGTGTTTCTCACCCTTTGGGCAAATGACTTTTGGTTTAGGATTAATCTAGTCTTACTGGCACTGCCTGTTTTGGCTGTTGCGTGCGGAATGGCTCACCTATTTCTCTGCTGGCAGGAAAGCCCGCGTGGAATTGCATTTTTTGCGTGGCTTTTTAAAGGTCAGGCACCGATTACTTATCGTCGTTGGTTGAGCCTGGACGACAGTGGAATTGTGGTTGGATCAAGGCGGGTAATTTGGGAAGCAATTGATGGATTGACTGCCACTTTTTTCGGCAATTTGCAAATTCGTTCATTCGCTCTATCTGGAACAGCAGTAAAAGAACCGGAAGTAATATTGAAATTCCCCTTGGGTGCAGCAAATGTAAGTGAGCAAATTGCGCTTGTTACAGCCATAAAAGAACACAAGCCAAATCTCATTACCAATAAGAAAATTGAAAAAGTAGTAAGTGCAAAACCACTAAAAGGCGAAGTGATATTGCGTTATCTCTATGCTGGATTCATAGTGCTTTTACTCTGTGATATTGCATTTTCAACATTCTCGTATTTGGAGATGATGAAGCAATATCATCAGGCGCAAACAGCAGCAAAAAATCACGAGATGGAAAAAGCAAAAGAATATCTTGCCGCTGCTGAGAAAATTCAGGACAACCCGCCGGCGTTTTCGTATACTGCGCCAAAATTATTGAAAGATGGTTCGGTTGCAGGTGGTGCATTGCGTGTACGTGCTGAAACACTTTATGCCCTTGGTGATAAACAGGGCGCAATTGATGCGGCTTACAGAGCGCAGAAAGCTCAACCTGCTAGTTATAAAACAAATTTGTTGCTGGCCCGTCTCTTGGTTGAGGATGGAAAATTGGCAGAAGCACGCGCTCAGGTGATATCAGCAATCGATGCAAGAGCCGATGAGCTTATGCCATACCTGTACATGATGGCTATTTACTGCCAGATGGATAAACGTCCAGAGGCTGAACGCCTTTATAAGCAAACTATGAACACTTTAATAGACCAGTTCTTTGGGGAGGAGCCAATTTGGCCCCCAGGCGGCAATCGCACTCTCCATGAGCTTTTCTCCTCAGATGACGTTAATTTCCTCTTTGTGCGTCTCCTTAAGTGCCCCTAATGGTCTCTCAATAACCCTTGGCTGCCGGTTATAATTGGCAGGTCACAGAGCCAGTTTGAGAGCCGCGTGCAGCAATCAACCATATCCAGAATTCTGTTCAGCACAACGGTATTGTCCGTGGTGCTTGTTGTTGCTTTCGATCTCTGGATAGGACTTGCGCATCCGTTAGCAAAATCACCGACTGCAAGTTTGGATCGCACTGAAGTTTATTGCGCGACAAATACATACGAGAAGGAAGTGAAGTCACCTCCTGTAGTTGTATTGGGTTCGTCGCTTGTAACTGCGCCAATCATGCAAGCGGAATCTAACTATCACAAGACTGCGATACCGCGCTTTTTGCATAGACGCTCGCATGTTCTAGAAAATGCGATTGCAGAGAAATTGGGAAGCACACCCGATGTCTATTGCATGGCAGTAGGTGGAGAGATGGCATCGGATGCTTATCTCATCACGAAACGCTTACTGAAAAAGACAACGCCTATCGCTGTTGTGTATGGCGTTGCGCCAAGAGACTTTCAAGACAACTTGATGCCTGGCATTCAATCCAGTGAGACATTCAGAATTTTGTCTGACATCGATGATGTTAAAGACCTGAGTCAAAAAACCACCTTGTCTTTTGAAGAACAAGGCGGACTATTTGTTGAGCGTATTAGCGCATTGGCTCGTTATCGCGCAGACATTCGCTCATATGTTGCATTGAGAGCAAAGAAAATTATCGACGCACTTTCGCCAGTGCCACTCTTTGAAAAGATGGGCCCCGATTTGCAAGTGCGCGTGCGCCGTGATGGCTGGTTTCCTGAAGAAGCACTGGGAACTCCACCGGCTGTACCTGGCTATGCCGTGGAGCACACGCCCGAGAAGCAAGTCACTTATGAATACATCCGTCGCTATAACCCAATCGCACCAAAATTCGTAGACGCTGAATTCGGTTATCTAAACAAGCTATTTCAATTGTGCGATGAGAAAGGCGTATCCGTAGTCGTCGTCAACATGCCGCTGAGCGCCTTCAACAAAAAGCTGATGGCCAAAGGCTTCTACACCGAGTACATGTCCCGCATGAAAAACGTCTGCGCCCAAGCCAACGCCGAATTCGTCGACCTCAACACAACAGAGTGGGACGCAGCCGACAACTTCGTTGACTCCGTGCACTTAAAACCGGAAGTAAGCCAGAAATTCCTCGAGACTCTAGCCGACGTCGTCTCCAAATCACAAGCCGCCATTGCCATCAAGTCCGGCAAAACCATCGCCGCAACCACACAGACGCGTTAGTTCCGGTACTTCGTAGGGGCGCATTGCATGCGCCCGTCTAGCTCGCTCTCGGCGCTAGTCTCTGTAGGCTGGACAAAAAGTTGGGATCCACCATACACAGCCCATCCCGACAATTGCTCGACGCAACTACCTCCAAAACTTCCTCTTCCTCATGCGTTAACACTGGACTCGTCTTCGTATGCGCATTAGCGGCAAACAGCACTCGCCGTGCAATCAGCGGATCCAGCCACACTGACCCAAACTGCACCGACCTGACCGATGTCTCAAGCGCCTGAAGCATTGCCGTTCCCAGCCGAATGACCACGTCAACCTCGACAAGCAGTATTTTTACAGGTTCTGTTTGTGTTCGCATAACCGCTAACTCCTCGTTCCCAAGGGTAATGTAGTCGATTAAGGTGCAAGATTTGTGGAAAAGTTTCAGACTTTTGGATTGTAAATTAATCTGTTGTGAAGATGCAGAAAATCTACCATCAAGCCAAGAAGATAGACGGTGAGTTCGCTTAATGCAAGACTATTTAACGCGGCGGCCATTCTACTTTTGTTGCATATGAAACATTGTTGGAAAATCGATTTTCCATTGGGAATAAAAATTGATGTATCTGTTGATGGTGAAGTATGGCTGATAAGAAAAAGATGGTCCCCGGGAATGTGCCAGGCGATTTTTTCGTCGATACGACTTGTATTAATTGCGACAACTGCAGGGCTTTGGCGCCTACGGTGTTCGGGGAGTTTGGGGATTATGCGGGTGTTAAGAAACAGCCGGAAAATGATGAGGAAGTGCGGGCGGCGTTGCATGCGCTTGTTTGTTGTCCGACTGGCTCAATTGGGACTGCCGAGAAGCATGATATTAAGGCGGCGATGGCCGACTTGCCGATTCATATAGACGGTGGGATTTATTATTCGGGGTTCAATTCGCCAAAGGCTGCCGGCGGACAGAGTTATTTGATGTTGCATGATGGCGGCAATTGGATGACGGATTCGCCGAAGTTTCATCCGCATGTGACTAATTGGATTGATGAGCATGGTGGGTTGAAGTACATATTTCTGACGCATAGGGATGATGTGGCGGATGCGAATAAGTATGCAGAGAAGTATGGGGCTAAGCGAATTATTCATAGAGAGGATTTGGAAGCGCAGCCAGATGCTGAGATTGTTATTGAGGGCATTGAGCCGGTGCAAATTGATAACGATTTTCTGGTAATTCCAATGCCGGGACATACGGAAGGGCATTGCATGATGCTGTACAAGAACAAGTATTTGTTTTCCGGTGATTCGCTGACGTCGAATTACTATCGTAAGGATGGGCTGGAATGCTGGGGTCCATTGTGGACTTGGTATTCGTTTGATGTGCAGACAGAGTCGTTGGAAAAGCTACGTAAATACGATTTTGAATGGATTCTGCCGGGGCATGGGCGTCGCTGGCATGTGGATTCGGCAGAGATGAAGCGTCAGGTGGAGAATATGCTGAATCAAGCTCAGCACGAGCCGCCACCTAATTGGAAGATTAAGCTAGCCCATGTGGAAGCCTATGCGGACTATATGGAGAAGTCTCACCAGCCAATTTATGCGGCTAAACAGCGCAAGATAGCCGAAGAAATCCGGGCCCAGATGGCGATTACGAAATAGTTTGTTTGTCCTGTCCAATATTGAGCCTGTCCGTATAGATAAAGTCACGAGGGTTCATATTTCTGTTGCCGTCTAAACGGACAGAAACAGGGGAGGACTAAATGTCAGGACTGGATACTATTGAGTCAAATGATAAGCAAGCTGGTGCAACAGTTGATGCGTCGAGATTTACTGATTACATAGCGTCAAATGATGTTGGAAGTGCTGGTTATCGTCAGATGAGTGGGGCGAAGTATGATTCGGCGAAGCCGGTCGGTGGGCAGGTTATGGTGCCTAAAATGGACGAATCCATTTATCCGAAGGCGCAAGAAAAACCAAAATTACTTCAAGGACATGCTTCAGTAGTTGATCCTGATGCCGGTAATGAAGACGTTATGATTGGTTGGAATAAGTGGGCGAAAGACGTTCAACTACAGAGCAAGAAGAATCTCAATGAGTTTTTGACCCATCCAAGCAAATTGACGATAAATGATGAGGCTGTGACACAAGCTGACATGCTGGAAGGGATTGATCAGCAGAATAGATTTGCGGTTAAATTCGATCGCAACGGGCATGTCGCGCAAATCAAAAAGATGCAGAGTTCCGGTAATAAGATATTCGACAAAATATCCGAGACAGCGATAACGGATTTGGATGGTACAGATACTGTAGATTTTCCGACGGGATCGCATCGCCAGGTTAGTGATGTTCTTGAATTTGGTTTTCGTCCAGGTGCTGGGCGTGATGATTTACGACAAATGAGCGCTGAGCGTGTCACTCGTCCGAGAAACTACTACGATTCAGACAACTAGTGAACTTGCTTGATGGCAACTGGCTGATTGGTCAGTCCGGCAGTTAGATTGCGATCGTCTGAAATTGAGTTTGCGATATTGGTCAGCAACTTCAATCCGCCGTTTGCGTTCAAGTGCACAGTGTCTAGATAGTCTTCTAGAACAAAGTCAGGACTGGTCGACATGTCTGCAAGGGTTGCATTGTTCTTATTGCACAAAGTTGAAATGTTGGTGCGGAAGACCTTCCAGAAGGTATCGGGTAACAGTGCTCTATTTGGTCCAAGGCTGGGCATCATGACGATAAGTGTTGGCACTTTTGATGCATTGAGACGTTCCAGCAAGTCACTAAAGAATGCAAGTTCGCTTGCATACAATGGTGGGTTTGGATTTGTGTAGCGATTTACGTATTCAGCAGTGTTGTCTTTGAATAAGTAAGGCATAAAGGCTGGGACAAACCAAGAGTCTTTCTCTACCTTGGTAGAAGAGGCGAACATGCCCTTCATGAAGTCTGCTTCTTGAGTTGATTTTTTAGCGACAGCTGTTGTCTTGGGAAGAAACTTGGCTGGCGAATAAGTTGTTTGCATTTCGGTTTTCAAACGACCTAGCGGTAGGTACTTATTGATGTACCAATTCATTTGACCGAAGTAATCGCCAAATGCGAGTTGGGCAAGATTGCCTGGATCCGCACATTGGGAGAAGAAGCGAAATGGTTCAGTTGTGCCGGCAGAAGGAAGCGTATTGTCGATGAAGATGCGTGGCGAGATGCCTATGACTACAAGCTTTGGTTTCTCTGTGTCTGCATTGTCTAAGAACAGACTGCGGGCGATAAGGTTGTGATCAGAAGCCATTGAGCCGGCCATAGCTGCGTTAAACACAGATACAGGTCGTGCCAGCTTGTTGGAAAGTCTTTGCTCAAGTCCTTCTACATGGCGATGAGCAATAACATCAACCTTCTTGCCTGATGCTTTAGCATCAGCTGTGAAGATAGCCGTTGCCATTTGTGAGTCGCCAAGGACGACAACATCGGGAGTTCGCTTCTCATCGAGATAGGCTTTGGCAATCCACCACGGCCAAGTTTTAGACATACTTGTCGTGTCTGATTCGTCGTTTTGTTGGACGAGTTGTTGCAAGTCTTTCTGTGGCGTGAATAATCCGAATGCGGATGTTTTCCAAACAACAAGATTAACCAAAGCAAAACCAGCCAGGGCATAAATGAACCGGCTGGATAGTTTAGAGGTGTTGTTGTTGTCTGGCATTATCCTCTACATTGTGGGTTCAGATTTCTTCTGATCTTTTTCTTTTTTTTGTTCGGCAAGCGCTTGGTGTTTTTCCAAATTCTGTCCGGACATGACCAGAAGGCTTGAGCTACGCTCGTTCACTTGCAGTGTGGCAACTAGGGTGTCGAAGAATTTCTTGGCGCCAAAGGCATTTAGGTGTACGGAGTCGTGGAAGTCGCCGCGTTGATCGTATTGAGGGAAGCTCGCCATGTTGTACAAGCTTGTATTGTTGTTGATTGAAAACTGTTGTAGGTCACTTAGGTAACGAACATAAGCACCTTGTGGTAGCATGCCGACGTTGTAGAGAGTAATTGGCATATTTACGATGATAAGTTCCATGCGCTCTTTGTGACAGAAATCAGCAAGCTCTCTCAAGAAATGGAATTGCAATTTATAAGTGTGTGGGTCCGGATTGCGGTAGCGGGACATGTATTCGACTGTGTTGTCCTTGAATTCCGCTGTTTGTTTTGTGATTGGCCCAGCCATGACGGCTTCCGGATGAATCTCGCCAGGCATGTAGCGTGGTAGAAGTTTGACTCTGTCCCACCAAGTAAAAGGCGTTTTCGTCCATGGTGCAGGAAGCGCGGCAGCGAGGAATTTGTTCGCTCCGTCAACGAAAGCAAGTCTGAAGTCGAGGGATGAACCGTATAAATAGACGGCGCGTTGCAACCACCATTCAAGTTTGTCGTCAGATTTGCGGAAGGCGACATCGGTTAAGTCGTCGGCGTTGACCAGACGGCGCAAATAACGAAATGGTTCAGTATCGGCAGGTGATGACAAAGTGCTGTCGATAAAGTCACGCGGAGCTACGCCATAGATGACGATGTCGGGGCGCTGAGCGGTGTTGACCATCGCTTTGAGTGTAAGCAGCGCATCCGAAGGCATTTGTCCGGGAGCCGCCAAGCTAAAGGTGTTGAATGTGCCGCCGAAGCGTGTGCGAAGTAAATGTTCTAGGTAGCTTGCCTTGTGATAGTTGGCGAGATCTAAGCCTTTGCCGAGGTAGTTGGAATCACAGCCTGCTATGGCGCTCACCATCAAAGATGAGCCAAGTAAAGCAACGTTATTTGTTTGCTGTTGCTTGCGCAAGTCATTCATCGTCCACCAAGCCCAGCCGCGATAACCAAACTTGTATGGATCAAAATTAAAAGGTGTATAGAAAGACAAAGCCCAGTTTAGAGCTAGGAAAAGACCCATAGCAAAGAAGAAGGAACTTCTAAATGGACGAAATGCCTGTTTTTCAGCTGGTTGTTGTGAACCGGGTTCCATTTAGAGCGAGTTGCCTTTGCGTTGTGCTAGGGATTTAGTATCGATTTCTACATTGCCTTTGTTCAAGTAAGACAAAGTGGTGCTGTCCAATCTAATAGTTTCAACCAAACAGTCGAGCATTTTCTTTCCGCCATCCGGACTCAAGTGAACAGTGTCCATAAAGTCTGTGACTTGAAATGCGCCGCTGTTGTGCAAGTCGACATAACTTGCGCCTTTGGCTTTTGCCAGGGCTTTGACGCTGTTCATATATGCGCCCCAGGCTCTGTCTGAAAGCAACGAGCGATTTACATCTGTGATTGGCATCGCCATGACGACAACGTGAATACCTCGCTGTTTAGCAACGTCCAAGAAGCTGGCAAAGAATTGCATTTGGGTAAGGAAAGTGTCCCACTTCAATTCTTTGTAGCGCTTGCGATATTCAGCGAGGTTGTCGAAGATGCCGCGCTTTTTGTCTTCAGCTGTTTCAGGGCGGAAGAAGGCTTCGCCAACTTCAAGCTCTGCAGGACGATAGGCCGGAAGCAATTGGCGGCGGTCAAATATCGAAAATGGCTTAGCCCCTTTTGGTGCAGGCAATACATCATTGATGACGGTATTGGCAAGCTTTGCCAGTTTGTCAGTTATCTTCTCGCGGTCTTTGTAGAAATAGAAGACTTTGCCAAGTTCGTAGTCTAAACGAGCTTGCCAGTCAGGCAAGAACAGCGATGCATGGTCGTCAATTGAACCAAGTTGACTCAATAAACGAAACGGATCTGTTGCTGATGGACTGGGCAACAAGTTGTCCATGAAATCACGTGGACCGACTCCATAGACAATTACATCGGGCTGCTTGTCATCTTTCAACAAGAAGTTGGTCACCATGTAAGCGTCAGATGGCATTTCACCAGGCAAGGCAAACGTATAAGCACTCGCTGAATAGCCTGTGCGGCGCTTCAGTTGATCTTCGAAATATTGTGAATGGTGATGCTTTGATCCGTCCAATTTCTTGTTCAGGTAGTTAGCGTCGTTGCCTGAAAGCGGCACGAGCATTAAGGATGAGCCAAGAAAGACAACGTTCTTGCGATCGGGTGCATTGATGAAATCATTCACTGCCCAGCCAACCCAAGACTTGTCCAGCTTGTAATTGTTGGCGTTTTCCTTGCTCTTTCCGGCGATGTAATAGTTCAGTGCAAGAAAGATCATTAGGGCAACCACCGCAGTGCTGCCCTTTAGGAGGCGTGTTATGGGACAACCTGAAGACTGTGCGCAACTCGCCAACTCTGACGGAGTTGATTCACACAATCTTTGAGCCGCCGCATTCTTTGTAGCTTCGGTCTCTTTCATGTGAATCTACCGTTAGAACTGGAAGTAGATGAACTTTGGTGATGTGTCTGGGCTGAATACGGTCAGTACGCACATCAATGCCACCATTACGCAGACTTGGAGAGCCCACGGTGGGGATTGGTAGAAGCGCTTGTCGTTCATCCAGTCGATAACGACTTGAGAGATCATCAAGATTGGCAGAATGATAAGTAGTGCCGGGAAGATGATTGGATCTCTTATCTGCAGAATGTTCAACTGGCTGGCTGTGAAGTGGAGAAGATCCACTGGAGCCATCATCATTTTGCTGAGCATTTGGCCGGCGATGTTCATATCTTCAGCTCTGAAGAATACCCAGCCGATAACAACCAGGTGGAAAGTTACGACCACTGATACCCAGTGATACACCTTCGAGTTGACCAACTTTTTGGCAACACCTAATGCTTCGCAAAGTTTTTGATATTCCTTGTGCAAGACAAGTAAGATGCCGTGGAATGCGCCCCAGATGAGGAAGTGCATAGCTGCACCGTGCCAGAGTCCGCCTAACGCCATTGTTACGAATAGGTTTCTGTAGCTCTTCCACTGGCTGCACTTGGAGCCGCCCATTGGAATGTAGAGGTAATCGCGCAACCAGGTTGACAGCGAAATGTGCCAACGATGCCAGAAATCTGAAACGTTTGCCGAGATGTATGGCAGATTGAAGTTGATCGGTACTTTGTAGCCGAAGAGCAACGCCGAACCACGAGCGATATCCGTATAACCGGAGAAGTCGAAGAAAATTTGGAAGGCATATGCGTATGCGATAAGCCAAAGATCAACTGAACCAAAATTTGCCGGATGAGCAAATCCTGCCTCAACTGCTAAAGCCAAATTGTCGCCAAGGATGAGCTTTTTGAACAAGCCCATGAGAATGAGGTTCATGCCCTGGTCAACGTATTCCCATTTGAATTTTGCCGGAATGGACAATTGTGGAATGAAGTCCATGTAACGCTTAATTGGACCAGCAATTTGTGTTGGGAAGAATGAAGCGAACAATGAGAAGTCGATGAGTGACTTAACTAATGGCTTGCCGCGATAGACTTCGACTGCGTAGTGAATAAATTCGAATACGAAGAAGGAAATACCTAACGGCAACAAGATGTGCAAGTGTGGCTCTCTCCAAGCTACACCGAATAAATCCAAGCTGTCTTTGAGGCAGGTGATTGTGAAGGTTGCGTATTTGAAAATGCCCAAGGTGATTAAGTTGGCGGCGACGATAAGTCCGACCATCCACTTTTTGCCCTTTTCGGTTTTTGCTTTTGTGATTAAAGGCACCAAAAGGAAATTGCCGAGCGTGAGACCGGCAATGAGAAGTCCGTAGATTGGACGCCACGACATATAAAAGATATAGCTTGCCACCAAAAGTAGTGGCACGCGCAATCTGTGTGGACAAATCCAGTAAAGGAGGAAAACCGTTGGTAGAAAAACCAGATACTGAAGGCTTGTGAATAACAAAGCTTTGTCTCCCTATAGGTCGGCTTGTCAAGCGCTCGCAAATCAGCGCAACACCGAAATAATCGCTTACCGGTTTCCAGTAAGCGTCTGACCAATAATAATGTCTAGATTTCAAGGATGTCTAGTCAAAACTAGTTCTCTTAATCTAAAAGCTTTTATATAGAAGAAAGTAAAAGGGCGCATGCAATGCGCCCCTACGAGAACTATGCGCTCTTGACAGCTTGAATTTGTCATTCTGCGGCGATAGCCGAAGAATCTGCCGTGGCTATCTCTGGCGCAAGTGATGCAACTCGAACGTGCTGACTTACGGCAGATCCTTCACTTCGTTCAGGATGACGCTAGTCGTTGTTGTCGCCAGCGGTTGAACGGGAAAAGCCTTCGGCTATTAGCTGGTAGCCGCCGCCATAGACGGTTTTGATGTACTTGCGGTCGCCTGTCTCAAGGCGTGTGCGCAAATGGCGAATATGCACGCGTATCGTGTCCACATCGTCATCTGGCGAGTATCCCCAGACTTCTTCCAGAAGCTTGCCTGTGGATACGGTCTGACCGTGATGCTGCATCAAGCAGTGGAGAATTTCAAACTCGGTTGGTGTCAGCTTGACGATGCGTTCTCTGACCTTCGCCTGCAGGTTTTCCGGAATTAGCGTTATCTCACCGGCAGTGAGAATTTCCGGTAGCGAAGCCGACGGTGGAACGGTACCTGCACGGCGCAGAAGCGCTCTGACGCGTACTTGAAGCTCGGGAATCTCAAATGGTTTGACCAAATAGTCATCAGCACCTGAATCAAAGCCGCTGACCTTGTCATGAGTCATGCCAAGAGCTGTAAGCATCAAAACAGGAATTGTTTGGGTTGTTGGATTTTGACGGAGGCGTTGGCAAACAGTGAAGCCATCCAAATCTGGCATCATGACATCCAGGACGATTAAGTCCGGACGATTTTGCTGAGCAAGCGCCAGTCCCTTGATACCATCGGACGCCGTTGCTACCTGGTGTCCCAAGAGTTCAAGGTTTACTTTGACCAATTCGGCAATAGCCTGGTCATCATCGATTACGAGAATCCTGCTCAAGTTCAAACTCCCTTTTTCGGGCTTACTTGCCATACTTACCTTTCACTATTTACCCGGCATTTCCTACAGTCAATTTTACCGGCACTTTAATTAATTTGCCGTGCCTGAGAACAGTCAATGTAACTAATTGTCCTGGTTTCAATTTATCAACATAAGACAACAGGTCATCTGCTGAGCGAACTTGTTGATTATCAACCATTGTTATGACGTCGGCTTGCGTGCTGTCCACCGATTGGATGGTGAATGCACCTTGCTGATAAACAACATTTTTTGGTCCTTGCAGTCCGGCTTTGGCGGCAGGACCATTTGGATCAAGTCTCATCACGCGTAAGCCAACATCGAGTTGTTGAACGGCTTCGATGCCGGTGTCCGGGCGAATAATGCGGTGATGAGCAATAAGCTCAGGCACCAAATTCTTCGCGATGTTTATCGGAATGGCAAAACCAAGACCGGCAGATTGTCCAGAGCGCGAGAAAATTGCTGTGGTGATGCCGACCATTTGTCCTGACGAATCAAGTAGAGGTCCGCCTGAATTACCGGGATTTATCGCAGCATCTGTCTGAATAATGCCTTTGATAAGTCTTCCTGAGCCTGTCTGCATTGTTCTGCCTGTCGAGGAGATAATTCCTACAGTCAGTGTGCGTTCTAAACCAAACGGATTACCGATTGCCAAAACTTTTCTTCCGACTTCCATCTTGGAAGAATCACCGAATGGAACAACAGTGAGTTTTGTATTTGCCGGCGGTACGATTTTGACAATCGCCAAATCATTTGCCGGATCAGTGCCGACAATCTCAGCAGGTACATTGGCTCCGTTAAATAGCGTGACGCGCAAGCGCTGCGCCCCTTCAATCACGTGATTGTTGGTGAGGATATATCCTTCGGGGCTGATAATTACGCCGGAGCCAAAACCTTCTCTGGGAATTGCATTCAAGAAGAAGTCGCTTTGTATCGACTGAGTGGAAATGTTGACCACAGCCTGATTGGTTGCTTTGTAGACTCTGATGTTGACCGCTTCGTCGGGTAACAATCCTGTCGTGCCGTTTGTGGCAGCAGGCTTTGCCCAGACTGCAGATTGGCAAACCAATAACGTTGTTAGGAAAAAGAGGATCAGTGAGCTGAACAAGCGCTTTTCTTCTCCTCGCATAATGCGACCAATGTTGTCTTTGTGTCTGAATATTACATATGATGCGCCCATGGCGATGTAGAGGACAAAACTAATCGGTGCTTTATAGGGATAAGTAACTGTTGCAACTGATATGACGGCAACGACAGCGGCAGTCATTGATGCAATGCTTATGATGCGTGTTGTCAGTCCAATTAAAGCGAAGATAGCGAATGTAATTGCAGCAGCTACAGGTTGCATGGCGATCACATTACCGAGAGCAGTTGCCGCGCTCTTGCCGCCTTTGAAGTTCAAAAATATTGACTTGCTGTGACCAATGAGTGTCATTGCTGCCACTATCGGCGGTATTATCATCCAGTCTCCGTATGGTATCGCATCGAGCACTCTTGCTTTCTGCAAATAGATAGCAAGCCAGACTGGGAAATAACCTTTGAATACATCAGCAATCAGCACAAAAACACCAGGGCCTTTGCCGACTGTTCTGGCAACGTTAGTTGCGCCGGTTGAGCCGGAGCCGACTTCTCTTATGTCTATGCCTTTTAGGAGTTTACCGACCCAATAGCCGGTCGGAATTGAACCTAGTAAATAACCTAATGCAATCAGCCCGAGTGCTGTCAGCATGAGTGTCCTCCGTCATTTTCTTTCTTTGGGTCGTGTAATAAGTCTAATTGGCGTACCGGAAAAACCAAATGCTTCTCTGATACGTCTTTCGAGATAAGTCTTGTAGTTGTCAGTCAAAAGTTTGTTGTCGTTGACAAACAATACAAATGTCGGTGGGAGAACTGATACTTGCGTGCTGTAGTACACCTTGAGGCGTGTGCCGCGCTTGGATGCCGGCGGTGGTGTAATGGCTACTGCTTCATTTACAACCTGGTTGATTAAAGAGGTTGAAATGCGTCTGGTGCTTTCTTGCAAGGCGCGGTCGGCTGCTTCAACAATCTTGGGTAAGCGCTGCTTCGTGTGTGCAGAGGTGAAGACAATCTCTGCATAATTTAAGTGGCGCAGTTCTCGTTTCGTCTCTTCAATAAGATCGTTCATTTGCGCCGAAGATCTATCTGGAATTAAGTCCCATTTGTTGAGTACTAATACTACCGGTTTGCCGGCCTCTTCAATCTTGCCGCCGATTTTTTGATCTTGATCAGAAATCGGTTGGCTGACATCAAGCACCAGTGCCACCACATCTGCTCTGCTTATTGCTCTTAAGGAGCGTACAACAGAAAATGCCTCAATGCCGTAATCGACTTTCGATTTGCGCCTAATTCCGGCTGTATCGATGAGGGTGATTTCGTGACCCTTGAATTTGAACTTGGTATCGATTGCATCACGAGTCGTACCTGGCTCTGCGCTGACGATCATGCGTTGCGTGCCTGTCAACACATTGACGATTGATGACTTGCCGACATTCGGCTTGCCGACAATTGCCAGTGAAAAGTCTTTTTTGGCTTGAGGCTCTGCGTTTTCGTCTTCTTCGGTGAATTCAACCGGCTTGTCTTCTTTGGGTGGGAAGAATCCAATTATTTTATCGAGAAGGTCGCCTACACCACCAGAACCTCTTAGAGCTGAAAGCGAATTTGGTTCGCCTAGCCCCAGACTGTAGAAATCGCTTAAGTTGATTTCTTCTTTCGGCTCGTCAATTTTGTTGACGGCAAGAATAATTGGTTTCTTTGACTTGCGCAGCATATTTGCTACGTCTTTGTCGTGTCCGGCAACACCGGATTTACCGTCAACCAGGAAGACAATGACGTCAGCTTCTGCTACTGCTTCAGCGACCTGTTCAGATACTGCTGAGGAAATGTGCTCCTTGCTGTCTGGTACCAGACCACCGGTATCGACAAGAATGAAGTCACGCCCTGACCAATCGCATTCGCGATACAAACGGTCGCGCGTGACACCAGGGCTATCATCAACGATAGCGGCTTTGTCACCGACACAACGATTGAAAAATGTGGATTTCCCGACATTGGGGCGCCCGACAATGGCGACCACTGGTTTGAGCATGAGGAACTACCTAAGTTCTGTTTGTTTCATTTGTGAACACTATTGTGTCACATGCTTGGTTCAGTTTCATCTGGGTCGGATTCGGCGCCAGGCTGGGGTTTAGACTGGGTTCCGAACTGCTTGCCAAGCTTTGGCTCTTGAGTTTCCCACCATCTGAGCAAAACATCCTTGGCTGTATTTAAGTAAACGGCAATTTCGGAGTCTCCGCCTTGATCCGGGTGGGTACCGGGGCGTGTAATTTCGCGCTTCCAAGCCTCCATAATTACCTGCCTGCTGAGTTCTTCGGGTCTTATGCCTAATACCAAACAAGATTTACGAATATCCGGTGGAACAGTTCGTAATATAAAGCCCTTAGGCGCCTGTTCTGAAGTGCGCGCAAATCCTGAGGCGGCCAAACCCTTACCTTTGCCTTGAGCAGGATCAGCCTCTGTTTTGTCTCGATGCTGCTTCAAAATGTTGCGCAACTCTTCGGTGGAAATGGTATTTCCCATCTCGTCGTGCTGCTCGTCTTGCCCTTCCGTTTGATCTAATTGTTGATCGTGAGACTGTATTTCACTCTGATATTGTAGGTCTTCCGACCAAGCGGGAGGCGGTGCTTCTTGTGGTTCATCATACGAATAGTCAAAGCTTTGTGGCGCTGAGTACTGCTCGCTTCTGTCGTAAGCGTTGAATGTGTTTTCTTCAGCAGGCGGTTCACTGGGTGCTTCTTCTGTGAATGCGCTGCGGCTTTCCTCTGGGAAAGGAGCACCATCGACTAAGTAAATGGATGCTTCGTCCCAACCTGCTTTGTAGCCGCGCTGCCAGTTGTCTTTTTGCTGTTCTAAAAGTTCGGTGTTTTCCAATTCCAACTGGTGAACTCGCTCTTGCAGAGCAGCCACACTTTGAGTGCCTTCCGATGTCTCGTGGGGTGCGTCAGGAACTGCTTCATCAGTGTGAATCATTGGCAGTCCTGCTTTCTGGCGTGCTTCGTTTATCAACTCCATCGCTTCACTGTTGCGATAGATGTTGGTGCGAGCGGTTTTCATCTCGTCAGCTACAGTGTACGGGTTGATATCCCACGCTCTTGAGCGCAATGCAGATATCGCAGCAAGTACAACTTGCTTGTCTATTTTTTTCGGGTTGGTTAAATCGCGTAGCATGTACTCTAAATATGCCCCAGTCCTCTTTATCGTAATTGCTGAGCGTGTTTTCTACAAGAAATTTCATGTTTCCAACAATGGCTGGAATGCCCGACTGGCATAGAATTCTAGCTATGGAGCAAACAGTTACCTTTGTCAGGCTAGTAGTAAAAGGTCGCGTGCAGGGTGTTTTTTACCGGCAAACGACTAAGGAAAAGGCGCGCCAGTTGTCCCTTCGGGGCTGGGTGGCGAATGCTGACGATGGTAGCGTCGTCATCGAAGCTTCGGGTCCGGTAAAGTCATTGGAAGCGCTTATCAGCTGGTGTTGGCAAGGACCGCCTGCCGGCAAAGTTGAGTCGGTTGATGTTGATTGGCTCAGCGAAATTGCTGACAAGTCCTATTCATCGGGGTTTGAGGTTAGACCGGACATTGCGGGCCTTGGCTAAAACATCTGCGGCTAGTGGATTGTCGGGTTCAAAGGTCAGCACGAAACGCGCTATGCGTAAGGCTTCTATTGAATTGCCCGTTTTTAAATTGATGTCTGCCAGATTCAGTAGAGCGGCACTATTGCGGGGATCGCGTCGCAGTGCGCGATTCAGCAATTCTTTTGCCTCGGGCAATTTCCCTTCTTGAATAAGTAAGTACGCCAATCCGACTTTCGGTTCGACGAAATCAGGCTTCAAGAATAAGGCTTTGCGCCAGTTTTTCGCAGCAGAAGGAAAGTCGTTTAAGTGAAACTCCGTTGCAGCAAGACTTGCCCAGGCGAAGGTGAACATAGGATCAATTCGAAGTGCCTTCTCGTAGAAGTCTTTTGCTTCCGGATAGTTGCCTGCGTGATAGTAGTGGTTGCCGGAATTGTATAAGTAGTTGACTGTAGTCTTGCGTCCCATAACAAAGACAAGTCCTATTGCGATAACGCAGATGATAAGGATTCTTTGACGTCCTTTGGCAGCGTAAGCGCGTTTGAGATCTTTGTTGGTTTCACTGAATACAAATGCATTGAGTGTATCTGGTTTTGTATTGGCGATTTGCCTGCAAATAAGTTCGACCAATTCTTTGAACTTGGGTTGCGTATAAAAGAAGGACGGCAGGTCATAGCTGGCTAACTTGTTTTTGCGTCTTTCAAATACCGTTAGGCGCAGCACGTTTGGCTTGAGCCGGCAGACTTTGGAGAAAAGCGGCTGTGGCTCAATAGCGATTGCCGCAATTTTGTCCCAGCTGATCAAATGTCCAAAATGACCCAACTTGAGACCTGAGTCACTTACTTTGATTGAGCCCAAAACCAAGCCGAGGGTGTGGATGATGATTTGGAAACTGACATACCAAAGGATAAGAGCTGAAATCCAGAGCCCGACAAAGTCTATAAGTAAGGAAGTAAGGTCAGTGGCTGATGGAATCAGGGCGATCGTGTCCAGAAACGCAAGCAGGGTGGCAACTATAGCCGCTGTCCCTTGCGCCAAACGGGCGGTTGCCTTGAAGTCAAAGCCAAGGTCTTTCCATCTGATTTCTTTGCTCGGAGGCAATTTGGTTGTATCCAAGTGGCAGTTTTTCTCTATTTTTCTTTATTGACAAGCTGGGTAGATAGTAGCCAGGCAACAATTTCGCAGTAATTGATAACCTCCCCCTTTTCACTAGATTAAACACCTGGTAGATTAGTGGGACATTAACCCAATTATGAAATGGTAAGGTCTTAACAACGTAAGTCGTTCGGATATGCGATATATGGGCTTTTCGCAGTTTGTTGTGTATTAGCTTGTAACAATTTCGACATGCTCGACGATAAAGATTAAACCGGTTCAAATTGATTGGGGTTTAATATTAAATGCTGGCGTTTAATGATGAGGTGCCTCCTTGAAGATTTTGATTATTGAAGACGATGTCAATATTGCGCGTCTAATTGAGCTGGAGCTTGGTTACGAGGGATACCAGGTCAATGTTGCGCATGAAGGCAATCAGGGCATCGAGCTGTTCAAGAAAGAGCAGCCGGATTTGGTTCTTTTGGACATCATGCTTCCTGGATTGGATGGCGTCGAAGTTTGTAAGAAGCTCCGCGCTATCTCCAAAGTGCCTGTCATCATGTTGACAGCCAAGGACGGCGTTCAAGACCGCGTAGTCGGTTTGGACAGCGGTGCTGACGATTACTTGACCAAGCCTTTTGCTACAGAAGAGCTTCTGGCAAGAATTAGAGCCGTTATGCGCCGTAAGCCACAAGAAGGCATCCTTACTTATGCCGACCTGTGGATGGACCAGTTGAACCGTGTTGTTAAGCGTGGCGAGCGTCAATTGGATCTCAGAGCCAAAGAATTCGATCTGTTGAGACTGTTCATGCAGTACCCAGAACAAGTTTTGTCCCGCGAATTCATTTTCGACAAAGTCTGGGGCTACGACTTCATTGGCGAATCAAACGTCATCGAAGTGTATATCCGTTACTTGCGCTCTAAGTTGGAAGATGCCAACTCCAAGCGCCTTATCCAGACGGTAAGAGGCGAAGGCTACGTCCTTCGTGAAGAAGAACCGTCGAGATAATCGAAGGAACTGACAGCTAAACAAAGAGACGGCATCCATTTAGGTGCCGTCTCATCTTATTGTAGGGGCGCATTGCATGCGCCCGAATTCTAGAAAGCAAATCCAGGCTGCATTACCATGTTGAGTCGTGACTGCACTTCCGGGCTGAGCATTCTTACAGTTTTCATTGCCCGGCATCTGACATAAGGATTGTCGTCCTGAGCCAAGAGCAAGAGAATTTGCTCGGGCATATGTGGGCTTTCAGCCACGCCATAACGAACATCCGAATCTTCATCCTCTGCAAGTCTCACCAGGATGTCTGTCGATGCGTTGGGGTTCTCCGCTACAGCCAGGCGGACATCTGAGTGAATGTCACCGGCCAGCTTTCTCAAAACTTCTATGGGGGTATTAGGATTTTCGGCTATGCGCTGCCGAATCATCGGGTTTGTATCTTCCGACAAGCGACTTAAGACGTGACCAGGAGTATTTGGATTTCCTGCAACTACTCGCCGAATATGCAGCATGTCGTTGCTATCAGCGTCCGTTTTTGAGTATAGGTCCGAATCTTCCGAATCGAGGCTCAGCCCGCCACCAAACCTTTCTTTATCGGTCATGTACTACTCCTTGCGAAGGGGTTAGGACTAGGAGCTAGTCCGTATCTGTCTTTTACCCCCTGACAATGCCTTCAAAACGCCACAGGACACTAAATGAGCAAAAATTCAACCGGTTGCGGAAATCACCAATTAGTACGAGAAATCACCCACTTCACCCCTTGGCCATTATGCTCTGTAAAGTTATGATAAATCTAAGGTTGTCTCGGGCGCGTGCAATGCGCCCCTACAGAAAAAAGACCGAAGGGACTTCTCAGTGACACCAGTTGTAGAACTAAACAAACAACCAGCGGATCTGGAAGGTCGTCTCTGGTTGGAAATTTTGGCCAACAATGGCAATGACACCAAGTATCAACTGCCGGCGCAGTTGCGCATGCATGAAGCTGAGCTCGAAGTTTTAATGGGCAAAGTCTTTCGCGGCAGATCGCGTGGACCGGAAAACATCGACTTAGCTCGACAGATGTATCTAAACTGGTGCCTTTCGAAGAGTCGCCAGCTTGGTATTACATTCGACGCGCAATAAGCCGCGGCGCATTTTATGCGCCCGATCCTTAGCCTTCGGTGGCTTCAACATCCGTTGCATCTTCTTCAACAAGCGGTGTGACGGAGATGACTGAATCGTCTTCGCCCAATTGTTGGATGCGTACGCCTGTGGCCATGCGGCTTTGCGAGCTTATCTCTTTGCACTTCTGTCTGACGACTACACCGTTGGCGGTGGCGATAATCACTTCGTCATCCATGTTGATGATGCGCAAGCTTGCCAGTCTGGACTGTGCGTTCTTGAACTTGATACCGATTAGACCGATGCCACCACGGTTTTGACGTCTGAAGTTGTCGTCAGTCAATGGCACGCGCTTGCCGAAACCATCGTTGGTTACAACAAGTACAAATACATCATCTTTCGGCTCAAATACATCGAAGCCGACAATCTTGTCGCCTTCACGCAAGGTGATCGCTTTGACACCGCGAGCTGTACGTCCCAGTTCGGATACGCCTAATTCGTCGTAGCGAATACACATACCTTCGGAAGTACCGATCATGATGTCGCACTTGCCTGTGGATGGACGTACCCAACCGAGTTCATCACCGGCGCTCAATGTTATGGCTATGATGCCTGAGCGACGTACGTTGGCAAATTCGGTGAGCGGAATACGCTTGATGTATGCCTGACGTGTGAGCATGGTCAAGTATTGATCTTGGCGATACTCAGATACAGGAATAACAGCCGTAACAGTGTCGTTTTGTCCAATCGACAACAGATTGACGATTGCCAGACCGCGAGCGGTTCTGCCGCCTTCCGGAATGTCCATTACTTCAAGCGCAAATACTTGACCGCGGTTGGTGAAGACCAACAATCGGTCGTGCATGTTGGCACTGAAGAAATGTTCGAGATCGTCTTCTTCGCGAGTCTTCACACCGGATACGCCACGTGTATTTCGACGTTGACGGCGGAAAGTATCAAGCGGTAAGCGCTTGATGTAGCCTTGCTTGGTGATGAAAATGACCATCGGCTCGTTAGGAGTTAAATCCTTAGCGGATATATCCATATCAGCCGAGCGTTCAATCTTGGTGCGACGCTCATCGCCGTACTTGTCGCGAATCTCAGTCAATTCTTTTTTGATGAGATCAAGAACAAGATTGCGATCTTTGAGGATAGCTTTGTATTGCTTGATCTTGGCGGTAAGTTCTTTGTATTCCTTCTCGATCTTGCCGCGTTCCAATCCTGTCAATCTGCGCAGTTGCATTTCCAGGATGGCGTTTGCTTGAGGTTCGCTTAATTCGAACTTCTTCATCAAGCCAGTGCGCGCTTCTTCAGTTGTCTGAGCTGCACGGATGAGCTTAATTACTGCATCGAGATTTTCTAGTGCCTTGAGATAGCCTTCTAAGATGTGAGCGCGCTCTTCGGCTTTCTTCAATAGGTATCGCGTACGTCTGGTTACGACTTCGATTCTGTGGTCGATGAACTCTTGAATCATGTCAGCCAGCTTCAATGTAGCTGGGCGATTGCGTACCAGAGCCAGTGTGTTAACTGGGAAGGACTGTTGCAATTGTGTTTGCTTGTACAAGTTGTTCAATACGACTTGTGGATTAGCATCACGTCTCAATTCAATTACGACGCGCAATCCTGTGCGATCTGTTTCGTCGTTGACGTCGCTTATACCTGTGAGTTTTTCGTCTTTGACCAGATCGGCAACTTTCTTAGCGAATGCTTCCGGTCCGACAAGATACGGCAACGAGGTGATGACGATAGCCTGACGTGTCTGTCTTCCGCCGCCACCGGGAATTGTCTCGATGGTTGCGTCACCGCGCATCGGTATTGAACCTTTGCCGGTTTCGTAGGCTTCGGTAATACCTTCGGAGCCCATGATGGAACCGCCCGATGGGAAGTCCGGTCCCTTGATGTATTGCATCAAGCCTTTGGAATCCAATTCCGGATTATCAATTTTTGCAATTGTTCCGTCGATAACTTCTTTCAAGTTATGCGGTGGGATATTGGTCGCCATACCGACTGCAATACCGGCTGAACCATTTAAGAGCAAGACTGGAACTTTAGATGGCAGTACGACAGGCTCACGGCGGCTGTCATCGAAGTTAGGACGTGTATCAATTGTTTCTGCTTCGATATCGGCCAAAATTTCCATAGCTAACGGAGCAAGTCTGGCTTCCGTATAGCGCATAGCAGCTGGTGGGTTGTCTAAGTCACCGAAGTTGCCGTGACCGTCAACCAATACATAGCGTGATGCTGATGGTTGAGCCAAGCGGACCAAAGATTCATAGATTGCTGAGTCGCCGTGTGGGTGGTAGTTACCCATAACGTCACCGACGGTCTTTGCTGACTTACGGTAGCGCTCGTTAGGAGCCAAGCCCAATTCGTACATGCCGTAAATAATTCGGCGGTGTACTGGCTTCAATCCGTCCCTGACATCCGGAATGGCGCGGCTTACGATGACCGACATTGCATAGTCAATGAATGACTTGCGCATCTCATCGCGAAGTTCAACTGTTACGATTCTCTCGCCACCAGCTTGCTGACTCACGTGTGTATCTCCTACGAATATCCGATCGACAAAAACAGCCCAACGGCTTGCTTAAATTACCCTAAGACTTGCGGGCAATCCAGCTTTTGCTAGGTCATAGATTGTATCACGCTTATAATAAGAACTTCCGCTGAAACGATGTTCAGAAGCGGAAAAGCCAAGCATTAGCTTTTGAGTTGGTAAGGAATAAATCAAATGACGGTATTAGATATCGAAGAAACACGGCTGAGAGCCGAGCGCCTGCGAAAACTGCAGGAACTCAAAGAGCAAGGTATTAATCCTTACCCATATAAATTTGAGCGCACTCATACAGCTGAGCAACTGAAAAACCTTTACAAGGACTTGCCAGCAGGTGAAGAAACCAAGGACGAGGTCAAGGTTGTCGGGCGGGTTTTGAACGAACGCAACACCTGGATGTTTGCCGATATATATGACGAGACAGGCAAGATGCAAATTTTCTGCCACAAAGAAAGCCTGCCGGAAGCCGATTTGAAGCGATTGCGCTTGATGGACAAAGGGGATTTCATTGGTGCAATAGGAACAATTCGCCGGACAAAGCAAGGCGAATTATCCGTTCGCGTCACCAGCTACGAAGTGCTGTGTAAGTCGTTGCAGCCGTTGCCTGATAGTTGGGAAGGCTTCAAGGATGTGGAAGCACGCTATCGTCACCGTTATGTAGATATGATCATGAACCCGAGTGTGCGCGACACTATCCGCAAGCGCAGCGTTGCTGTACGTACAATTCGTGAGTTTCTTGATTCGCGTGGGTTTTTGGAAATTGAAACACCATGCTTGCAAGTTGAAGCAGGCGGAGCTGATGCACGTCCCTTTATCACTCATCACAATGCGCTTGATCTGGAATTGTTCTTGCGCATTGCCACAGAATTGCACTTGAAGCGTTTGATTATCGGTGGCTTTGAGCGCGTCTACGAAATTGGCCGTATCTTCCGCAATGAAGGAATAAGCACAAAGCACAATCCTGAATTCACCATGCTTGAGCTTTACCAAGCATATGGTGACTATCATCAATTGATGGACTTCACGGAAGAAATGCTCGTGAATGTTGCTGAAAAAGTCACCGGCTCGGGCAAGCTTACCTATCAAGGAAGCGAAATTGACTTCAAATGTCCGTTTATCCGCCTGAGCATGCGTGATGCCATCCTCAAGGAGACAGGCGTTGATGTGGACACAATCTCTGATTTTGCTGCGGCAAAAGAAGTAGCCAAAAAGCTTGCCGTAGAAACCAAAGATTTGGATTCTCGCGGAGCTGTTATCAACGCAATCTTTGAAGAAAAGGTTGAACACACTTTGATGCAGCCGACATTCATCATGGATTATCCGGTGGAGATTTCACCGTTAACCAAGATGCACCGTGAAAAACCAGGGGTGGTTGAGCGTTTTGAGTTGTTTGTATTTGGTCGCGAGTTAGGCAACGGCTACAGTGAGCTTACCGATCCGCAAGATCAAAGAGCGCGTCTAGAAGACCAGGCACGCAAGAAGGCTGCCGGGAATGAAGAAGCTCAGCCACTTGATCTCGACTTCATATTAGCTATGGAATATGGCATGCCGCCAACAATGGGTGTTGGTATCGGAATTGACAGGCTTGTTATGTATTTGACCGATTCAGCTTCGATTCGTGACGTAATTGCTTTCCCAACCATGAAACCACTACCAAGAGACAACTAATGAATTTACTTCGCTGTTACCTGAGAAAGAAACAGGTAATTATTCCAACTATTGCCAAAGCTGATGCAGGCTTCTATTTAGATGCCGAGCCGGTACATGTGTTTGATCTTTCCGATGCTTCCGGAATTAAGAAGGAACTTGTGAAGCAACAAAAAGAACAAGAACACGAAATTCCAACACCGGCTTCCGGCAAAGCTCCCGGCTCGGTCATTTTGGAAAAGCTACATCTTACTAATTGGCAAAATTTCGAGAAAGAGACAGTGATGTATACATTGCACAGAGGCAATGAAGGTGCTGCCTTGTATGTGACAGGACGCGCTGCCAACGGTCTCTGGTCGCACAACAAAGATTTCGAGCATAAGTTTCCTGAATCGGCTTCGGCAGAAGAAATTGCCGATTCAATTATGGAAAGGATGGTCTGGCAAGCTCAAATCGAGTGGCCGGACAAGCCTGCCGCAATGTTGGCGCCACCTTCAAATAATTGAAACCTGCAGGGCGTTGGGCAACAAATAAAAATTAGAGTAACACTGGTTCATTAAACAGATAATTTGATCTTCCAACCGGGTAAATCTTGCTAGTGGCGTGGAGGAATACCCCATGGGTCGCGAACTTGATGATGAGAGAATTTTGGTTGCCCAGGCTTTTGATTCGCAGAGCACCGGCTATCAGGCAGAGCAGTTAAACAAGGCAGGATTCCCGATTCAAGGCACAGGCATGTACCAACTTGGTACGGACCTGGAAGGCAACGGACGCATTACGCAAATCGACAGGGAAGACGCAAGTAACTGTACAGTCACTCTAGACAACAAGGCTAAGCTGAATTTTTGCAGCGATCATATTGTCAAAATCGAATGTCCTAATGGATCCGCATATGAACTGAAGCACGATGACGACGGTGGACTCTCTGAAATTAAGATGCTCAACGGTGAAATACTCAAGCATAAGGATGGTCACTGGTACACAGAAACAGGTGAAAAGACCGATAGACAGTTTGATATGAAAAGGGTCGGTACACTGCTTGAATGGAGCAGCAAAGACGAGAATATTGGGACGTATCATTATCCCAACGGCATCTCTATCTCAGGAAGAATTTTCCATCTGAAAGACCGGACAAATACGGCAATCACAAAAGTTGAACGATTTGGACATATGCTGGCGGAGTGTGGACATGACGATGAAGGCTACTACAACCACATAAAGCTTCAATCCGGCGAAGAATGGAAGAAGCAAGGACCGATGCTTTGGAAATCAAACAGCGGTGATGTCTATGAAGGTACTTTCTATTTTGAAGATGGGCGTCATCTGCGCCGCAGAGACATACACGGCAACAGAGACTCGTTTTACAAGCCGTTTTAGTTGCGCGTTTTAAATCGCTCAGGCAAATTCAGATTACCGCCACTGTAATAGTCGGTAAGCACGCCGTACTTTTTGTTATCCATGTTTATCATGTCCATCATGGATAGACGTTTGAACGTGTCTTCCAATGGAGCGTTTTTAGCTAGAGTACCGCCCTGCACATAGTAGAGTCCCCACTTTGGGGTCCGGCACATTGGATGCATGATGATTTTGGGATTAATGGATAACGCCGCAGCTTCGTTTGTGCGAGCGATAATATAAAGCTTTTGCGAGTCGGGCTTACTTGGCACAATTTGCGCTGCGTTGAAGAAGCAATCTACAGGACCTTGCGTGTAATACATGGTGGCAGGTAGGTAGTGCATAAAGAGTCCCACTTGAGCGGGAGTCTTTTTGATGTTGCTCACCAGTTGATGTATTTCTTTTTGTGTGTTGTTGTAAAACTGTTCAATGCACATTGGTACTGAAAGAGTTGAGAACAGGCACATGGTGGTTGTCATAACGACCAAGCTTTTTTCGATGCGTTCTGACCTTAATAGCTTGTATTGCCAGTTGAAACCTAAAGCGAGGATGAGTCCTGCAGCAGGCATTCCAAAAGCTAGCCAGGGTACTAGATCCTTGAAGTACCAAGGTGCCACAAGTCCTGCGATAAAGCCAATCCAGCCCATGAATCTGAGTACTGTGCTAATACCTCTCAGCCATTTCACGCCAAAGAGATTGAAGCCCTTGCACCAATCCACAACTGTCAGTCCGACGGCTAGAGCTAAAGGTGGGCAAGCAGGTAGCACATATGTCTCTAATTGGGTCGATGAAAACGAGAAGAAAGCAATTACAACAGCAGCGAAGCTAAGGCAAACAACACGCGGGTCTAGCAGCGAACTTGTTGGTTTTCTGTTTTTGAATGTATCGAAGAATACAGCCGGTAAATAAAGTGACCATGGAAGAAGCCCCACGGCGATGACGACGAGATAGCGCCACCAGAATGTCCTGCGTAAAACAACGTGTCCCAAGTATCTGTTGATGTTTTCGTAGCAAACGAATACTTCCGGGAATAGTCCCTTGGTGGCAATGCCTACCGCAATCCACCAGGGTAAAACAACTGCGAGAAATAACAGAGAACCGGCAATCGGATGCAATCTGTCTGACAATAATTTGGTGTCTGCTAAGCTCGGGCGAAGAACAAGCAAAGCTAGTGCGATGCCGCCGCCAAACAAGACTAACGCCGCTGGACCTTTTGTTAGAACAGCTAGTCCCAGACAGATGTAAACGAGGGGCCATGCTTTCTTTGAGCCGTTGCTAACAACGTGCAGAAAGGCGCACAGCGTCAATCCAAGAAACACCGTAAAGAAGGAATCAATTGATGACGCACGCGTAAAAATAAGTAGAAATGGAGAGCTTATTAAAAAGGCTCCCGTCAAATACCCGGCGAGATTGCCTTTCATCTTGCGAGCAACATAGAAACAAGCCATGACTAAAACTACAGTCAACGCTGCTTGAGCAAATCGCCCACCGAAATCATTGAGACCAAAAACGTTGTAAGAGGCTGCCATCAACCAAAAAGTCATGATGGGCTTTGAAAAATAAATCTGATAATTGAGTTGCGGGATGACGTAACTATTGGCTTCGATCATCTCTCTGACCGATGCTGGATAAAAGGATTCACATATATTGATAAGTCCGGCATCGCCCAGACGGAAGAAAAGCAAGCCTATGGCTAAGACAAAAAGAGCCAGGGGAGCTAGCCAGTTTTTAGCTGAGTTTATGCCTGCCGCGGCTTTAGCGGCTGGTCTCCTAAGCGTTAACAACTTGAGCCTCTCTGTGCAGCTCTCTGCAACCCAGGTAAGGTCACTAGGGTAGCAAATACTTCCGCATTGGTATACGTTTTGATTACATGCAGCTTAATTAGACTGCGTCAATTGTGAGCGAAATCTGACCATTGGAACTTGGGTTAACCTGAACCATTTCCAGTGAATCAACTACGTGCGTAGCTCCTTCAAGCTCGTGTTTTTTATGCGTGGTCAAAACAGCCAAGCATCTCATGCCTGCCGTTAGTGCCGCCTTCAGTCCATTAGGCGAATCTTCCACAACAAGACAATCAGCTGGTGCAACACCAAGAATCTTTGCCGCTGCTAAATAGCCTTCCGGATCAGGCTTGCCTTTTTTGACGTGATCAGCAGAAATCAGTATTTTGGGTGCGTTAAGTTCGACATGTGCTAATCGAGCAAGCGCAAGCTTATGTCCGCACGATGTAACTATCGCCCACTTCTCCGCAGGCAAATTACTAGTGAATACTGCCGCTCCGCCAATAGGAAACACGCCGACTAAATCTTCGCACTCATATCGCTCATATTCAGCAGCTTCTTTGTCGTGATCCAAGTGGGGCACCATGCGTTGCATTGTCTCTTTTGATGGTGTGCCATGAGCGACTGCAATCACGTCCTCATATTTAAGTCCATGTTTTTCCGCCCACTCTCTCCAATGCCGTTCTACAGCCGGTGTTGAATCGAGCAAGACTCCGTCCATGTCAAACAGGATTGCCGAACAAGTCACTATGGTGGCATTCTTCATGGGTTTGAAATTCTCCGGGTTAAGCTTTGCCGCTTTGTTGATTCTGTCTATAGCGTCGCTGTTTGTCAGCCAGGTAATCTGGGTCCGTTAGTTGTTTGTTTAATTGGAATGTGCGGAAGCGGCAGGCTTCGGAGCAGAAGCGGGCTTTGGCTTTGCCGATGAAGAAGTCGCCGCAACGGTGGATGTCTGTTGAGGATAAGAGTTTGCATTCGATGAGGATGGGGATTTCTTTGCGCCAGCGTTTTTCTGTTTCCATTGGTGGCGCTAGGCTTTCGCTGTCGAATGATCTTTGCTCTTTGAAGAGTCCTTCGCAGCGGTTGAGGGATGATTCATTGTCGTCTGCCAGAAAGTCGCTTAGAAAAGAAGCGAATTGGACAAGAATGGTTTCTTCCATTGCTTTCAGTAAGTCTGCGTCTGAGGTGCCGTTAGCTTTGGCGTGTAGGGTTGGAAGTGCAGTTGCTTTTGCCATGCTTAGTTCTATGCCGGACAATTTCTTGTCGAGCGTTTTTAAATCCACTGGCTCGTCGAAGTGCAATGCAGACACTTGATCGCGGATGAAGTTCAAACACTTCTGGAATTCATTTATAGATGCTTTGGAAAAGTCCGTCTGTTTGCCGGTAAGTTTGGTAAACCAGCTCTTTAAGTCATCGGTGGTGTTCCATTCGAATTGTTCGTTTAGAACGTCCATCCAGTCTAGTTTTGGGGGCGCTGCTGCCGGCATTGCTAAGGTTCCTAAGAGGCTGGCTTGACTACAACGATTGTGCGTGGTAACGTGTTACAACGCCTGGGCGTGATATACGCAATATAGTGCATAAGTTCCCTTTCTGCAAGGGTTGGAAAATCATATGAATAATGAAGTAAGTGCGGCTTTTGAGCCGTGCCAGACTGAGCCGTCCGAAAATGTTTTTACCGAAGGTTCGATTGGACGTGCCGTGTGGCAAATGGCTTGGCCATTATTGCTGACGTCCACGTTAAGTTCGTGTGTTGGATTAGTTGATATGTACATAGCAGGCTTCATGGGTGATGCTGCACAAGCTGCTATCGGTATCGGCGAGCAATTTATTTTCCTTGCTGTGACAATCGGCACAGGATTGTGCATCGGTTGCCAGGCTTTAATTTCGCGATGTGTTGGCGCTCGACAATTGCAGCTTGCTTGGTTGTACATAAAGGACAGTCTCTATGCTACGACGTTAATCGGATTGTTAGCTACGGTGATTGGCATAGTTTTTGCGAAGCAAATATTTTCGTGCTTCGCTGCCGAGCCTGCAGTCACTGAACTTGGTGTTCGCTATCTGCAGCTAACGTCGCTAGGTAATTTGCCGTTTGTGTTGGCAATGACATTGACGGCGATATTCCGCGCTTATGGCGTACCTCATTATGCGTTGTATGTTTGGACAATCATTACGGTAGTAAGTATCGGCTCGGCATTTGCATTTGTATTTAGTGACATGCCGTGGGGTGCGATGTCTGTAGATTCGCTTGCCTGGTCGTGGAATCTAGGTGCCACGCTTGGGGTTATTTGTGGTTTTGTATTGTTGGTGAGAGAAGCGGGCGCATGCAATGCGCCCCTACAGGACAAATTTCGCACAATGCTACCGTCAGTTACGCGCATGCGTGAGATTCTTGCTCTCGGGTTGCCGGCAACGATAGCCGAGCTGTCTTGGGTTATTTCGAATTTTCTGATGTTTGTGCTGTTTGCTAATTTCCCGCATGCAACAGAGGCGCAAGCTGCTTGGTCGGTGGCGCATAAGCTCGAAGAGACAGTAGCTTCGTATCCGCTATTGGCTCTGAGTCTGGCCGCAGCAGCAGTCGTGGGACAAAATCTTGGTGCGGGTAAAACATCGCGTGCATTCAAAGCCGCTTTGGTAATGGCTATCTACGCGGGCGTTGCTATGTTTGCTGTAGGCTGTATTTTGACTTTGGCATCTGCTCCGCTTGTTTCACTTTTCTCGCAAGATCAATTGGTAGTTCATTACGGGCAATTATTGCTTTCTGCTTCGCCGATTGTTTTGCCGTTGCTAGCAATATGGCTTGTCTTCTTCGGCGCAGTCGAAGGCGCTGGAGTGACAACTGTACCGATGATTTTCAATGCTGCTGGTTATCTGCTTGTGCGCTTACCGTTGGCGTGGGCATTGGCAATGCCGGCAGGGCTTGGAATGAACGGCGTGTTCATTGCGCTCTTTGTATCAAGATTCTTACTGAGCCTGATAGCCGGAATGGTGTTTTTGCGGCGCAGGTGGCTTAAGGTCGGCTTGTTACAGGCTGCTTAGAGTTTGCCGTCTAGAGTGTATGGAAATTCGAAAATTGCATTACCGACTGTGACTTGCAGATAGGCTTCATCAAAGGGCTTGTGTTCAAAGTAGACAATACCTGTTTTTGATTGACCAGGATTAAGCACTTGTGGCTTGAGTGCAGTGCCGCGCATGGTGTTGGCTGTGGCAATGCCTGTTGCTTCAATGGCGTTAGCTTTGGCGTAATAAGCTTCGCGGGCGGCATAATCAGGAACATCGTAAACACTTGTCCACTGCTGATATGGAATTCCCCACGCGCCCCAATAGGGTCCTGGAGTGTAACCAGAGTAGTTGGTGATGATGCGTTGGCGTTGCATGTTGCCGAGAAGGCGATTCCAGGCTGCTTTGGATTCGGCTTTGTCTTGAATCACATCAGCTATGACATTAGGGTCAAGCCTGAATAATTCCTCTTGCTTCGGTTTGCGATTGAAAAGTTTTACCGGGCCGACTCCGACAGCAATTGGTTTGTCGCTGTTGTTGGACATGGACACCATTACGTTTAGCCTTATGCCGTCATCATATATTGCTGTAGCTACGCGCAAGCCGTTAGCGCTCATGTATTTGACGGTGCGATCTGGTTCGTTTAGTTGCCGGCAGCGCGGTGAGCCTTCTGACCAGTTTAAGGTGACTCCGCCTTTTGCGTAGATTGATTGATCTAGCGCGACAAATTCTTCTTTGGCGGCAAAAGACTTAGCGAAAAGATCGGCTGCTTCGTCTCTGTTGCCTTGACGTTGATAAAGCGTGGCACAGTCTTGCATGACGTCGGCAAGAAGTAGTCCCTGATAATCAGGATTGTTTTGCAGAATAGTAATTGCTCTTCTGTAGAGTGGTTCGGCTTGATCAGAAAAGCCTTGCTTGTCCAAGCACTTACCCAGAGTGTAGATGCTTCTGGCTAATTGCGGACTATTGTCTGCGAGTTTTTGTCTAATAGCTATCGACTGCTTGGCTAAAGTTTCCGCTTTGGCAAACTTGCGTTGCCCCGTGTAAATCCAGGCAAGACCATTTAAGCATTGAGCGGCTTCTTCGCTTTCCGCACCTTTGAATTTCTTTGCTAATTCCAAGGATTTGTCAAAGAGCCATTCAGCATCGGTGTATTGCCAGGTGCCGAGATAGACTTCTCCCAGAGCAAGGCGTGCCAACATCAGTTGCTCATTTTGTGTGCCGCGCTTTTTTGATTCTCTTATGGCGCGCATCAATTTTTCATCGGCTTCGCCGTAGTTGCGCTTAGCCAGAGCGGACATGCCGGCTTTGTAGTAACGACCCCAAGGAGTTGTTTCAAATACGGCACTGCCTTTGAGCACGTCATCAGTAGATGGAGTTTGCGCAAAAGCAGATTGCTGAAGCACTAGAAGCAGGCTCAGCGATAAAAGTATTTTGTTCACAGAGATCTCTTTTGTAGGGGCGCATTGCATGCGCCTAAATCCTAATGGTCTGAGCAGCCTTCGCCACAACCATGTTCGTCGCCGCCTTCGATGGTTTTCGCCATTGATTCAACGTGGGCAACTACCTTTTGAAATTCTTCTTCTGTTTCAATTGTCTGGAAGATCGCTTGATCGCCCTTCTGTATCAGGCGCATGATGACGAGCGAACCTTTTTCGTCGGCGCCTTCCCCTTCTTCTTCGCCGTCTTCACCGCCAAGGTTCAAGAGCAACGCATATTCTTTCTCATCGAAATCGAATATATCAATAATTTGGCAGGAATATGAATGTCCGTCCTCACCTTCGAGCGTGACTATTGTGTCTTCCGATTGAAGTTGTTCTTCGTTCATTTCATTTCCTCAAGAATGAGAGCTCCTGCCAGTTCAGAAAGCTTTTTCAGTTGTTCTTCCGTGCCTAACGCAATTAGTTCGTCCGATTCGGCAAATGTATGGTCAGGTGCCGGGTTCGTAATGAGCTTACCATGTTTGCTAACCGCCAAAATCATGGCACCGGAAATCTGTTTTACGTTGGCATCTTTTAAGCTCATACCGACGAGTTTTGAGCCTTTTTTAAGGGAGACTTGTTCCATGCGCAGGTCATAGCCTGGTGTGTGCATGGCAACGTCAAGAAATTCCAGCACTAGCGGATGCGTTACGGCAGTTGCCATGCGTCTGCCGCAAATGACATACGGTGAGATAACCTTTTGGGCGCCAGCGCGAATCATTTTGGCTTCTGAGCCGGGATTGCCGGAGCGGGAAACGATGTGGATATCCTTATTTAGCTCGCTGGCGGCCAGGGCTATAAAAGTATTGGCTGTGTCGTCAGGCAGGGTGCAGACTATGCCGCTGGCAGCTTCAATTCTGGCATCTCTTAGGATCTCGTCGGCTGTGGCGTCACCTTGAATGATGAGCATGCCGTCTTGTTCGGCGCGCTTGGCGCGCAGTGGGTCTTGTTCAATGACCAAAAAAGGAACTTTGCTGTCCTTAAAGTGGTTGGCGACTTCTTGTCCGGTCCGACCATAGCCGCAAACTATTTTGTGTCCTGACAACCCGTTGATTTGTCTTTTCATATACCGACGTCCAAATATGGCTGTGGGGTTAGCCTCCAGCAAGAGTTGTACCATGTTGCCGACAATAGAAAGGAATACACCGACGCCGGCCAATATAAAGAAAATTGTGAAGATGCGTCCGGCATCGTCCAGCTTGAGCTCGCCGTAGCCGACAGTTGCCAGCATATTTACGGTCATCCACAAGGCGTCAAGAAACGTCCAGTGCTCGATAAGCATGTAGCCCATCGTGCCGAATGCTACGAGCAGAACTATTCTTATTGAATAGGAAACGATGCGTCCCTGTGTGGATGCGGGTTTCACTTGGTTACCTTTTTCTTACGCTCCGGCTCCAGCTAACGCTTCCGCCTTCGCTTGCCATCCGGCAATCCACGCTCCACTTCGCATCGCTCCTCGCGACGCTGCGTTCTCGCTGTGGCCTGTGAAATGAGCATACAGTCTACGTTTCCCTTTGTAAATAATCTGAAATTCATTACAGGTATATAGATGTACGTAGCTGGTAAGATCCGTCTTGATGCGCGTATATATAGGCGCATGCATAACTGTCGCGGTTATTACCTTTGGAGCACAAATGAGCACAACACTTAACGCAACTGAGGGACGTGTCGTACAGGTCATCGGACCAGTTATCGACGTAGAGTTTGCCCCAGGTCACTTGCCGGAGCTGTACAACGCCCTGGAAGTTATTGATAAAAACCCAGCCGGCGATGAAATCAAAGTTGTCGTCGAAGTTCAGCAAATGCTCGGTGACAACCGTGTTCGTACCGTAGCTATGAGTTCTACAGACGGTTTGACCCGCGGAATGCGCGTCGTCAACACCAAATCCGCTATCACCATTCCGGTTGGCGAAAAGACACTTGGTCGCATCTTGAACGTACTTGGTGAAGTTGTAGACGAAGGCGAAGAAATTAAAGGTGGCGACAGATGGCCGATTCACCGCCCATGTCCTGATCTCACCGACTTGGAAGTTCAAACAGTTGTGTTTGAAACTGGTATCAAAGTCGTTGATTTGCTCGCTCCATACATCAAGGGTGGTAAGGTCGGATTGTTCGGCGGCGCCGGCGTAGGCAAAACCGTTATCATCATGGAACTTATTCACAACATTGCTGTTCATCACGGCGGCTACTCTGTATTCGGTGGAGTAGGTGAGCGTACACGTGAAGGTAACGACCTCTGGATGGAAATGAAAGAGTCAGGCGTTATCGACAAAGTAGCTCTAGTCTACGGTCAGATGAACGAGCCACCAGGCGCACGTATGCGCGTAGGTCTGGCAGCACTGACAGCAGCTGAGTACTTCCGCGATGTTAACCGTCAAGACGTGTTGCTCTTCGTAGACAACATCTTCCGTTTCGTACAAGCCGGATCTGAAGTATCAGCTCTGCTTGGACGTATGCCGTCAGCTGTAGGCTATCAGCCGACATTGGCTAACGAAATGGGCGAACTGCAAGAGCGTATTACATCAACTAAGAATGGCTCTATTACATCTGTACAAGCCGTGTATGTGCCAGCCGACGACTTGACCGATCCAGCTCCTGCTACGACATTCGGTCACTTGGACGCTACAACAGTATTGTCCCGTCAGATTGCCGAGTTGGGAATTTACCCAGCCGTTGATCCGCTGGCTTCTACATCAACCGCGTTGAAGCCGGAGATAGTTGGACAAGATCACTATGATGTTGCCCGTGGCGTTCAACAAACACTGCAGCGTTACAAAGACTTGCAAGACATTATCGCCATCCTTGGTATGGATGAGTTGTCTGCAGAAGATAAGTTGATCGTTACAAGAGCTCGTAAGATTCAGCGCTTCTTGTCGCAACCGTTCTTCGTAGCTGAAGCATTTACCGGACGTCCTGGTAAGTACGTCAACTTGAAGGACACAGTTGCCGGCTTTAAGCAAATCTTGGCCGGTGAACTCGATGAACTTCCGGAACAGGCCTTCTACATGGCTGGTGGTATCGATGAAGTTAAGGAGCAAGCCAAAGCTTTGGCTAATGCCTAATGACTAAGAAACACGAGCACACAACCGAGCAACCGGAATCAAATCCGCAACCAAAGGCATCCAGCCGCCGAGTATATTTATTCGGCAGATTGGAAAATGAAGTTGCTATGCCTGTTATTGCTCGCCTGCTGAAACTAAACGATCGTGACAGCAGCCGTCCAATCGACTTGTATATCAACTCAGCCGGCGGCAACGGATACAACGCTGATGCGATAATTGCCGTTATGCACTCGATAGATGCCCCAGTAAACACGATTTGCTTGGGACATGCGCTATCCGGTGCTTGCGAAATTCTCGCCTCTGCTACAGGCAAACGCCAAGCATATGAATTTTCCACATTGATGTTCCACCAGACCCTCTGGGAAGCTGATGGCGATATCACCAATTTGGAAATTCAAGCTCAGCAGGGTCAACGTTTCCGTGAAGCGCAAATTGAACTTTTGCATCGCTGCACCGGTAAAGACAAAGATACGATCCGTACAGATATTGAACGCGATCACTATATGTCTGCCGGTGAAGCGTTGCGCTATGGACTAGTCGATGAAGTGATACCACATACGTCTAAACGTGGACGCAGCGGTAAGAAGGCTAAGTCCGGCAGCAAAGTTCGCAGCATCTCTAAAGCTGCTAAGCGCGCAAGCAAGGTTGCCGCTTCTTACAAACCGAAGAAGTCCGCTCGTACAACTCGTAAATCGCGCAAGTAAAATCCTGGAGAATTACAATGGCTAACAAGCTAATGCTTCGCATCATCACCCCAGAGCGTGTTGTTCTTGAACAAGAAGTCGAGCAAGTAGTTGCTCGCGCCGTTGACGGTGAGCTTTCAATTCTTCCGAATCACGAACCGCTTCTAACAGCGCTTTCAATCGATGTGATGCGCTGGCAGGTTGATCAAAAGCATGAAGAGACAGCAGCTGTTATGGGCGGCATCATGGAAGTCAACAAAAACGAAGTGACGATCCTTTCGGATTTAGCTGAGTTGGATACTGAAATTGACGAAGCTGCTGCGCATCAAGACAAGTCTCGCCTCGAAGCTGAGAAGACGCAGAAGCTCGATAAGCTCGATGCTTACATCACTGAAATGGGTATTGCTAAGAGCATGGCCCGCTTGAAGGCAGTGGAAATCCGCCGCACGAAGCGTGGTAAGGCATCGCACTAGAAAGTCAATAACTTGGTGTGAGCAATTGCGCTTCTTACGTAGCGTAGATACTCGGGGTCGGAGGAATGTGCAAGATTGCTCCAAATCTTCGAATTTGCCATAGTCCAGCAGGTGTCTTTAATGCTCCATCGCCTGGAACTATTGTGGCGATGCCCCATGGATACCAGGCTAATCCCCACCAGGCTATGCCTGTGGCTGGATGGCAGTAGTAATACTGGTAACCAACTCCGGATTTGAATGTCGTGAAAAGAGGAATTTCATCGGGTGGCTTCGGTGGAGGCGGCGGTGGGATTTGTGGACATGTTATTGCCCAGATAGCAGCAACGGGTGCTCCTTGAGGTGTCAGGCTGCCAAAGTAATCAGAAGCTGCGCTGGGATTTGGGGACGACTCGGACTCAGTACTCGGATAGGCGTTGGCAAATTGGTCTTTTGCCTGAATTTGATAACTGACTACTGCTTTGGCGCTATCCGAACTAGCATCGGAAACTAGTCCTGATGTGCTCTGATAAATGGTCTGCCCCTTACCGGTCGGAACATTTGTATAAGGACTATTCTTATCCATCACTACTTTTGCTTCAAACTTGCCGGGTTCTTTTGAACTGGTACCGACTAGTTGATAGTGAAAGAATGCAGCTAATGGGGGTGCCGCACTTTGTGCCAGAACAGGAGGCAGGAAGTGCGAATCCGAATTCTTTGTTTGCAGAGTAATTACGGGATTGGAATTGTGCTTGTAAATATTCAGTGCTGAAGTTGCCAGTCCATTAACTGATACCGGTGCTGCGCACCAATCACTTATTGTAGTTGCAGGTGGTTGCAGTTGAACAGGAAATTTTGTGTCCTTTGCGAGTATGAAATTCTTGGCGGCACCGGGAGCATTGGCGCCAAAATTCATGTATCCGTGTCCGTCTACCCAAATGCTGTTGCCGAACGGCCATGGATATTGTGCCGGGTAAAAGTCCGCTCCGCCTATAATGAAATGATTTGGAGCAATTTTCTTGACACCAGTTCCAGTTAGGGACTTCAAATTGTTTATCATGGAATTGGTAATTTCCAGAACATAAGTTGAATTGACTAGTGCTGCCACCACGCGAGCGGCTTCTGGCTTTTGTAAGTATTGAATCGCTGTTTTTCCTATAGACGATTCGTCTTGTGTCGATGCTTTTACTTCGGCAATTTCGTTTACCAGAGATTGTCTGGCCGCGGCACCTGTTGTTTTTGAAAGCTGTGTGTTAAGGGCAGCAACTTTCTCATTAACCTCTTTGATGTGGACATCTTTCAAAATGTCCATAACCGCTTGATTGACTACGACTGCTGAACTATTGGTGTAATCCAACGCATTTAGAAAATCGAGAAGGTCCTGATAAGGATTGCCGTCACTAGTTTTTAGTGTGCCGTCATAGCCTATGCTAACTACAGCTGCACCGGCAGGCAAAGTGCCATCCGCAGGCAGATAACCCCACATGTTGGCCTGTTGGCGATCAAAAGCGGCTGCATTGCTGTTGTATTCACTAAGATCGCGAGGGTCCTTGATAGTGCCCAGACTCTGGCGAAGTGCATCGCCTATAGTTGCGTTGGGTACTTTGAGTGTTTCCGGCAGAATAGTTAGAATTGCTGTAGTTACAGCAGGAGCAGTTGGGGCCATTACAGCAGGAACAGGTCGTGCCGGCGCAGAAGGAGGTGCTTGCTGTGCATAAGTCGGTTGGAATAGGTTGTTGGCTAATGGCGACGGCGTGACCGTATTTGAGGACATGCTCAAGGTGAATTTGGTGTCAAGCACGTCCAGTACTTTCTGGACATTGGGTAGGTTAGTGCAACTGCGCAGCCAGTCATAAACACAACAGTTTAGCGCTAATGAAGGATCTCCCTCGTCCAGACCCTTTATCCCTTTGAAGGCCGCTTGTTCTAGTGTTCCTCCGCCTGGGTTGGGACCGCCTTTTACTTGATACCATTTACCCGAGTCAGTCCAACCTGTTTTGCTGCTTTGTAGTTGTCCATTCAATACGTCAGATGTAGAGCTGTTCATTATTGACTTAACGCTGGAAAAATCTACGGCTCCCCCAGTGACGGATACCGGATTGGTCGGTATGCCCGCAGGAAATGCCATTTCTAAAACACCCGGTTGCTGAAGCACAGCTCTGTTGCCGGCTTGCGCATAAGAAATAGTGTGAACTGCAGTTTTCGATGTCTCAGCTTTTGGATCCGCAACTGCTTTTACCGGTTGGTCACAAGAGACTTGAACGGCGACCGGGATATCATTACTCGAAAGCAGACTAAAAAGACCTTGCTCCAGTAAAGCTGGCTCGTTGCCGACTGGAGCAAATCTAACTGTCGAAGCACTACTGCTGGCTACTGGCATGCCGGGAACTGGAATATCGATATTGCCCAAGTAATATTTTTGGGAGCCTTTGGAGTAAGAATTAGTCGCGTTGAAGGAAACTGTATCAAGCGATTCCGGATTTGGTACAGGTGTATTGGTTTTGGCTTGACCCGACGCTGCAGAAATCGTACCGACAGTAACGGAGAAATTTTGTGGTGCATCGGTCGTGCCGGCCAACACTTTACTGCTGGCTAAATAGGCGTCATAGGCCTTTTGGCGAATGTTGACTTGTTTTCCATTCCTATCATAGGCGGATGTACCACCGGCAGCAGATGACTTAATTCTCTGAGTTAGTACTGATAAAGCTTGGTTGGTCTGGTTGAGGTCGTTTTGAACGAGATATGCCAAGGTTTTATTGTTGAGTTCCCGGGCAATTATGGCGTCTACTCGCAAAGTTGCCATAACAGTGTTAACACCATACACAGGCCATTTGCTGTCGCCTTCAGGGTCTTCTGCCAGAGCCATACGACCCATTGGGCCATCGACAACTATGGACGTCATTTCCTTGGCTGCTGCCAAAGACGAGGCATCAATGGCATTCTGTGCTTCTTTGTGTAAGCCCTGGAGCTGGTTGGTGTTCCAAACCACAAAAGCAATGATAAATGCCATGACCGCAAACAGGGCTATGACCAATATTGTTGTATTACCTGCCTGCTTTAACCGTCCTGGCTTGAATGTCATAAATTTCTTTGCGGACGAAAAATTCGCCTTTATTGCATTCCGTGTAGAAGGGTTGTTCCCCTGTATAGGGTTGTTTTAAACGTTATTGACTGAAAAATTTAAGTAGACACGGATGGCTGATTTCTGATTGCCGGACGGCAACTAGCGAGGTTTTCGGCCGGTTTCTGTTGCTTGAGAGTGATACTAAATATGGTGGCAGTTTTGAGCGTGCGCCCGAAGTTTTAAAAACACGCAAACAGTCTTAAGTTGGGCTTTTCAACTTGCCCCAACTTGACGAGCAGGGCCACTCGGTGTACATTGGAAAAAGTTAATAAATCCACCAGGAGGATCCGATGGCAAAATCGCGCCATTCCGCCGGTAATACACTGGCCCTTATCGCTGTGGCAGTTGGCATAATACTTATCATTGGTTTCTTTGTACTAAATTTCAATCTCTTGTTCTCCCTTAATAAGGAGGCAAAAACCGCCGCCGATGCCGCAGCCCTGGAAGGCGCAAAGCAAATAGCCATGGTCACGGTTGATTCTCGCCTGGGCAAACTTGGGCTTGTCGATCAATCGGGTGCTGACCCCAACAATCCCTTTAAGCCGGCGCCGGTTATAAGCTTCAATACTGCTCTGGCTACAGCACGCCTGGATTTACTGGTAGCTGAAGATTTGAAGAATAACCAAATGGTCACTTTGGCAAAAAGCGATCTCGATGAGTTGAGATCAAAATCGGACCTTCTAGCCAAAACCGTCGAAGATAAATTTGCGCCCGGAGCTCCGGCATATGTTGCTGTTAAAAATGCATTCACTGCCAATGCTTTACGTGGCGGTTCAAATAAAGTCGATGATGTAACCATCAAAGTTTCCGTCGGTCGTGTTCAGGAAGGTTTGACCAATGTGCCAATACCAACTCCTCCTGATGATGCGGCCAAGACAAATAGCATTGGTGGAATGTATAAGGCTTGCGTCAACATTCCTGCCTACAATGTGCCGGTTGCTTTTGCTGCAATTAGCTCGCAACCAAGACTAGTTGAAGAAAAGTCCTTTATTGACAGTAAAGACGGTGGATATGAAATAGCTGGTTTCGGTAAGCTGCCGCCGTCAGTTGTTAAGGTAGAAGCTGACTTTGCAGTAAGTAGTTTGACTGTCGATTCAGAAGGTAAACAGGCAACTGAAAAGTTACACCAGATAGCTTGTGCCATGACTGGTGGCAATAGAATGTCGCAGTCGTCTTCAACTGCTTTTGCGGTGAGCTTCCTTGGAGGGTTGCCTGCCAGTCAGGCTTTCAACGGAAAGATTTCTATTCAAAATCTGATGACGATGGATAGTCCCTGGAAAATGCCGTCCGGACAAGATTCTACTTGGCTGCAAGCCGATCCCAAAGGCAATGGATTCCCTGGTTCTTCAATGACAGCCAAAGCTTTTCCCGGAAAAGAAAGCTCCGACAAAATGGATTTGCCTTCAGAAGCACTTTCTTACGGACTTTATGACTGGCTGCGAAATCAGGGGCTGACCCTTGATCGTCAGTCTGTAGTAAATGCGTTTTCCGCCGACTTAGCTGCCATCGCTAAGGCAGGAAAGACAGGCAAAGTAGTCGGCATGACCGGCTCGGACAAATTCTCTGCTAATAAATCACTTTTGCAACCAGCATTGGCTGCTGACGATGTTGATGATGAAGAGACTGCTGACGATAGCGATGACAATGACGATTTTCCAGTATTCGGTTGCATGGTCAGCGACGATTCAATGAATGCAACGTATGCAGCATTGCTCGCTGGAGACAGCGCCGGCGTCGACTATTATCTAACTTCATTCAATTACGATCTTGCCTGGCAGATGTGTCCGGAAGAAGCCATGTCAATTTTGGTTGATCCGGTTACGGGAAATGCAATTTCTCCTGCAGGCAACGACATAATTGAATGCTGCAAATTAGTCGAGGGTACTATTGCCACAAATAGAGCCGGCAATGTCAGCGCGTATGCTGGTTTGCGTGCCATGGTGGAAGCTAAACGCGCCATGAAAGTTCTGCACAAGGGACTTCATGATGCTGAGGATATTCAAAAGGAGGAGAGCAAAGCAAATCCTAATGCTGATCACATTGCAGAGATGGAACAAAGTTTTGCTGAGAATGCATCAAGCCCTGACTGGACGCTTCCTGATTTGCGTAAGGTCGTGCGACCAATCTCTACAACCATTACTAAAGTAGACGATGAGGCTACTCGCCAAAAAGCTATTTTCTTCCGAGCTAAGCAAGTGAAGCAAAACGGTACACAGGCGTCCCAGAAGACTTATAGACTGGTCAGACAACTAAGAAAGTGGTCTGCAAAAGGTATCAGACAACTCGATAATGTCACTGCCACTGATGATTCCACAAATGGCTATATGTTTGTGGTCAAAATACTGGGAAGAGGACCAAGGCTGGTTAACATCATGCCCGATGATTCGACAAGCTGTATACGCAGTAAGCCAGGCTACACGGGACCACATTTTTACGACATTGAGGCCTATGATGATGCTGGAATCGAACGATTTAGAGACGAAGTAAAAAATGTTCAATTATCGTCTTTCCCGGGCAGTGAAGATTTGACTGACGATGTTTTAGAGCCGGATTCTAAGATTCCGCCTGGTAAGTATCGGGCAAAATTGCTCGGCTCCGGTAATAAGATCATGACTGTTAGAGACAAGAAAGGGAATGGCAAGCCGGAACAGTTTCGCGCTTGGGATTCTAGAAACCTTGGCCGTAAATTCTTGCAGCGCTATACAGAAAGGGATGCCGACACATATTACAAGGACATCAAGCAGTTGAAGGCAGAAGTTTATCATGCGATGGAGAAATTGGGTCTGAAAGTACCGAAGAAATATCGCACGACAACTGCTCACTTTTTCATGCAGCCGGCATATGCCCAAGCTCAAGAAGAATTGCCGATTGCACAAGAGAAAATTTTCTTGCTCACTTGTGACAATAAAGGGCAGGTGGTTGTTAACTACCAATCGGGACTAGGAAAGTATCCATTCAGTCAGGTTAAATTGCAGCCTGGGCAAATGCTCTATTTTGCAAATGCCGCATTAGTCCAGGGTGATGATCCAACTAAGCTTACTTATAGATCAGTATTGGCTCGAGATCAGTTTGCTGATTTAACTGAGGGCAAGAGCTATGAGAAGCAAGGTACCGGTGATTGGTGCCACGATCCCAATTATCAGTTGGGAGAAGGCAGCTCAGATAGGCAGTCTTGTCCGCAACTAGCCGGTGAATGGCAACTGCAGCCTCCGTTTGCGGTTGGTTGTTGCAAGCTAAACCCAAACAAAAAGCACTTGGGTGTCAAAAGAGGATTCACCAAATGGGAAGTGCTCAATACGGAATTGGATCCGGAAGACCGCATTCCGCCTGAGATACTTGCTGATATGGAAACCGAGACAAGTCTCTGCCCACCGCTTATTCGAAAACCAATACGTAGAGGCGGTCGTCCACACTAAGATCTACAAAGATTTAAGAAAGGCTAACAAGTCAGCCTTTTGCTGCGTATCCAAGGACGAGAATTTTTCTTTGACGCTCTGTGCTTGTCCGGCATGAGCTGAAATGGCTTCCTCTAAATTGTTAGTGCGTCCGTCATGAAGATAGTACTTGCGAAAGCGTAATCCCCAAAGAGGAGCCGTGCGCAAGCGTCCATCTGAGACCCCATCTGAAATGTCGTGCAGTAGAAGATCGGAATAGGCATTAACTTCACGATTTTCCAAGGCGGTGATACGTAAATATCTCTTTGTTGGAAACTGACTATCCGGATCCAGGACGATGTATTGAGGACCGGTTTGCAGAGTTGGAATATGGCATTGAGCGCAGCCCAACTTTTCAAAAGTAACACGACCGCGATTACACGCTTCGTTTATTTTGCCTCTTTTAGGAGGTGCTGTTAGAGCAAGGAAGTAATTCAGTTTTGCCAATATGCTGCCATTGTCATTTGGTTCTTCCGGCAAAAATGCGCGTAAACAATCCGGAATGACCGATCGTTGGTATCTACTGGTGAGTCCGAGTTCTGTGCTCATTTGTTGAACGACAGCATCCAGCAGGCTCGTGTATTGGTTCTTGTAGCCAAATTTACCAATTCTGTCTTGATGACTGACGTGACTTCTATGGCTGACACTTGTTCCGGTTGTTGATAAGTTTTCGTCAGTTTGATTGAGTTCGATATCCTCTATGGTGTCGTCCGGTATGGCATCAATAAGTCCGGCGCCCCAGAGAGCCGGTGCCAAGCTTGCAGAGACAACGCCGTCTTTAGGCGCAGATATTTTACAGTCGGGAGGAAAGCTCTTCGCAAATGTGTCGGTTACGGATTTGATTGATTCGGCTTTTACGGCTTGTGAGCCTTGATTGCCTACAATTCCTGGAAAACCGTGACATGAATAGCAGCTTTCGCGGTTATAGAGAGGACCGAGCCCTTCCTTGACGGTAAATGTTTTTTTGAAGATGTCTCTGGCTTCATAGAATTTTTTGAGTTGAACAACGGATAGTCCATCTATAGGTCCACCTGGTTGTCCGACATCAGGGGCATAGACGTAGAAGTTGCTGACTGCGAAAAATGCCAACAGTCCGAGGATAAGGGACAGAATTATGTTGGCGCGATTTTTCACCGGTCACCGCCATCCAGGTAAAACCGTAGCCAGCCGAATAGATCATATTTGGACTGTTTCAATTTGCTCTTGATTAAAAGTGCATGCTTGTTATCCGGATTGAGTTCAAGACTTTTGTTTATTTGATAATAAGCTTCAACGAATTTACGGCTCTTCCTTAGATCCAGAGCGTATTTGTAGCGAAGCTCGGCATCATTGGGACTAACCAAGACGGCTTGCCGCCAGCACTCTTCCGCTAATGTGTGCCAGGCATATCTTTTCTCTAGATAATCCGGATCAGATCTTCTGGTTGTGATTGCCTGACGATCAAATGCTTGAGCTAGTTTCGACAAAACATAGGACTTTTGAGTAGCCGATTGCTTGGCTGACTTGACTAAATCAATTGCATTGTAGAGTCCGGAATGAGTCGCTACAAAACATTCAGACAGTAGAACATATGCTCCGGATTTGGTTGGATCGCTTTTAATTAGTTCATTGGACAAAAGAATGGCAGCAGGCAAATTTCTTCGTTCGAAATTGATTTGAGCAATAAGAAGTTTTGCTTGATAGTCATTGGATTTCTCGCGAAGAATACTTTGTGCAGTTGCTTCTGCTTGATCCATGTCGCCAAGGCTAAAATATATTTTGGCTAGCTGCAATTGCAGCTGGGGATTGTTGCTAGCGTTTATCTTCTCAAGAAAATCTAGAGCCTCTAATGGGTTGCCGAGCTGGGTCAAAGAATTGGCTTTACCAATTAGAGCCGGCACTGATGATGGATTTATCTGTAAGGCTTTATTGTAAAAGTGTAGGGCTCTGGCTGGTTTGTCCATAGACAGGTTAAGCTCAGCTAGATTGAAGTTGTTAGAAAAACTATTTGGATTTAGTTGAAGTGCTTGTTTGGCTGCCGTAATTGCCTCGTCATACTTTTCTTGTTGGGCATAGATTATGGCTAGTCCTTCTAAGGCAACTGCATCGTTGGGATTTTCCTTGAGAGCATTCCTTTCCAGCTCTTCAGCGAGATTCAACTGACCTGCCGACATTGCTCGCATGGCTTGTTTGTGCAGGTTTTTGTCGGCTGCAAATACGACATTAGTTGCCAGGCTAATGCTAATTGCCAAGAATGTTAATGCTGGAATTGTCTTATACTGATGATGATGCAAGCAAGTTATTACCGGAAAATTCCCTCGTTCATTATTTTACTCGTGGCCGTTTGGTTTACGGCTGCCAATTTAATGGTCTTAGCCGCCAAACCAACCGATAAGTATTCAATACTGAGCTTTTCAGTGCATGGAGCAACTTGTGCTGCCTGCATTATTGAAATAGATAGGTTGTTGCGTGCGGTGAAAGGTGTTCGAGCGGTTAACATCAATCCCAAGAATCGCCCGCTTAAGGTTGCTGTAGTCATTGACAGCGCCCAAGTGCATCCAAGAGTAATAGTTCAAGTATTGGTTGAACACAAATATCAAGTAGCTGATCAGTTGGTATTACCTTACGCCAGAGATACAGTCGCCAAATATTTGCCTATGCCTGCAAATAAAAACGATAGTTTAAATGACAAACCCAGGCTGATGATTCCATAGAAATTTTCGTTCTACTTACCAGGCATTACCAGAATTGCTGATTTCACTTTGGTCTCGGGTAACTTGGTGAGCACAGTCTTGCCTCTTGGGGGCATTGTTGGTTGATCAGCAGCTTCCGGTCTCAGGCGTACGTACATGCTTGTGGAAGTACCGCCGTCTAAGTTTATTGCTTTCGTGCAACCCAAACTCGTCATAAGGTCGGCAAGTGCTTTTAGCGTCAATCCTGGCGAACCTTCTTCTTGTCCGGGGCCAGCGACGCAAAGCAGTAAAGCATTTCCGTCATCAGTGATACCAATTGCCGTTCGTGCAGCCGGTCTCAAGCAGGAAATTGAATCCGCTTCCTTCCCGTCGGATTCGGTGCGCACAAAAGCTTCGTCTTTTTCAGTTAGTTTCGGCACGAGTTGCGGTCCTGCTTGCAGTGAACTGACTAGTTTTGTTCCTTCAGGAATAGGTGCATTGTGCAATGCGATGTCGATATAAGGCTGGTGCTTTTTGTCTTCTAGAAAACGAATTTCGCTGCGATTGAAAATGGTTTCCAGGAAATTTGCCAGCTTTGGATTTTTTATCAGGGCTTCATTGGTTTTTGGATTGGTTGCTTCCTTGCCGTCTATGACAACATAACTTGTGCTGACACCATCGGTGAGGTTGAAATAGCCACCATTTACGGCTGCCGCTGCTCCAAGTTTTTCTGCTGTTTCTCCAACGGTTGCCGTGCTGTCATTCACGAAAGGACGCAATTGCCATTTGCCTGTCTTGTAATTGACGACAAGAAGATGTGCTTTGCTGCCGTTTTTTGTTGTGAATGTGTAATAGATGGCACCGTCGCCGGGATATAGATAATTTGGTTGCTGCAAGTCGCGCCATTGCGATGGCGGAGCTATGCGTGGGCGATCGAGGGCATGGGACGAGTTGGATGCAAATTGGGTCATGCCTATGGTTACTGCCAGAGCAGAAAGTACCGTAATGCCTAGTTTCGAAAACAATTGCATGCAAATCACCTCAAAATTAGATAGCTAATAGTTTAGCAACCCAACAGCCCGACACAGTTGTCATGACTGGTGGAGTTAATTGGCTGTGGGAGGTTCTTAACAAAAAAGAGCCGGTTGTTACACCGGCTCTTTTGCAACAAAAGTAAAAGGGCGCATGCAATGCGCCCCTACATAGAACTAGGACATGTCAACCCAGACGGACTTTATCTGTGTGTACAGTTCAATTGCGTGTTTGCCGAGTTCACGACCGTAGCCGCTCTGCTTGTAGCCACCAAACGGAATTGCTGCGTTAAATACGTTGTAGCAGTTAACCCAGACTGTTCCAGCTTTGATTTGTGAGGCTAATTTATGAGCCTTTTTGATGTCCTTGGTCCAGACTGCACCGGACAATCCGAATGCAACTTTGTTGGCTTGTTCAGCAACTTCTTCAACACTTCCGAAGTTGAGTACGGACAACACTGGTCCAAAGATTTCTTCTTGGGCAATCTTCATGTTGTTGTTGACGCCTGAGAAGACAGTCGGCTTGACGAAGTAGCCTTTGGCCAATTCGCCGCCTGGACGCTCGCCACCACAAACCAACTTGGCGCCTTCTCTTTGTCCGGCTTCAATGTAGCTCATGATGCGTTCTTGTTGTTCTTTGGAGACTTGAGGACCTATCTGGGTCTTCTCGTCCATACCGTTGCCTTGACGCAAGCCTTCAGCTCTTTCTTTCAGCTTGGTCAAGAACTCATCTTGGATTGATTTTTCCAAGAAGAGTCTGGAGCCTGCGCAGCAGACTTGACCTTGGTTGAAGAAGATACCTGTGATGGCGCCTTTTACAGCAGCATCGATGTCGGCATCAGCAAATACGATGTTTGGTGCCTTACCACCCAGCTCGAGCGATACGCGCTTCAAGTTGCCTGTGGAAGCTTCCAAAATCTTTTTGCCTGTCTTGTCTTCGCCTGTGAAAGCAATCTTGTCGACATCCATGTGTCTTGAGAGTGCTTCGCCTGCGGAATTCTCGCCGAATCCGGTGACGATGTTAATGACACCTTCAGGGAATCCAACTTCACAAGCTAGTTCGCCCAAGCGCAGAGCTGACAATGGTGTCTGTTCTGCCGGCTTGAGGATAAGTGTGTTACCGCATGCTAGAGCTGGAGCCAATTTCCAGGCTGCCATCAAGAGCGGAAAGTTCCAAGGAATAATTTGTCCAACAACGCCAACTGGTTCACGCAACGTGTAGTTGAAGAAGTTTGGATTTACGTTGACTGTTTCGCCTTCGATTTTGGTTGCCCAACCAGCGTAGTAGCGGAATGTTTCGATTGCTTGCGGCACATCGACATAACGCGATTCGCGAATTGGCTTACCGTTATCGAGAGTTTCTAATTGTGCAAATTCATCTGCATGAGCTTCAATTGCATCGGCGAGTTTGTAGAGCAAACGACCGCGCTCGTAAGAGCTCATCTTGCGCCATGGACCGTTTTCAAAAGCATCGCGAGCGGCTGTAACTGCCTTGTCGATATCAGCTTTGCTGCCTTCGGCAACTTTGGCTAATACTTCGCCTGTAGCTGGGTTTAGTGTTTCAAATGTTTTTCCGGATTCGGCATCAACCCATTTGCCGCCAATAAGCAGCTTCTTGGGTGAGCCTGAGAGAAATGCCTTGCAGGCTAATTCTTTTTCTTGGACTACGGCCATGAGGAACCTCCAGTAGGTTTAACTGTGAAGTACAGGAATTGCTTGCCGACCTGCTTTTGGCAGCTCTTGCTCAGCTGTGTATCCAAGCCAATTATCAAATATTTGCTACCTAAATGCTGGGTATATAAGGTAGCTTTAAACATGTGTGACGCATTTGTGGGGATTTTGTGGATGACAAGTTTGAGCCGGGCAGTCAAGCGGCAAGATTCGCTTTTGAGCAGGCTTTCAAGGTGAATTTCCACGCAAGATTTTGGTTCTGTGTTAAGGTAAAACTATGTGGTTCGGTGGTTAAGGAACTTTGTTGTGGCATCCCAGGGAATTAGAGGCATGCGCGTCGCACGCAAGGCGTCCTCAGGTTTAGTAATCAATCTATTGGCTGTAAGCCTTCTTGCTGGTGGCTCATTAAGCGTTGCCGTGCCTGTTCAGGCAAAAGGCAGTGCGCAGTCCAAAATGGACCTTGCCGAATTGATGTTTTTCAATGGCAATATTGATGGTGCCATTCGTGCGTATAAACAAGCTTTGGCAATGGAGCCGGATTTGGTGCAGTGCCATATGGGATTGCTTAGCTTGTACATTCAGAAGCAAGATTTTGCAAAAGCAATTGACGAGTGTCACGAAGTAATTCGCTTGAAGCCGAATACGAAAGACGTGCATTTGATATTGGGGAATTTGCTCAGAGCGCAAAATGATTTAGACGGCTCTATCGAGGCTTTGACTAAAGCTGCTGAAAGCGGCTCTGATCCAGGACAAGTTCATAGTGCACTTGGTACCGCTCATTTGCAAAAAGGTAATCTAGAAAAAGCCGAAGAGCATCTGACTCATGCGGTGGAAAAATCTCCGAAAGGATCTGCTGATGCGCATCTCCTTCTCGGTGTAGTTAAGTTTAAGAAGGGCAATAAAGCCGAAGCCATTAGTCATATTGATCAATCTATCAAGATGAAGGCTAAAAATCCGGAAGCGCATAACGCTAAAGGTGACATGCTGGCTGCAGACGGCAAATGGAAAGAAGCTCTGGAAGAGTATGAATTAGCTGTCAAAGACGAGCCGAAGTTTGCACTTGCCCACGCATCAATGGGTAATGCGCATTTGCAATTAGGCGATAATGAAAAGGCAATGGAGCACTTCAAAAAGGCAAGGGACTTGAATCCTACTGACAAGAATGTCCTTTATGCTTTGCCTATTTTGCTCGAGAAGGCCGGCAAAATAAATGAAGCTCTGACGGAGTTTGAAAATTCATTGATGCTGGAAACAGATGCCACCATGGCGTCACAAATTCGCATGCATATGGATCAATTACGCGGACAGTCAGGCTTTTCGCAAGACTTGTTCAAATACAATCCTGCTGTGGGCACCGGACAAAACAATTTATTTCAAGGGCTTGGTACTCTCAAGTTTGAGACACCGAAATCTATGCCTTTGCAGCCGAAGAAGAAGCCGCCAACTGCCAGCTCCGGCAAAGAGCAAACAGCTCAATAGCTTTTAAGTAAATGAATTAAGCGAATTTAGGCTTGAATTCAGGCTTGCCTTCCGGATCTTGCGGAGGCTCTTTTTCGCCGGTCTTTATCACTGTTGACGAATCAGAGGTTGTTGCTGAAGCTGATGGTTTGTCGTTGCCGTCAGAGTCGCTGGAGGAACTTCCGCCGCCGTTAAGCTTGCGATCAACTTCTTCAACGATGTCTTTGAACTCTTTTGCCTCTAGAGTTTCTTTTTCAAGCAATACTTTCACAATGGCATCCATGTGTGGGCGATGCTTGATGAGCAAATCTCTTACGCGTTCATGTTGCTGGCTGATGAGGTTTTTTACTTCCTCATCAATTATGGTGGCAACATTTTCACTGTAGTCACGCTCGTGACCAAAATCACGACCGAGGAAAATATGCTCGTTGCGCTTGCCGAATGTCATCGGACCAAGTCTATCGCTCATACCGAATTCAGTAACCATGCGGCGAGCGAGTTTGGTGGATTTTTCCAAATCATCTTGAGCACCGGTTGTGATTTCACCATAGACGGTTTCTTCAGCTACACGACCACCGAGGCTTACGCCAATTTGATCTATTAGCTGCGATCTTGTCTGAGTCATGATGTCCTCTTCTGGCAAGAACATTGTCAGACCAAGCGCGAATCCACGAGGAATAATGCTTACCTTGTGCAGCGGATGCGCATGCTCAAGAAGGACGCACATGAGAGCGTGCCCTATCTCGTGATAAGCGGTCATTTCTTTCTCTTTGGCGGAAATGATGCGTGTCTTTTTCTCCGGACCAGCTATGACTTTGTCTATAGCCAATTCCAGATCGTGCATTTCAATCTCACGCTTGTTGTTGCGTGCTGCAATTAGAGCTGCTTCGTTAATAAGATTGGATAAGTCGGCACCAGTGAAGCCTGGTGTGCGTCTTGCCAATACTTTGAGATCAACGCCTTCAGCAAGAGGCTTGCCCTTGCTGTGTACTGAAAGAATCTGTTCGCGACCAAGCACATCCGGTCTGTCAATGACTACTTGCCGGTCAAAACGACCCGGACGTAATAGTGCTGAATCGAGAATATCCGGACGGTTGGTAGCTGCAACAACAATGATGCCGGCATTCGGTTCAAAACCGTCCATCTCGACAAGCAATTGATTGAGAGTTTGCTCGCGCTCATCATGTCCGCCGCCTAGACCTGCGCCACGCTGGCGACCAACGGCGTCTATTTCATCAACGAACACAATACAAGGAGCATGCTTTTTAGCCTGCTCGAATAAATCGCGCACGCGAGAGGCGCCTACACCGACAAACATTTCAACGAAATCAGATCCGGAAATACTAAAGAATGGAACACCAGCTTCGCCGGCGACAGCCTTCGCTAGAAGTGTCTTACCTGTACCAGGCGCGCCGACAAGAAGGACACCGCGTGGAATGCGAGCGCCAAGTGCTTGAAACTTTTCTGGATTCTTTAAGAAGTCGACTATCTCTTGCAACTCTTGTTTGGCTTCGTCAATTCCGGCAACGTCGGAAAAACTTACTTTTACTTTGCTGTCGAGCATTAGCTTGGCGCGGCTGCGACCAAAACTCATTGCTTGATTGCCACCCGATTGAGCGCTGCGGAACATAAACAAAATGCCCAGCAGTAAAAGAATCGGCAGGAAGAAAGAAGAAAGCATGGAAAGCCAGAAGCTTGATTTGTCCGGTTCTCTAACTTCAATAGGTACATTTGCCTTATTGAGTTCGCGAACTAAATCAGACTTAGCTTCAGCCGGCACGATGACAGGACGCTCTGCTTGCGAGTTCTGCATCTGAACTTGCACAACTGTTTCGCCGTTGGTGACAACGACTTTCTTGATGTTTTTAGCTTCGTCCGACTTCAGCATTTGAGATAGCTGCGAGTAGGTCAAAGGCTCTTCTCTCTTGCTGACGCTGGTCAGCGAAAAGACAAAAACCATCAAAACAATAAGCAAAAAGAAAACGGCGCCGGTTGTCCCGTACTTCCTCATTATGTTTCCTCACTTCTCTTTCATCAGATTATATCATGGTAGCACTATGTCCCGAACGCTCGCCTAGGAGGGCTTTTCAAGCCTTTTGCGAGAGCATTTGTCAAGGTGCGCTCGCATCAACAAATAGCGCTGTCTGCTGCCAATTTCAGCCATGTAAGTAAGTGTGAAGGTTTTCCTGTCACCTTGAGCTTGTCACTTAAACCTATACCCGGTACCCAGAGGACTTCCCTCTGGTCGGCCACAACTATGTTGGCAAACGGAGTTTTTCCACTTGGTTTGTGGTTGTGAAGGTATTTCTTCAGCTTAACCATCTCCTGCATACCAAATGGCTGAATTAGGTCTCCTGCCATTCTTGTTCTGACAACCAGAGGAAAGGCTGCATGAGACAGGTCAGCCACGGCAGTTAAGTCACTGCTTGGTGGAAAAGATGAGACTCCTTCATCCAGCACTTCAATTTGGAGCGCATGATCAAGGCGCAAGAGTGGGGTCGTTCCCGGTACTTTCAGTTCGATCTGCCAGGGATCGGCATTTTCCGTCCCCACATTTTTATCCTGCCAGATGATAGTGTCGGCAGTTGAGCGCAAGTCCCAGTTTTCATCTAAGCTTACAGCCGATTGTTGGGAAATAGCTTTGCGACATCCCTCAATTCGCTCGAAAGACGGTTCAACATCTCTAAATTTCAGTCCTTGCCAGAGGACACGGCGTTGGATGGCAGCAGGCAATGAAAGAAAGAGGTGTCTTTGCCAGTGATCTAAGTTAGTAGCAGAAAGTTCAACAAGAGCTTTGTTTACAGCAGAAGCTATGAATGCTTCTTCCTCTTCGTTGAGACTGCGAAATCTTTCCATGCTTTCTGACAGATTGGCAAATTGCTCTTTGATTACCGGAATGACGCGGTGACGAATGAAATTTCGTCTGTAGGCGATATTGTTGTTGGACGAATCCAATCGCGCTTCTTGCCCGCAACTGTCTAAATATGCCTGGCAATCTGAACGGGCAATATTGAGCAGAGGTCTTATCAGAATTACGTCGTCGCTTAAGCGTCGCACCATAGGCATGCCGACGAGTCCAGGACGTCCACTTCCCCGGAAGAGACGAAACAAAAGTGTCTCCACCTGATCATCCTTGATGTGAGCGGTGGCAATGAGACTAATTCCATTTTCGTTTGCAACTTTAGTCAGTCGCTCATAGCGTGATTGACGAAGTTTCTCTTCCGATACCGTCTCAAGATTACTTGGTGCATTTAAATGTTCGACAGTCAGCGGTATGGACAATTTGTCGCAGAGCTCGCGGCAAAATTCCTCATCCTTATCAGCTTCTTCTAGTCGTACATGATGATTGACGTGGCAGGCAGACAGCTTGAAATTGAGTTCGCTTTTTAGCGAATTTAAGAGGAGCAAAAGCGTCGTTGAATCAACGCCACCCGACAAGCCGACAAGAATAGATGGCTTGCACTCAGGCATTATGCTCTGAGCAAGCGCCATGGATTCTAATAGACCGTCCTTGGCGGACTGCAGAAATGCATTAACTTGCTCGGAATTATCGCTTGCCATTGGGTTCTTTGGCATTTTGCCATGTAAACTGGAGTTGTTGTTATGTTAGCAGGATTGAAAAGGGAACAAGACCTATCCTAGATAGTCTGTAAATTTATGAGCAAGCGCGAGATGTTTCTTATATTGGCACTCTTATCCATTTGTTGGGTAATTGGTTGCTGGATATTGGATGTTCATGCTCAGACAAGCGGTAAACGCGAGCCTATCAAAGGACGTGTGGAAACCCAACATCTGGAATCAGGCGATAGCCGCTATCAATTTGAAACGCAATCTCCATCAACTGATGATGCTGACTATCTCAAGGGGAGCGCAAAGCAAGATTCATTGCAAGGTCGTGCTGACGATTCCGGCTGGCAGGAAGAACCTGGCGTTGGCGAACTCGACAAAGAAATCGGGATGTTGAAAGGCAATGCTCGAAAGAATGGCGCGAATTTGCAAGCGGGTGACCCTGATGCAGAAGATCAGCAATTGATGATTGAATGGGATCGCTGGCGCAATCGTCTTTTGCGTGCAGTGCAATTGGGCACAATTGGCATTATCAACAATCAGGGAGATGATGCTTACAGATGGGATGCGCAAAGAAGAGTAATGCGCAGCAAATATCCTCTAGGTACAGAGGCATGTTTTATCTGTCAGGTAACACCAACTCTAAAAATTCAGAAATTGAAAATATTGAACTCATCGGGATTTCCTGAATTCGACAACGCAGTCTTGCAGGCGGTCAAAGACTTGGAAGACACGAAAATTCTCAAGTTTCCTGATCGCTCGAAGCGTCCTTTCGTGAGCCAAGCGGCCTGTATTCGTACCGCGACTAGCGACAACTTCCAATATCACAAGTTCGGCGATGTCGAACGTCAGGTAATTCCAGGAAGATAGTTAGTAAAAAAAACGCCCCAGCAGCACAAGCAACAGCGGAGCGCCGGATTGCGACAGAGCAATCCAGAGCGAGAGCGTGGAAAAGCCGGATGGCAAGCGAAGGCGTAGGCGCTTCGCTGGAGCCGGAGCATAAATATGGCACAGGGGGAATTCGAATCCCCGACATCGCGGTTATGAGTCGCGTGCTCTAACCAACTGAGCTACCGTGCCATGGGGTATTGATTATGCAGGGCTGCCTTGTGTCATGTCAAGTAACGATGAGTGCCAGTTAACAAACTGCTTAATACCTTCGGCAAAGGTTGTGTGGGGCTCATAACCCAGCAATTGGCGTGCCTTGCTGATATCCGCGTAGGTGTAGGGCATATCGGCAATTTCAAAGGGCTTGTTAATGATGGAGGCTTTTTTACCTAAGGCTTCTTCAATGGAGGCAATCATGTCTTTAAGATAAACAGGCTCGCCCCTGCCCAGATTAATGATTTCGTAGTCAGTTGCCTTGTATTCCATAGCCTTAGTGATACCAGATACGATATCAGCGACGTAAGTGTAGTCACGCTTACTGGTCCCATCGCCAAACATTTCAATTGGTTGTCCGGCTTCAATTAGTTTGGCAAATTTGTGAATTGCCAAATCCGGTCTTTGCCTTGGTCCAAAAACAGTGAAGAATCTCAAACAAACAACAGGCAGTCCATGATTGTAGTGGCTTGTGTAGCAGCTCAATTCCCCGGAAATTTTTGATGCGGCATAAGGGGACAATGGTTGATCGATGCGATCGTTTTCAGAAAAACGTTCGCCGGATCTTTTGCCGTAAACAGAACTTGATGAGCCGAAAACAAATTTGCAAGAGTGTCCTTGCGCATTGACGTGCTTGAGGAGCTTTTCTGTTCCGGTGACATTCACGTCCATGTAGTGCGCAGGATCAATTAGTGATGGGCGTACACCAGCCATTGCTGCCAGGTGAACCACTGCATCAAATGGCCCTTGAGCAAAGACTCTTTCGAGATCTTCGTCACTGCGCAAATCGCCTTCAATTAATTGATAGGCTGGATTTTTCAGATGCTGAATGATGTTGTGGCGTTTGACAGCCGGATTGTAGAACTTATTGAAGTTGTCTAAAACAACGACGCGATTCTTTTCAGCGAGCAAATAATCAACTAAGTGACTGCCGATAAATCCTGCTCCACCTGTTACCAGTACATTGCGATTTTGATTTGTCACGATATTTTCCCTGCAAATGCTTGCGTTGCGTTAGTTGTTTTGCAAGCTTTGATGAACTCCTCGAATAATTTCTTGTTGCCGGAGTAGTCACGCTCTGGATGCCATTGCACGCCTATCGTAAATGGACGGTCAACAAGTTCCACCGCTTCAATAACTTCGTCATCGGCATTTGCTGTTGCTTTGAGTCCTTTGCCTAAGTCCTTAATCCCTTGATGATGAGATGTCGGCACTGTCAATTGTTTTGGATACATCGAAGCCAATTGACTGTCTGGAAAAATATTTACCGAGTGACGCATGAAGCCTTCAGCAAAATCTGCCAATGTTTTGCCTGGAGGCAATGAATGGTGCACTGGTGAATCCGGCAAGTCGGACGGAATGTCCTGCATGAGTGAGCCGCCTAGAGCGATATTCAAAAGTTGGAAGCCGGCGCAGATGCCTAAGACCGGCATGTGTGTGTCTTTCAAAGCCATGTTTATAAGACGAAAATCAAAGTCTTCACGGTTTGAATCAATTTGCTGTACTTTGGGGCATGCTTCTTCACCATAACGTGTCGGCGAATAATCCCGACCACCGATAAGAACCAGTCCATCTAATTTTGCAATTAACAGTTTGAGATCTTCATCCGGCATTGGCGGAATAGCAAGCGCAATGCCGCCTGCCTTTTGCACAGCCTGAATGTAAAGGTTTTGTATTGAAGCCTTAGCCGGCGGACCAGCCTCGACGTCCATGTTGATGCCAATAAGCGGTTTCATGTCCACAGCATACAACAATTGTGTTAAATGGAAGCCGCAGAACGCCTATAATTAAACCCAAATCAGCCAAGAGGTGTCAGGTGTCTAACAATATTGAAACCTTGCTCAAGTCAGTAGATGCTATTCAGACAGGACATTTCCTGCTGTCGAGTGGACTGCACAGCGATCATTACATGCAGTGTCAGAAAATCATGCAATTCCCCAGGCATGGCGCGACTCTGGCTGACGAGATGGCTAAGAAAATCATGGCTGCCGGCATCACGCCGGATGCTGTTGTAGGACCGGCGCTAGGAGCTGTCCACTGGGAAGTCTTTATGGCAAGCGCGCTGGATAAGCTTTCATCATCAATGGTGCGCGCCATATTTGCCGAGCGCGCTGACGGTACCGAATTTCAAATTCGTCGTGGAATTGAGATAAAGCCCAAAGAAAAAATTATCGTAGTGGAAGATGTCACCACTACCGGCGGTTCAGCAATGAAGGTTGTTGATCTTGTACGCAAATTAGGCGGCGAACCACTAGCAGTAGCGACGATCATTGATCGCTCCGGCGGGAAAATTGATTTTGGTATTCCATTTTTTAGTTTGCTCACTGCGCAATTGCAGACATTTGATCCGGCTGATTGCCCAATGTGCAAAGAAGGCTCACCAGTTGTGAAGCCTGGAACGACAAAACACAAGACCTAACTAGTTTTGAATATCTTGACCAAGAAGACTATTGAGCGAAAGCTTAGCTTCGTAATCATCCGGCATTAGTCGTGTAGTCTGAATCAACTCAGCAATAGCGCCCTGCAAGTCTCCTGATTGATTAAGACAATCAGCAAGCGCATGACGTAATTGCGCACTTGTCGGATTGAGTTTGACGGCAATTTTGTAGTGAGCAGTAGCGGCTGCGCGATCGTTTTTCTTTTGATAAATCCAAGCAAGTGTTGCGTGAGCATCAGCACTCGCCGGCGAAAGGCTTAACGCTTTACGCGCTTCTTGCAAGGCTTCATCTGTTTTGCCCGTGCTGGCATAAGTCCAGCTCAAACCTAAATGCGCTTCATGTGATCTCGGTGCAAGCTCAACTGCTTGTTTGAATTCCGGCAGCGCTTCTTCCCACTTGCTGAGTTTACCCAATGTGTTGCCGTAACGAATATGCAGCAGAACATCACTGGGGTTTAGTGTATTTGCTTGTTTTAGATGATACAAAGCAACTTCTGGTAGATTCGCCTTTAAACAACAATCTGCCAGCACTATGTGTGGAACAATAAGATTTGCGTCCAACTCCAACGCTTTTTTGCAATCAAATATGGCGCCGCTGTCGTCACCTAACGTACGCGCGCATTCACCCGAGTATGCATAAGCCAAAGCATTCTTGTGATTCAACTTTATCGCTCTTCGATAAAGTCCTGATGCTTCGCGAAACTTCTCTTGCAAGCGTTTCGACTCAGCCAACATCAAATGAGCATCTGAGCTTCTTGGACGTGCCCAAACAACTTCCTGAAACAACTTCTCTGCCCGTTTGTAATCAGACAGCCCAAGTAATACCTTGCCCAGCATGAATTGAGCCTTGATATTTTCCGGCTCCGCCTTGACCGCCAACTCGTATTCAATTAGCGCATTTGTATAATCGCCACGCTTTACAAAACGCTCGCCTAGTTCCAAATGTCCCTTATCGTCAGGAGCTTCGCCAATAGTTTCCGCGAAGACGCACCCGGTCGAAATAACCAGGGACGCTGCAACCAAATTAACCCATCTAATATGCATGCCAGCTAAATCTAGCATGCCCAGCGAAATTCATCATGATCTTCTGCAATCAGGACAATCCGCTCGGGCCGACAATTCACGTATTACTGACGTTTCCGGCGTCAGCGCATCAAACTGAATTAACGATGCTCCGCCAATTCCCCCCAGCCCGGCAATTAATCTAATAACCGCACTAGCCTGCATAGCCGCCGCAACTTCCACCGTCGGCGCAAAATCTGCACTCAACTTTTCCATCGGCACATCTTCCAGCCCAACTAGAGGCAACACACACCTCAAACACGCCGACCGCCCCGGCACCATCGTGTACACCTGACACGAAAAACCAAATAGTCCGCCATGCACCAACGCCTTTTCTAAGTGCATCGCCACATCAGAAGCAAGGATCTTGCTTTGCCAATCACTCAAACTATCAACTATAACGTCGTACTCACGAACAACACTTTCCGCATTGTGCGCATCAAAATCCACTGAATGTCCCACGACGTGCACGTCAGGATTAAGGTTGCCCAGTTCGTGCAGCGCCGAATCACACTTCCCCTTGCTGTCCACGAGCCCAATCCGTCCAACTCCCGCCTTCACCAAATGCCGGGACACTGACGAACCAGTTCCCTCAAGTCCAAGAATTAGTGCAGCTCCGTCTAACAACTTCAGCTGCGCTGCCTCGCTCATCGCGGGCAAAGCCAACTGACTTTTGTATCGTGCTAGTTGTTCAGGTTTTAAAGTCACCAGTTGTTCTCCTTTGGGCCAGTATACAGCGGCACCCGAGGAGACCAGCCGAAGGCGAAGTCGTATTTAAAGCAGGAGGTCTCTGGCTGGCGTTGAAGGGAAGGAGACGAGACTAAATGTCTCGTCGGATCTACCTTAGGTAATACCTTTGCCCCGCAGCCCGTGCAAGAAAGTCCATAAACACCAAAAACCCCCCTTGCGGGAGGTCTCTGGCTGGCGTTGGCGGGGGAAAGGTATTACCTTTGGCGCTTGGGCCTTTGGTGAACTTGTAACTTGGTCGTTAGCTGGTTAGCTGAACAAGTTGGCGTCACGGGCAGAAGCAACGAGCCAGTTGATGGCACCAGGTGTTGCTAAGCCACCGGTTACACCGGCTGCACCCTTAAGTACACGCTTGAGCGCATCTTGAGTACCAGCAGCCATGTGCATGAAGCCCCAGATCATTGTTGGTCCACCCCAGGCAATACCTAGGATTTCCAGACCGTTGGCAATGATGTTAAGCAAGGCTTCTAAGTTGGCCAAGTTGTTAACACGTACGGTACCTGCAGTGTTGACACCACGAATTTCAGTAGCATCTTGTCCTTGTGGACCGATTGTGCTGTTGCCGGCACCCTTTAGTTGTGGAGCGCCACCGACGGTGTTGCCGCCGGAGAATTCCGACTGGTAACCAGTACTTTGTGTGTCATGGCTTTGCGCGAATGCTGGTGAGGAGACGGAAAGTCCGACTACAAAAGCAGCAAGTACGCCAAGTCTTGCAATGGTGGTAAGGTTGGATCGCATGAAGAACCTCCTCAATAAAGTTCTAAAAGATGGTCTCGGTAGTAAGTGATTGTGTAGAGCGTCTGGAGAAAATTGTTGGGTTCCAAACGGTGAGGATAGATTAGCCGGATCTAAAACGGAAGTCAAGCGTGATTTTGTTGTGTGCAATACATTTGTCAAGATCAGGCTGGATTTAATCAACCGCCTAGCGGCAAATAACCCCGAAACCCTATAATAATCGCCGTTTTACTAGTACTGGGCCCTTCAGAAAAGTGCGTCGTACCATTTATATAGTAGCGGCTCTAGCTTCCCTGAGTGGGGTGATCTTAGGTGCGCCGGCATATTGCCTGACTGATCTTCGGGTGGCCCATCAGGCCAAGCAGGCTCCGGAATTCGTGTCCGATAACCTTAGTGCCTGGCCGTATCAACTGACCAACGATGCCCGGCTGATGGCTGAGCAGCTTGGGCTAATGCCTCTAATTAATGAGTACATCCAATTAAAGAATCAAATTCCAGCAACTGAGCGTTCGAAGAATGCGCAACTTCAGTCTTTGAGGCAGGATATTACCGACATTATTCTGACGACGATGTTGGAAGTGCAAAGCGTGACGTCCAAAATAAATTTAGAGATTTCCCAAGGAGATGACATACGCAACTACCTTAAGGATAAGCGCGATAGGGCTATGAAGTACAATGCAATTGCGAACATAGTTGCCGGCGCAGTTTCTAACGTAATAGGTGTATCTCTGCAGGTGCCGAATGGCTTGCCGGAAATGCCTGGTGAAATTGTTGAATTGACAGGCGGTGGCGGGCAAATGGCTTTCGGTACGCTGGCTCTTATGCAGCAAGACGGCGGCAAGCAACGATTGCAGGCTAGACCTAACATGTTGGCCAAACTTTTCGATCGGCCGATTGCACCAAATGCAGAATACCCACCTAATATATGGGCTTACGTCAACTCTCCGGTTGAAGGAAGCAAGCTGACCAAGCGTACGCAATTAATTGAAGGCTGGAAACAAGTTGGTCTTCTTCCTGACCCCAAAAAAGGCACTTACAACAATCAAGTTCTCATGCTTACCGGCACAGCTAGCGGACGATATCATCTAACTCTGGATCTAATTGAAGACAGAGCAATAATGCTGGCCGACTTGCGCGCTGTATTGTCGCAAATGGACAGTAATTTGCTCGAGCTTATGTTGTTCATGAAGAAAAGCTAGGTATTGCGTAGAACCCGGCGGATGCGTTGAGGGCTGAACATCAATAATTCATAGGCTGCCGCAGCATAGCCTGAGATATGGGTTTGTCCCAAATACTTCTCCAGCAATCTAATTGTTTCGGCGACATCATCCAAGCTGACACTCGTCGCTTCACGTTCACAGGCAATTGCCTTGGCGTGCAGCTTAATCAACGCGCATACAAGGATTAGGTGGTGATAGCCCGTGATTAGGGTTATTTGCGCAAAGCCGCCGCCAAAATAGAATTTGCCGAAAATACGTTGATATATGTAGCGGTAAAGCATGTCTTCAATTTCAGCATCATCCTCCGGCCACTTAATTGCCTGCAATTCACCAATTGTGAAAGTGCGCGGCTTCAGGCGAAGTATGGGTTGTTCAAACATATATTGATAGACGAAGCGGAAGGGATTGAAGTGAGCTTCCAGCCTTGTTGGTGGTTTATGTGGCAAATAGATCTTGTGCAAGGCAGACAATAAATGACGGTCCAGTTTTTTTAGAGGAGCGTCTTGTGCTTCGCTTGCCGGTTGTGGTTTCTCCAGTTTGGAGACCAGAAAATCTGAACCTTTGAGTAGCCTTTCGTTGAGAGGAAGTGACTTGTCTTTGAGAATTGATAGAAGTTCTTTTTCGTATCCTAAATACGTAGTCCACTCAAGTCTTTGTCCACCGACTAATTGAATATGCGACCAATCAGGTGCGTGCGCCGACATGACGCTTTCATATTCGGCGAGTTTCGTTCGCAAATAGTCTTGTTGGTCTTTAAGGGACGTACCAACATTGTACATTGCTGCCAGCGACACCATGCTAACCGTGGCATACGCCCCGCTTGGTGTTTGCGTAAATGTATAGGGAAAGAGTTGACACGTCTGTGGCTTGGCTTCAGCACCATGCTCGGCATGAATCATGCAGAGATGATCTTTGAGAAAAGGACAATAGCCTTCATCTGTCGCGACTATCACGTGAGTAAAGGGCAGTCCTTCTTTTTCATGGAGAGACAAAGACGAGAATAATTTCTTGCCGCGAAATTCTTCCTTGCTTGACCAGTCCATTTTCGAGATTCGCTCGTAGTCGGTTTCCGTCAGTGGAACAGACCACTCGCCGCAACACTTGCCGCATCCTGTGCAACTGTAATTTATACCTTCTGGAATATGTATTGGTGTTTGCTCTGCCATAAATACTTTCTAGGGGCAACAAATTGTGCCGAGGCTAACTTTGCGTGAGGCGCCCGTGCAGGACGGAACGTTGTTGGCAATGCCGAAGTGCGTTGTATAAGCAAGAATAGCAAATAAGAGAGCTTCTTTGAATTTGGTTGAGATGCCAAAGTCCTCGTGCTTATGCAATTCAATTTTATCGGGGAAGTATTTCAAAAGCATGCTTTTGAGAGTGGAATTCTCGGTGCCGCCGCCGCCGAGAATGAGTCGTTTGATGCGTACTTGCGGGGCGATGAAGTCTTGATACGACTGAGCTATGGATTTTGCCGTCAGCGCCGTCAGCGTTGCCAGTGCATCCTCAGGAGTTATCTTTTCTTTCTCGAGGCGGGATATAAGTGAATCAGTGTACGGTTTGCCAAAGTCCTCTCGACCAGTCGTTTTGGGTGGCAGCATTTTGAAGTACGGGTGCTGCATTAGTTCGTTCAAGAAAGCTTCGTTGACTTTGCCTTTTGCGGCAAAGGCGCCATTGTAGTCACACTCCGAGTCGAAGAAGACTTTTGCCGCCTGATCCATAATCATATTTCCAGGACCGGTATCAAACGCCATCGTTGCTTTGCCGGCTTCATTGATGATAGTGATGTTGGCAATGCCGCCAAGGTTTAAGATACCGCTGGCGATAGAGTCTTGTCCGAAGAGCACCTCGTCGGCAAAGGCAACTAGAGGTGCGCCTTGCCCACCGTAAGCCATATCCTTTACTCGGAAGTCGGATATAACAGGCAATCCGGTGCGGGCGGCAATCACTGAAGAATCACCCAATTGCATGGTGGCACGCGTCGGCACTCCCCAGAAATGTTTGTATTCGGGTGCATGCCAGATGGTTTGTCCGTGTGAACCTATTAGGTCTACATCTGCTGTTGAAAGCTTGGACTTCTTGAGCAACTGGTGAACCGCTTGCGCAAAGACTTCCGCAATTGCCACATTCAAACGGCATGTCTCATCGAGGGATGCTTGTCCTTTGGCTATGAGACTTTTGAGTCTTTTCTGAAATGCAGGCTCGAATTGATAGAGATCGCTTGCCAGCATTTCTGTCTTAAGGCGCGGCTTCGTTGCTGTGCAGCCATTGTCCGGACTGATGCGAAATAGGGCCGCGTCGATTCCGTCCATGGAAGTTCCGCTGTTCAATCCGATTACATTGAGGGCTTTTAGGCGCGATGGAGGCATTTGATACTCTGGAAAAACTGCAATTCAATCAATTATAGACAGTAGATAGACTGGCTGTTGAGGCTTGAAAGCCGCCCCAATTCGGGGCTAAATCCGCTTTATTAGACGCATGTTATGAAAAATATACAGAAATCCCCCTGAGGATATATGGAAATCCCCCAGGTGGGTGTTTGCAATTGTCAACAGGCATGAGAATTTGGTACTAGGCGTTTTTTATATTAGGGGCGGGGGTCATGACGGGTATTAACACGGGCGAATTAGAAAAGGAACTGACTACTAAGGAAAGGGAACTGGGTCGTAGTCATCCTGTTGTTGCCGATTTGGTTACGCAATTAGCCGATTTGTATTTTATAGACAATAAGGCTTCAGTTGCTGAACCTCTCTACTGGCGGGCGTTGGAAATCAGCTATCAGCAATATGGTGCGAAGCACGTAAAAATAGCCTCGATACTTCACAGCTTGGGAGAAGTATGCGAGGTACTAAGTCGTATGCCGGTTGCTGAGCAGCTCTATCGTGAATCCCTCGAGATGAAGAAAGACCTTTTAGGTGCTGATCATCCTGAAGTGAAAAATTCTCGTGCAAATCTTGAGCAGTTCATGAATCAACCAGAGGCGCCGGAACCGAAAAAGGCAGCAAAGCAGTACTTCTTATTCGGTAATGAGGAATTTCCAGTTACTGCCTAACTTGCATTAATTGCTTCGTCACATTTAGACAAGAAAGCCGACATTCCTTAGCGGTCTCATGTTTGTACTGGAAGTGGTGATACACTAAGGCGCAAACAGCCGTTAGCGATTGAAGGTTGAATGCATATATGATTGGACAACGCTCTCAAGAAGTAGTGGCGCAAGATTCGTTTATAGGTAAAGGTAAGCCAGCGCGCAGGGCTTACGGTTTTGATGAAGTGGCACTGGTTCCGGGTTCGGTAACAGTCGACCTCGACCTGTGTGACACGACTTTTGAATTGGGTGGGCACAGCTTTAAGGCACCTATCTTAGCTAGTGCGATGGACTCCGTCGTAGACGCTGGTGTTGCCGGTGTTTTAGGCAAAGCAGGTGGACTAGCAGTCATTAACTTGCAAGGATTGCAGACTCGTTATGAGAATGTCGATGATGCTTATAAGCAAGTGACTGGATGCGATGACTCGCAATTTATCGAGGTAATGCAAAAGCTTTATGCCAAGCCAATTGACGAAGCGCTAATCGCCAAACGCGTCAAGGAAATCAAAAAGCAGGGAGTAATTGCTGCAGCATCAGTAACTCCGAATATGGCCAAAAAATATGGGCCGGTTGCTGTTGAAGCTGGTCTCGATATATTAGTAGTTCAATCAACCGTGACTGGAATCGTGCATAAATCGAAAGATGCATCTGCACAGTTAGATCTAACTGAATTTTGCGCATCAATTGGTGTGCCTGTAATTGTGGGGAATTGCGTAGGTTATGAAACCGCCTTGCAGCTAATGGAGACTGGCGTTGCCGGAATTCTTGTTGGTGTCGGACCAGGTGCTGCTTGTACTTCACGCAGTGTTTTAGGAATTGGCGTGCCGATGGCGACAGCTATTGCTGATTGCTCGTATGCCAGAGACGAATATGCAAGAAGAACCGGCAAAACAGTAGCGATTATTGCCGATGGTGGCATGGTCGTGGGCGGCGACATCTGCAAAGCAATTGCGTGTGGCGCTGATGCAGTAATGATCGGCTCACCGTTTGCTCGTTCCAAGGAAGCTCCTGGACGTGGTTATCACTGGGGCATGGCTACACCTAGCCCGGTTCTCCCAAGAGGCACGCGCATCAAAGTTGGAAGTTCAGGCACTCTGGAGCAAATACTTTTCGGACCGGCTCATACTGATGACGGCTCGCAGAATCTAATGGGCGCATTAAAGACCAGCATGTCTACCTTGGGCGCTCAGACCATTAAAGAGATGCAGCAAGTAGAAGTCGTAATTGCGCCATCAATTCTTACCGAAGGTAAAGTGTTCCAAAAGGCCCAACGCCTAGGAATGGGACGCTGAGCAAGAGCGGCGATGAGCCGGTCGCCGCGAAGCGCCATCTGGCGCCGGAGGCAAGCGAAGGTGAAGTGAAACGAAACCGGAGCATAAATGTTAACTGGGCCGCTGAGTGGCAACTTGGTTTTTGGAGAACTAGGGTTAACCCTGTGGTTGGCGGACGTGGTGTGGGGTAATTTCGAGATCGTGGGGAGTGTAATTAAGTAGACATGTTGCGCTGCTTGGTATTGCAGCGAAAGGAGATATTTTTGACCATGCAAGTCAAAGACAAGTTCGTTTTCGGATCAACTTTAGTAGCTCTGGCGGTTGGAATATATGTGACAGGCTCAAGTGGCGATTCTGCTTTTGCCAAGGAATCTGAGCCGACTTCTGCCAAGTCCGCATATGGCGCGTTCTTCGGCGCTAACGCAGTTGCAGACATCGCTGAAAAGACAGCACCTTGTGTCGTCAACATTGAAGTTGATCAAGAGATTGCGGCAAGCCCGATGATCAACCTGCCCCAGGGATTCCAAATGCCCGGTATGGAGTTTTTCTTCAATGGTCAGCGTGTTAACCCTGGTCCGAACGGCAAGATGCAGGGTGGACCAAAGATGGAAGCCCACAACAGTGGCTCCGGTTTTGTCATTCGTCCCGATGGTTATATCCTGACTAACGCGCACGTTGTTCGTGATGCTAATACCATTAAGGTGACGATGAATGACAAGCGAACATTCATCGGCAAAGTAGTAGGCATGGATACATTTTCCGATGTGGCAGTTGTGAAAGTGGATGCCAAAGACTTACCTGCTGTAACTCTAGGGAAGTCTGACAATCTGCGCCCCGGCGAATTTGCAATCGCTATTGGTAATCCGGTTGGTTTAGATCACACCGTGACCTTGGGAATTATTTCTGGTGTCAATCGACAAAATATTGACGTAAACGGCAACATCAATTTTATTCAAACAGATGCTGCTATTAATCCGGGAAATTCCGGAGGACCGCTGCTCAATCTGGAGGGTGAAGTAATCGGTGTGAATACAGCGATGAAAGCCAATGCTCAAAATATTGGATTCTCCATTCCAATCAATGTGGCAGTTGGTGTTGCAAATGACTTGATTGCCCATAAGCCGATTGTTAGACCGTGGCTCGGTATTCAGATGAAAGAGATGGATGAGACTACAGCCAAGAGTCTCGGCATTACCGGCGAGACCAAGGGTGTTCTAATAGCCGGAGTTCTTGATGGTTCTCCTGCTCAAGCATCCGGCTTAGTCCGTGGGGATGTAATCCTCAAAATTGACGGTAAGGATATGCTTAAACCAGAGTTGGTGAGAGACTATGTGCGTGGGCATAAAGTTAGTGATACACTCAATTTCTTCGTCCTGCGCAATAACAATCCCATAGCTGTGGCAGTCAATATAGGGAAGTATCCTGACCAAATAGCTCAAGATACAAAGCCCAAGAAGTACGAACAAGATTCCGATAAAGTTGATTCTGATAAATCTAAGGAATAAGATGCATGCGTAAACAACCCCTCCACGATAGCGTCAACCTCGGCGCTTGGTTGGAGGGGTTGTTCTTTTTTGTGCTGGCGATAGTGCTTTTTAGTTGCTATCAATCCTTTTTCAACACCCCCAATCTAAGCCTCATTTTTGATTCGCAAGGCTATTTGGCCGTAGGCGATGCTTGCCGGAAATTGTTTTCTTGGGAATTTCTGTCGGCGGTTTTCAACTATGCAGGAAGTGGTTTTTCTGAGGCTTCTCGCCAGCAGATTTTGAATAAACTTGGCGGCGCATTTGATTTAGCGTTTTCCGGACCAATCGTGCCGTTTTTTTTGGCATTGGTGTACAACATCCTGGGCAAAGAAGCGACCACTCAAAACTGGCTTATTGGCGCAAATGCGTTTCTGGCAATATCGGCACTATTGGTTCCTCTAATTTGGATGTCTGCCAGGCAGTTCTGGGGAGCCGGACAAGCGCGGTTGGCCGCCATTATTGCCTTGACTTATCCTCCTCTGGCAATTAACTCATGGCGAATTCTTGGTGATATAACAACATGCGTTGCTGCAGCTTTGCTTATTGTGTTATTAGCCAAGCTCATCATGAATCGCAGCTTTGGAATTACTCCGTTTCTGTGGGGTTTGTTAACTGGAATAACAAATGTGCTACTGATGTTGGGCAAAGCTCCATTGATGCCATTGCCTTGGATTTTGTTGGCTGAAATCTTTGCCCTGGCACTTATTTTGAAAATTCGTGATGTCTTTAACATCCAATATTTGATAGGCATTTTACTTGGCTGTACGCTGGCGCTTGCTCCGTGGATGCTTGTAAAACAAATCATCACTGGACAGCCTTCAATTATTGTTGATAGAGGCGGCTCGTACAATTTGTGGGTCGGCTGCAGTTTGCCTGCTGACGGTTGGGATGTTTTGCCGTCTCGTTATGTCACTCATCCAAAGGAATTTACTAAGACAACCAATGAAGTTCGCTCCGAAATACTTGCAGCCTTTAAGGAAAAACCACTTAGCTTTGTAGATTTGATGGCACGCAAGCCTTCTCGATTGATGTGTGCGCCTTGGAATGATTTCCAAAATTGTTTCTTTGGTATCAATTGGGTTGTGCAGAAGTGGTGGCAACAAGTAATTCTATTGTTGGCGGCGACCGGTGCGCTTATGTCGTTGCGAGTAGCTGTTGTACGTCGGGATTTTAAGGAATTAGCACCGATTATCATCCTTTCTACTTTTGTGCTTTATTTCTTGGTTTACGCCCCAGTTATATCCATGAGCCGTTATTTCTACCCGGCAGTCCCAGCACTTTTGCTGCTTGCTTCGCAGGGAATGTGTTGGATTCTCAGTCACCTGCGTAAACCGGGTTTCCAAATGCTATTGGTTGTCACCCTTTTATTGCCCGTTATCTTCATGCTTCTGGATCCGTCTGTGGTTGTTAATTCGGTCTGGCTTGGTAAGCAGGTTGCACAATATGGTGTAGGCAATGTTGCTTTGTTTGGATCAACAATAATCGTGATTGGTCTGTCACTTTGGTTTTGGATGGCAACGCTTGCTGTTGGCAAATTAGCCAAGCTGGAGTCGTTGTCGGTAGTAATGGAAAGAAGAGAGCCGCGCTACTTGATCATTTGGTTGACGGCAAGACTAGCGCCGTTGATTGTATTGGTGGGAGTTCTTGTTTGCGCTTCGGCTTCATCCAGGAAAGAGTTATTTTGTCTTGAATGGTCAAAGCAACTTACCGGTAGAAAGTCCATTGAAAGCAAAATTTTTGTGCCTCGACAAGCGGTGCCTATTAGTTGGTATCTTGTCGTCGACGCTATTGGCACTGGTGAGAGTGCCAACGCAAACAGGCATCCTCAATTGAATGTTCAAGTCAACGGCAAGGATGTCGCTGGAGAAATAAGGCCGCTGTGGGCAGTGGACTGTTCGCAAAGAGACAATCTGGTCTATTTAAAAGCTTTTGCTTACGGACAAGGTAAAAATGTTGAAAACATTCGCCAGTGGTGGTGCCTGCCAATTCCGGCAAATCTAATCAGTGACAACGGCAACAATGTAATTAGCCTGATGTCCAGCGGTGACAGAGAGACACGGCCGATTGTATTTGGTGATTTCGTTACGCCACAAGGTGAGCCTGGTGGACATCGATTGTCGCTTAGGAATTTTTCTTGGTGCAAAGGTTTTTTTGCCGATTGTGTAGGCGAGATGCGTATGGGTTCAATTGTAAAACCTCGTGGGCTGACAAATATTTGGTTTCGTTCGCCCAAGATTCGTCCGCGTATTCGCTTGCTCGCTGTTGAAGAAAGTCCACTAAGTGTTCCAGTTACTCCAAGCACATTTTCGCTTGCCGGCGCCAGTATCGGTTCAAGTAAGGAATATGTAGTAGATGAGTCCGTGTCTCCAGCCATTTTGTCTGATTTGAACAGGCAGAGTCGCAATTTGCCGGGACCATCGGCGGCGTTAATTGAAGTCTCGGTTAACTACAAATCTACTAAAGGAAATGAAGCAAGTGTTTGTTTGGTGGAAAATCTTGAAGACGTAACAGGTGATACAAGCGCTATGCAATTCGCTCCTTGCGCTCCCACAGTACTAAAGCCTATTGCGCGGTGGCAGACTGTATCGTTTGAAGATGTTTTGCCGCTTTCCAGCAACCGTCGTGACCAGCCGGCAAAGCTGAGTAAGCTTCGCGTTTTGTTATCTGGAGTTCCCTGGTGGGATTTGCTCAGCTATGGTCGTTACAGGACGAAGAACATCGTAGATTTTGAAGATCTATCGATACGGCTGAAACCAATCAAGGTGATTAACCTCGATAGCCAGAAGTGGGATGAGTACCAGAGTCAGGTTCTTAATTAAGACGTAGCGCCGTTTTGCGGGGCAGGCAGTCTAACAAGCATCATAGCCTGGGTACTGTTTGGGCCATAGTGCACAAGCACAGGCGCGTCATCTTTGGTGATATCGGAAAGACTTGTGTCGAATACCGTTGAGTTATCCGTATTCTGCCCAATAGTGAATGAGATACGTTGTGTTTTCTTGTCTAATGATCCGTACACCTGTTCTGTTTCATTAGTCAGTTGATTCATGTAGTTGCCGCGTACGATGCCATCTTTGTTGATAGCTAGTTGGAACAACATGGAGGACTGAGTCTGTCCTTTTTGAGCTAATGAAAACACACCTAGCGGTTGCCACTGGCTATTGCCGCCTCCTGAAGAACCGGTATTAGGAGTTGTATCAACGTATTGTTGTCCGGCAGAAGCCAATTGTTCAGCTTGGTTGTAGTAGTCGACTTGTGTGCCGGCAGGATTGCCGTTGACATACACATTTGGACCTTCATAAGTAACGTTGCTTACTGAATTGCTGTTGTTGCCCGAATCGGCAAGAGCGGCAATACCGAGGAATGATGTAAGCGTCGTTAGACCCATGCATGTCCAAGCTGTTGCTGCGCCCCAACCGTAAGCACCCCAAGCTCCTGGATAGCCCCAGAATCCGCCGTAGCCATAAGGGTGTCCATAACCACCATAAGCGCCAAATGCGTTGTAGTGGTTGTAGTTATTTTGAGTGAATGTGTTCCCGGAGTTGCGGATACTGTTGTTGTGCCAGTCAGCATTTTGCGGATCAAACTTGTGGAAGTTGCCTTGACCATTTTTCCAGTTGCTGAATGCACCGCTTGCGTTCGGGTGATTGTTGCTGAAATTACCGGAATCTGGGCGATTAGCAAAGTTGCCGCGATTGAAATCGCCGCCTCTTGATTGAGCAATGTCTCCAAAGCCACCGCCAAAATTGCCGTTGCGGAAGCCATCGTCACCGCTTCGGAAGCCATTGTCGCCGCCGCGGAAACCTCCGTCACCGCCTCGGAAACCTCCGTCTCCACCAAAAGAACGTCCGCCACCACCAAAATCACCTCCACCAAATGAACGCCCACCGCCGCCAAAACCGCCACCACCAAAGGAGCGTCCGCCGCCGAAACCACCACCACCGAAGCCGCCTCCTCTGGCAAACGTCGGAGCGACAGTCGTCAAACTAATTGTTATAGCTAGAAATAGTGCAATTGACTTCATCGTTTTAATTCCTTTCTTGTTGGCGACTTATTGAATAACGCGTCCGACGCGTTCAACTATTAACGGTTCAGTATTCGGAACCGCTTTGCCGTCGAACACTCGGTCAATAGAGCGCCATGAAAATTTGTTGTCGCTATCTACGGCGATTATGTTTGTAGCTCCGGTTTGAGCGCCGACTTGTTCCATGCCGGTGGAACGAATTTGCCATTCTTTGCCTTGCTTATTCCAGACACCATTACCGAAGCCGCCGCTGGAATCAAAGTTCCAAGAAACGATGCTTTGCTTGCTTGGATCAAAGCCTATTATTTGAACATCTACTTTTGGTCTGAGTCCTGGACGTTCAATTACAAATTTGCAGAGAATGAAATTCTTATTGGCCACCCAATCTGCGGTCATGGTTACTTTGGCGTTACCGGCTGATGCCGACCATGTGCCGATTAACCAGCTCAGAGAAGCCAGACGATCAACTTTCTGTGGTGCATTTTGAGTGATAATCTCTGTTTCTGTAGCAGAGGCAATAAGCCATTCGTTGTTTTTCTTTTGCAGAAGCATCGTGAAGCGAGCGCATGCTTCCGGACCATTGGTGCTTTCCTTGCAGGTAGTACCTTCCAGAAAGGCCGTGTTTATGGCAACGCGCTTAATGCTTTGTACGGTGGCGGTTGTTCTTATTTTTCCTTGGCTAGCCAATCCGGCGGCAAAGCGTTGTTGAAGAGCTGCGCGACCAGTTGTTTGCACGCCATCTTCATCGATGTAGGTGCCATCCAATGTGAACAAGGTCGACATTCTGGTTGCATCTCCCGCACTAGCTGCTGCTGCTAGTGATTGGACAACAGCATGAAGCGGTGCGTCATAGACAGCGCTAAGCACCGTTTTGGCTGTGTTTACAGCAGAGGTCGTGGTCGGAGCTGATTGGGCTGCATTGCAAAAGAGCAAAGAGCTTAGACATAAAGTAACGGCAATAGATGTCGTCTTAGAGATTTTCATTTTAATCCTCATGACACATTGGGGCGTGATTCGAGTCTTAAATCTTAGCCTGTAGTGCCTTTTCGCGCTCTCCTTTGTGAAGATAGTAATCGGCGAAAGAGCCTAGAAGCACCCACCAACCCTTGACAGCCGCTGAGTGGCGGGATAAGCTCGTAAATACGCATTAGTAAAAGTTAAGAAAGGTCGTTTGAGATGTCACCGCCTCGGGCAGGTGACGATCGAGCACCTTTATCTTTTGTCGCTGTTTGTTTAATAAAGAGGTCATTTGTATGTCCGCCAGAAAATCATTAGGCAATACCTTGGTTTTAGTGATTGCCGCTTTAGGAGTACTTGTTTTTCTGGTAGCGTTTTTCATACTGAATTTTCAGCAGCTTATCGGCACCCATAAGCAAGCGCAAACAGCAATTGACGCGGCAGCCCTGCAAGCAGCAAAAGATCTTGGACGAGTCGTTATAACAGCCAAGGACGGTTGTCACTTCGGCGTTGTTGGTCTGGTTGACGGCGCTCCAAAAAATAACGATGTGAATAATCGTAGTCAAATTGGTATCAATACGGTTCTTGCGACAATTCGACTGGACGCTTTGATTGCCAGAGAACTCGGCAATAAGACGATGGCTGTATTAGCCGCTCATGATCTTGAGCTTGCCAAAAAAGACAGCGTTACGTTGAAAAACAAAATTCAGAGTGCTCTGTCCGCAGGTAGCGCTGAAGATGTTAACGGTAAGACTTTCAATATAAGGGAAAACGCTGAGGTTGCTTACGATGCCAATGCCGTTAGGTTGGGCAAGGGCCAGAGAATGGGTGATCTTGATCTGCGACTTGGCTATGTCAACTCTCCACAAGTTTCTTCAAATGTGCCGGTGCCGAACCCAAGCCAGTTGGCGCAGATAAATGGCACAAACACAATAGCGAGAAACAATACCACTTACTATCAATCATACGTACCTATCAATACCGATATATTCGGTAATCAACTGACATTCGGTTTTGTGGCCAGTGCTGACGAGCCGTCGCTGCTTCACGAAAATGAGTTCAGCGATAACTTGGGTCAAGCGCAGCTTGCTTTTCTTGCGCCATCAGCAGTACAAGTGTGGGCCAAAGAAGAAGTAAAACCTATAGCCGGTGATAACACGGCCAAGACAGAACAAATGCAAGTAAGTGCGACAGCTGTTGCTGGTGGTCGTCGTTTGCCGCACGCCAGTGGAAGTTTGCAAGTTGCTTTTCCTGGTGGACCGCCGCCGAAGGGACAAGGACCAGATACTACTAGTGTTCAATCAATCATGAACCATTCAATGATTGAGTTGAAAAATTACCAGAATGCTATCGAAACGCAAGGACCGACAATCGATGCAGCCGATTTAGGAACGGACAGCAAATACACAAGCTGGAATTCTTCCAGCAAGGGGAATTGGTTGACCGCTAAAGGTGGGTCAGTACCCGCCAGCGGCAGTGCATCATTGGAAGCCTCGAAATTTAGAGGACGCGAGAATGACGATCCAAGTGTAGTCTTGTCGTTTTTAGTGTATGACTGGTTGCACAACATGTATCTGAGACCAAACATCAATGGCGTTGTGACAGCCTTGTCGTCGGAATTATTTCCGACAGGCAACACCGCTAAATTGGACAAGAATAGCAATTTCGGCATGCAAGCAGCTTATGCTTCGGTTGAAGCCAGATACCCGGTCACATTTGGGTTGTTCCATGTTACTTCCAACGGTGAAGGTGATCCGCGAGACCTAACTAGATTCACCGAAGATCCTAATGCTTATAGGAGACAGTTTGCCAATGTGTTCGGCTATGTGGCTGCAGATATGACTTTGCCTGATGCCTCAATGGTCGTTGCTATGAATGACCAGGGGCAAGTAGTAACAACCAATGGAGAACCAGGCGAGATTCTATTCCACTTTTGGAATGCCATTTCCGAGATGAATGAGCTGAGCGGCGAAACTGTAAAAGCCGGCAAGGAAGTTTTTGATCTTAAGTACGAGAAAGTAAAAGCAATCGAAGCGAAACTGCAAAAAATGAGTGAGCAAATGGAAAAGGACCGCTCGCTTGCATCACAGATGGCGCCGGAGTTTTGCAAGTTGGAAGAAGAACGCGATCAAAATATGTTTGTTTTGGGTAGAGCCATGGCTGCCATGTTGAATGGCAGTTCGGGAGTGAATGTTTCTTTGGGCATGCTCAATGACAGAAAAGCGATTACTGCCTTGGGTGTGAAAAAGATTGATCCGTTGAATTATGAGCTTGCCGGCGGCAACTTTTGTCCGCCGAGTAAGGCCGCCACCAAAGAAGAAATTATGGGTACTAGCGTGGTCGGCACCGGTCAAGCTGCTGCCGCTCCGGTGCGTGATTGGTGTACACCGCCAGGTACGGAAGGCACTGCGCCGATTTTGTTTTTTGTGCGCTCTAAAACTGCTGAAAAGGCTGGTGCTCAAGTTGGCGACAGTCTTTTGCAGCCGGCATTTGCTGCAGGCAGCGTTCCGCAGCACAGCCTCAATTTGTTTGTATTCAGTGTTAATGGAGATGCTACTCAGGGTGGCGATGGTGGTTCTATTAATAAGATGAACCCGAACGTAGCCCCCTTTGGCGTCAATGTTTTAAATGGGCAGATGCTCTATCAGAATTTATCATCGCTAATAGTCAAATCACCGGGCTCTTCTCTTCAAGAAGTTTGGAATTGTATAGCCCGCGACAATACGGCCAATTACACTTCCGACGGAGCCTACTTTGCCAACCAAATTGCCGAGGGTAACAATAGCTCTCCTGCCGGGCAAGGCTATCCACCATTGGCAGCAGAGTGGACCTTGAGATGTCCGGCTCCCACAGAAACCACTAGTTGTGTGACAAAGCCGTTTATAAATCTCCATTCTTTTGCGACGTTTGATGCAAGCGCAGGGGCTGACATTCAACGAGTGAGTATGGCGACAGACGCAGCCGGCAATGTCAGCTATTCATTTGATGGTCAGCCGATGCATTTTTATACAGGCAATGAATGGATGGACAAGGTTCTCTATACAAACTCATTTGCTCCACCTGGGACATCCAGTGCTGCAAAAACTGATCCAGCTATGAAAGGTGGACTCTATCGAGGAATGGTTAGACGTAATACCGTCCAGATGAGTGCCAACACCGTCGATGTAGTATCCAACTACACAGCGGCCGATTGGGAAAAATACCGCTCTGAACATTTGATGATTACAAATACTAATCAATATGCATCGTACGCACATAAAGGGCGAACGGAAAAAGGTGACTATTTATATTCGGTATACAGCCAGGTCGTCTTTTATACGTTAGATCAAAACAGTTGTCCGCAGCTGTTTCGCTGGAGCAGTTAGAGCTAAAGAGAGGAGGAGCTGAGATGAAAGCTAGAAAGTCGCTAGGTAACACACTAGCCATATTGGCTGTCATTGTAGGCGTCATTGTCTTATTGGTTGCGTTTTTCATGATGAATTATGGACAGATGATTGGTACTCATAAGGAGGCTCAAACTGCTATTGATGCCACCGCCCTGCAAGTGGCCAAAGACATTTCGAGAGTCGTAATAGGTCCTGCCGATGGTGCGCAGATGGGTTATGTGGCATTAGTCGACCAGGTGCCCAAGAATAATGATCTCAATCAACCGCCAATTGCCGGTATCAATACCCTTATGGCTACGGCACGCCTTGATGCTCTTATTGCCGACAAAATGGAAAATACAACGATGCAGGTGCTTGCTATTCACGATTGGGAACGAGTGAAAAGAGATTCTAGGCTCCTGCGTTCAAAAATAATTGCAGCTGTAAAAAATGGTGAAACAGTCAAAGACAAGAATGGCGAAGCCATTAACATTCAAGCAAATGCTGTAATTGCCTATGACTCTAACGCCGTTAAGATGAGTCACGGTAAACGTGCAAGTGGTATTACCATTTTGCTTGGTAATTACAAAGACCGTTCCGGTATGACCAATATTCCTGTACCTGAGCCGGAAAGCATGGCGCAAGTAGATGCCTCTAACTCGATGAAAGTAGGCAATAGAGTTTGCTATAGGCCTTATGTTCCTGTACAGACGAAGGTTGGTAAAAACAACTTGACCTATATGTTTTCGGCGGTAGCTAGTGAACCGACACTTGTACACGATTCAGATTTTGCTGAAGACGGTGGTAGTAATGACTATTTGATACCGACACTTGTGCAGGTGTCTACTAATGAAACGGTTAACCGAGTTGCCGCTTCGGAACCATCTGCCAGTCAAGCAATTCATGCTGTATCTACAGCAATAGCTGGTTCTGTTCGTCAATCGTTTCCATCGGGAGCAATGCAAGTATCAATGCCTGGCGGACAACCGCCAAAAGGTTACGTTGATACAAGCTCTGTAAAGACCATAATGAATCATTCGCAGATTGTTGTTAAGTCAATTCCACAAGGCAAAAATGCAGACAAGGCTAATGCTGATACTATAGGCGGTGTCTCACCCTACGAAGGATGGAACGCCGCAAGTGTCGGCACGTATTTTAAGGCCACGGCTGATTTTCCTGGTTCAGGTGTTCTTGAGCCTACAAATTTCCGTGGACGCTCAAATGATGATCCTAGTGTGATTCTGAGTTTTTATGTGTACGACTGGTTGCATAACATGTATCTGCGACCCAATATCGAATCAACTGTAAATACGTTAAGCGCTAGCCTCTGGGATAGCGGTAAAGCGGCGGTCAGCTATCATGGTGATTTTTGTTTGCCGGCTATGGCCGACAGTGGAGAGCTCTTACCGGTTACTTTTGGAATTTTCAATGTCAGTACAACGGGCAAAGGCGATCCTCGCGATTTGAACCAGTTCAATCAAGATCCTGAAGCGTACAGGCGACAATTTGCCAATGTTTTTGGCTATGTGGCAGCTGATATGACACTGCCCAACCAATCACTGGTTGTGGCAATGGATAAGAATGCTCGTGTGGTTACAACCAACGGACAACCAGCCGAAATTCTGCTTGATTTGTGGCAAGCAATTGTCACCATGAATGACGTTTCGGCAAAAACATATCAGCTAGCTTATGAAACCCTCATTGATAAAGTTGGCGAAATTGATAAGCTGGAAAAGTCAGGACAGAAGAGCTCGCAGGAATATCAAAAAGCTCTCTCGCAAGCAAGGCGTGCATTTACAGCAATGACTAATGCAGGTTTTGCTGCTAATCTTTCCATTTCCATGATGAATGATAGGAAGGCTATCACCTCCTTGGGTGTAACAAAAAATTCCGCCAAGGACTACAGCATTGTCGGTGGACATTTCTATCCGCTTGATAGGGTTCCGACGAAAGCTGAAATTCTCGGTGATCAGCCGATAAGCAATGGTCAGTCTGCTGATTCCGGCACGTCCGATTGGTTAACACCTCTCAATTCCGAAGGCGGTTCTGCCTTGAAAATTGTGGTCGAAGGAAAGATAGTGGTCTCACATCGCATAGAGCATGGCACTGAACTATTGCAGCCTGCCATGGCTGCAACAACAGTACCGCAGTCAAGCAAAAACATTTTTGTATTTACCGTGAATGGCGATTCAAGCAAATTTGCCGATCAGGGACAAATCAGTATGACTAAGCCTTTGATTAATCCGGCTGATGTGATGCTGAAAAAAGATCAGATTATGTATCAGAACCTGTCCTCTCTTGTCACTACCACTGATGGTTCCAATCTGAAACTGGTTTGGAATTGTGTTGCCAGAGACAACGGCTCAAACTTTACCGGATCATATTTCTCTGACAAGCAGCCTCCGGCAGATCCAAGTACAAAAGCAATGCCGGCAACAATTTCTGATTGGTCGCTGCGCTGCCCCGCGCCTACAAGTAAGCCTCCTGGAGAAACACCACCTGGTGAGACACCACCAGGCGAAACTCCTCCGGAAACACCGACCTGCAAAGAAAAGCCTATTGTCGCCATTCATTCACAGGCCGATTTTGACAATAAAAAAGGTGCTACCGATATGGATTTCGTGACGGTGAAAGCTGATTCGGCAGGAAATTTGACTTATTACTTTAAGGGTCAGCCAATGCATTTTCTAACAGGGGATGCTTGGCTGTCTGCGGTGAAAAGATCACAGCCTGGAGCCTCGCGAAATGTGATTGGCAGCACCGGACCGCTTATCTATAATCGCACCCAGGGCGCCGAAGTTGTTGCGCGATTCAATGATTCTCAGTGGCGCAACTGGATAGTAAATCACGATTTGATAACCAACTCTTCGCAGAAAGCGAGATATACCGGGCCCACTGTTTTGGGTGACTGGAAATATTCAGCTTATTCTCAGGTGGTATTTGAATTGTTGGATGAGTATTCCTGCCCGCAGTTGTATCGCTGGAGCAGTTAAGAGTTTTGATGTTGCAATAGTGTGCCACCGACTAATGCCTGCAGTCCGGTGCGGATCTTTCCTTCGTCATCGCGAGCGGCAGCATCAGCGAGGCGAGAAAGTTCTGCCTCCAGCACATGAGCTTCAGGCGGCTGTGGCTTGCCAACGAAAATTTTCTTGTAACTGGTTTTTGTTAGCCCTTCTTCGGCGGTCAAAAGCTCTTCGTAGAGCTTCTCGCCAGGTCTTAGCCCAGTCACTTCAATTTTGATGTCTTCGTCTGGACGCAGGCCGGACAGCTTAATTAGATCATGGGCCAGATCCAACATTTTTACCGGTTTGCCCATATCCAGGACAAAAATTTCTCCGCCTGCACCGAGAGCGCCTGCTTGAATAATAAGTTGAACAGCTTCAGGTATAAGCATGAAGTAGCGGGTGATTTCCAGGTGCGTGACAGTGAGAGGACCACCTTGAGCAATCTGTTGTCTCCAAATAGGCAGAACGGAACCACGGCTATCAAGCACATTGCCAAAACGGACCGCTACATATTTGGTCTGAGAACGACGACTGAGATCTTGAACAATAAGTTCAGCGGCGCGTTTTGATGCTCCCATGAGCGAAGTGGGATTTACGGCTTTGTCTGATGATACCAGTACAAAAGTTGCCACCGTGTATTTGTCCGAAAGCTCAGCAAGGGTGCGCGTGCCGAGAATATTGTTGGTTACTGCTTCGCTTGAATTGTTTTCCATCAATGGAACGTGTTTGTGTGCGGCAGCATGAAAAACAACTTGCGGTTTGTGTTTTTCAAAAATGTTGGTCATGCGCGTGCGGTCGCGAATATCGGCAATTACTGGTATCAGTTTGACAGGCTCGGGTCTTGTTTTGAGTTCCTGCTCGATGTTGAAGACACTGTTTTCGCCTTTGCCCAAGAGCAAAAGTTCTTTTGGTTGGAACTTCATTATCTGGCGGCATAGTTCTGAGCCGATAGAACCGCCGGCTCCTGTGACGAGAACAGTTCGTCCTTCAATGTAGCCGGCGATTGATGCGTTGTCTAAATCGACGGGTTCTCTGCCCAAAAGATCTTCCAAAGAAACTTCGCGCAACTGATTTATGGAAACTCGTCCATCAATGAGTTCGAATAATCCAGGCAGAATGCGCGTTTCAACTTCAGCGTTACGACAGATATCAACAATGCGGCGAATTTCAGTAGCTGGTGCCGATGGCATGGCAATGATTACTTGATCGATGAAAAGCTCTTCGACAAGAGTTGGTAATTCTTGCGTGCTGCCGAAAATGGTGAGATTGCCTATGCGCAACTTTGCCTTTTGTGGATCATCGTCAACGAAACCTACCAGATCAACACCGACGTCTCTTCTTTGGGATAGCTCGCGCGCAACCATTTGTCCGGCGTCACCGGCACCAACAAGCAGTGCTCTTTTTTGCACCGGTTGTCTCCAGTGGCGACGCTGGCGATGTTCTGTTTCCAGACGACGTAATACTCTTGGGCCGACAAACAAGAGAAATGCCAGTCCGGCTTCAATGAAAATGATGCTGTACGAAAGTTGATTGCCATCAACTGCGGCGAGATTCAAGGCGCGCACGATCATGACTAAAGTTGTGGCGCAAATAATGGACAGACCAAGTTCGGTAACTTCTGTTAGACCGGTATAACGCCAAAGACGGCGATAAACCCCAAAGCACCAATTGGTTGCCAAGTGCAGACATAGGAATATTGGAGCCAGGATTAAGAGCTGGTGAAGGTAAAGGTTGCTTGGGCTGCCGTCAAAGCGAATCAGGTAGGCTCCGGCAAGCGCCACAATGGACAAAACCGCGTCAAGGACTACCTGAAAGACTCGCTTCCAGCGGACCGCAGGCTCTAGCTGCAGGGCATCGTCAGCCTGTGCTGAGACGGGTAATTCGGGTTTATCCGGCGTCAAAGTCAAAACCTATTACTTTAATTGGAATTTCCAAGAGCCGACCCATCTTAACATGGGTCAAGTTGCCCAGGAGTCCTAGGTTTTTGAATTCTTTGTAACGCTCCGGTTCCGCCTACGCGTTAGCGCCCGACGACACATTTAGTGTCGTCTCCTTGCCTCCACCTTCGCTTGCCTCCGGCAACCGGTGAGCGCTCCGCAGCGACCTGCTCATCGCAGCTCTTGCTTCGCTTCTCGTCAAAAATATAAATTAGAGCTTGGCGCCGGTGCCCAGCCATTCCTCGACTTTCTCTTTGGGAACGCCCAAAGCAAGGGCTGTACCCTGGACCGCCATTTCGTGGGTCATGTCAAGAATTCGCAATTCTTTGTAGCGGTTACGGGCTAGTGCACGCATGGGATTTGTTTCCACACTTTGCGTGATCATCATGACCAGAACTGATGTCACTACCAGACCGATTATCAAACTAACAAGGCAAGGTAGTAGCCGTAAAACATCAAATACGGAGCCGGTTTTTTCCAAGTACAAATGCATTAATACGAGGAAGGCGACTCCACCAATAATCAAAAACCAAGGGGAAATTCCAAAATGTTCCAGCGGATCCATTTTGGTTTCTCTTGCAAAAATTCTGTAGGTATAACGAGAGTTGCCGCCCATCGGATTTGTCTTTTTGCCGGGCATCAGCATTAAATAGCCGCCGAGCAACGCGCAAGTGAGAAATGCCGGGCCCACAAATACGGGCAATCCAATCGGTCCAAGTGTTTGCGCCAAACTCATCCATCCGGAAATCATTGTGATCATAACAATGACGGCCATCAATGCGTTGCCTACGCGCAATTCAATTTGCGAACCAAAAATCCAAATGAAATATGCGCTGCCTATCATATGGAGTATGTTTATTTGGCAGAAAGTCGGCAGAACACAATAGTTAATTTGCGCAATGATGTTGTCCTGCTGGAAATATTTTTCGCAATTAAAAGCATTATCTTTAAGCCAATGCTCACCTGACGCTTGTGACAGATAAAATCCAAAAATGCACATCAGAACGAGCATTAATGTTATCCACGGCGTCGGCGGCGTGATGACTACTATTTGATCTTCTCTTTGACTGATGTTGCTCATATGCGGCTTATATACCCAATTAAATTACATGAGAACAAGTGACTTATAACGTGCGTTAAAACGCCGGCGCGGTAAAGTGGAAATTAGAAGGCAATTTAGGAACCCCTGGTGAAATTTTTTGTCTCGACTTATGGACTTTATGTCAAAGTGGCAAGCTATCTGCAGCCATTGATCTTGCTTGCGTTCAGGCTCACCTGGGGCTGGCAGTTTTTCAAAACCGGCAAAGGTAAATTACTACATCATCAGGACATTGTTGGTTTTTTTACTACTTTAGGAATTCCATTTCCTGATATGAATGCCTGGCTTGTCGGCGGACTGGAATGTGTCGGTGGCCTATTGCTGATGATTGGATTGGCATCGAGGCTTGTTGCTTTTCCATTGGCAATAAATATGATCGTTGCCTATCTTGCAGTTGCCGAAGATCGCGTGAACCTTTTTCGTTTGTTTTCCGATCCGGATCCGTTTCTGCAAGCTGATCCGTTTTTCTTTTTGTTGACGTCAGTGATTATTTTGGCATTTGGACCAGGACCGATATCGGTTGATTATTTGCTTGGACGTGCGTTTAAAAAAGTCCGCCCGAAGAATAAATCAGTCTGACAAGACTACCGGAGTATAAGCTTCACTGGTCTCTACATGTGGAACCGGATAATCAGATGATGTGACGTCATTCGTGCTGGAAATTTCATCGATAGGCGCATGAATTGAACCAAGACTTGTGCCGTCATCAATAAATGTTGCCAACAAATTGTGTATAGGTTGCGGTTTCGATGCAGTCAACTCATAAGGCATCGGCTCGTAAGGTGTCGGTAATAGTGCCGACGGACGAGTAGTAGCTGGTGGCTCGGTTGGTGCAGTCGGCGGGGGCGGCTCGCCCTCGAGTTCTTCGAGTCGCTGTCTCATCAAGTTGATAGCAGCGGTAAGTGGTGGCTTACCGACAGCCATACGCAATCCCCAGAAAAGACGGAAGTCGAATCCGGCTAGTCCTGGTGTGTTGTGAGAGCCGAAGTTCCAAATTGGTTCAGCGCGTACAAAAGCTTGTAATCCGGGCACTTGCGGGAACATACGTCTTGCCAATTCAAAGTCGCAAATCCAAGATTGGTTATTAACCGGAATCGAAGCGTTTGCTCCAAACATTTGGCGCCAGTTTTGAACATAGGTGGCAGTGCCGGAGAAAGACCAGCCGCCTCGTTGATACAAACCACCAAAGGTGAAGAATGGATCGATTTCGCGGGTTGCCGGTTTGAAATATCCTCTGCCTCTTAACTGCAATAGTGCGTTGGCAAATAAGACCAAGCGCGGAGTGAGGATGTATGAAAAGGTTGACGCCGGCAATAAGTCGAACACGGGTGTGCCGTTTTGTTGTAGGAGTTCACGAGCTTGAACTTCAAGTTGCAAATTACCGCGCTTAGTTACCGGGATGTCTTGTTGTACACCATATGCCAGTGAGAATATTGTCGTATTAAGCCGCACATTGTGCATAAGCGAGTCGCGGATCATAAAGAAGTTGCCGAAGAGTCGTGTCTTAGGCGTTACGGTCCAACCGACAGTTACGTTGGGCAGCACACGGAAAACGACGTCAGTGGCATTGATAAAACTGAGTTGCCTGAAGTAATCATTTTGTGTAAACGGGTTAAGTGAAGCAAAAACAGGCGGGGGTGGAAAAAATTTCCTGATAAAGGTTCGCTTGCTGGGAAACTGAAATGGGTTGGTTTCTAAACGAAACGTGGTTTCACAAGAAGCGTTGAAATAAAGTCTTGCCGGTAGTCTCTGCAACATTTGCAATTGCAGGTTTTCGCCAAAAGATAGTCTTTCTTCAGCTGCCGGCAGTGGTACCACGTCGGTTGGAATAATACTGCCAGGTATAGCCCGAACATCAGTTCGAACTGCCGGTAAATCGGTAACACCAGGACCCCCACCACCAAAAGCAGGCTGAGCAACAGCGGCACAGTTGAGGGTTGGAAGGATGCCTATAGACAATCCCATCAGCGCTATAGCTGATTTCCCGGCGAAAGATTGTCGAACTTGAAACATGTTGTATATAGCTGCTTTCTTGCAGTTGTATATAGATTCAAAAGCGCAAAGTATATATCACGCACATGCATTTGGTGGCGCCGAAATTGTCTTAGCTTTCTAGTAAGGTCTCGGTCACCAAGTGCAAGACTCAAACATTATATAGAATAAAACTAATAATTGGCCACTTTCTTTGATAACAATTTTGATCGGCTTGAGATCGCTAGACGCCCTAAATTACTACGTTGACCAATTTGTTTGGCACGACAATTATCTTGCGAACGGCAGAGCCATTGAGCTTAGCCTTTACTTTGTCGTCCGCCAAAGCAAGCTCCTCAATTTTTTCTTTAGATATGCCGCGGGCAACCGAAACTTTGTTAACGATCTTGCCGTTAACCTGCAGCACGAGCTCTATCTCATCGGAAATCGTTAAGGCGTCAATGAATTTCGGCCAGGGATGGATATGAATTGAATCATCCTTGCCGTTAGCTGCTCCAATCTGATGCCAGAGTTCTTCTGAAATGTGTGGTGCCATTGGCGCCATGCACAAAAGCAAGTTTCTAACGGCAAACGATACGAGGTTAATTTCGTCGTCGCTCAACTTCATTGCGTCTTTGTTGGAACTGCCCTCGCCGACATAGGCATAGAGACCGTTGACTAATTCCATGCAGCGGGCAATGGCTGTATTGAAACTGAAGCGCTCTTGTGACAAATCTTCAGTCACAGCTTTTATTGTTCGATGCGTCAACTGCAACAGTGATTTGCCTTTTGCATCTAACTTGGCTGGGTCAACTGACTCCGCCTTTGGGTTGATTTCGCTACGTTCAATTAAGCCTTGCACCAAGCGCCAGATGCGACTGAGAAAACGGAATTGTCCAACTGCTCCTTCTTCCGACCACTCGAGCTCTTGCTCGGGTGGAGCGGCAAATAAGGTGAACAAACGAGCAGCGTCTGCACCGTAGCGTTTGAAGAAGTCAGTGGTGCCGACAACATTGCCACGTGATTTCGACATCTTCTCAATTCGTCCTGAGACTGGCGAATACATCGTCACCATGCCTTGCGAAAGAAGATTGGAAAATGGCTCATCACAATCAACCAATTTCAAATCACGCAATGCTTTAGTGAAAAATCTAGAGTAGAGCAAGTGCAAAATGGCATGCTCAATGCCGCCGACATATTGATCGACAGGCATCCAGTAATTAACTAACTCTTTGGCAAAAGCTTCTTTATCGTCTTTGGCATTTGCGTAGCGCAAGTAATACCAACTGGAATCAATGAATGTATCCATTGTGTCGGTTTCTCGACGCGCTGGTTTTTTACATTGAGGACAAGGCACGTTGAGCCAAGATTCTGTCTTGCTTAATGGCGAACCGCCTTCACCGGTGAATGTAATACCTTCAATAGGTAATTCAACAGGCAATTGATCATCTGGAACAGGTACTATGCCGCAAGCCTCGCAATGGATAAGCGGAATCGGAGCGCCCCAATAACGTTGACGGCTTATCAACCAATCACGCAAACGATAATTTGTTTTACCTTCGCCGCTGCCGTTTTCCTGTGCCCATTTGATAATCTTCGGCACAGCATCGGTATTTTTTAAGCCGGTAAAAATACCGGAATTGATCATCACGCCATCGTCGACATAGGCAGCCTTGAGATGCGACTCAGTTGCGTCTTTGGCAGAGATTACTTGTGTAATGGGAAGTGAGAAGGTTTGAGCAAACGCAAAATCGCGTTCATCGTGCGCCGGTACGCCCATCACAGCGCCTGTGCCGTAGCTCATTAATACATAGTCGGAAACCCAGACCGGTACTATGTCGCCGTTAAACGGATTTACGACATGGCTGCCTGTAGGAACGCCGGTTTTGGATTTTTCCGTCGCCATACGCTCAAGCTCAGTTTTGTGACTGGCTTGTTCGACGTACTCTTTAACCTTTGCTTGGTTTTCCGGTGTAGTTAATTCTTTTACAAGAGGATTCTCCGGAGCCAAAACTAAATAACTAACACCAAATACAGTGTCAGGGCGCGTTGTGAATACGCTGATGCGGACATTGGGTTTATTCTCAACCGTGAAATTGAGAATGGCGCCTTCTGATTTGCCGATCCAATTACGTTGCATGACTTTGACGCGCTCGGGCCAACCAGTCAATTTATCGAGATCGTTTAGCAACGGCTCTGTGTAAGCGGTAATCTTGAGAAACCACTGGTCCATTTGCTTTTGTACAACAGGGGTCTCTAAGTGACGCCAGCATGCGCCATTTTCCACTTGCTCATTGGCCAAAACTGTTGCGCAATCCGGACACCAATTTACAGGTGCGCTTTTTCTGTAGGCAAGACCAGCTTTGTAGAATTGGAGAAATATCCACTGAGTCCAGCGGTAGTAGTCGGGAGTTGAAGTCGTTACTTCACGATCCCAGTCGTAGCTCGTGCCCAATTTCTTCAATTGAGAATCACGCATAAACTTGATGTTTTGTTCTGTCCAGGCGCCTGGGTGCAACTTGCGTTTAATTGCAGCATTCTCTGCAGGCAATCCAAAAGCATCCCAGCCCATTGGATTCAATACGTTGTATCCCTGCATGCGCTTGATGCGGCTTATGACATCAGAGATTGTGTAAACCCGCATGTGTCCCATGTGCAAATCGCCCGATGGGTAGGGAAACATGACCAACGAATAAAACTTCGGACGCTTGTCGCCGTCAATTGCCTTATAGATCCCAAAGCCTTCCCACTTCTCTTGCCACTTCTCGTCTATTTCTTGCGGGTTATATTGCTGCGACATGACTTTTCCTATTGTTGACCCGAAAATTTTAACCCGCTTAATGAAGGCAGGCAAGGCAAAGCGGGCGTCATGATAAGATTCTTGTTCTATGAATAAGACAGAAGACATTGCCAAGCAAGCAATTCCTCAGGACATCCTTGAGGAAGCAGCTGAACTCGCCCGTGGCGCGGAGATTTTGCCGGATGGGGTAAATGCCCTGGCAGCCAAAATTTGGCAGGCTCGCAAAGAAGGTAGACCGCTTCGTGTGAAGTTAGGAATCGACCCAACATCAACGGATTTGCATGTGGGACATGCTGTTTGTTTTCGTAAGTTAAGTCGTTTTCAAAAATTCGGTCATCAGATTGTTGTGATTATTGGCGGATTTACCGCACAAATTGGCGATCCGACTGGACGCAATTCAACGCGCCCGCCTTTGACTGCAGATGACGTAGCCGTCAATGCTAAGACTTATCTAGATCAGATGGGTTCAATCATCGATCTTAATAAGGCAGAAGTCACAAACAATGGCGACTGGTTGGCTCCCCTAAATTTGAATGACCTCATCAAGTTAGCGAGCAAAGTAACTGTCAATCAAATGTTGGCAAAAGAAGCATTCGGCAGTCGTATTGAACAACAATTGCCGGTGCATTTGCACGAATTGTTTTATCCAATATTGCAAGGCTATGATTCTGTCGCAATTAAATCCGACATTGAATTAGGTGGTACTGATCAACGATTCAATATTCTTGCCGGACGTGAACTACAAGGACATTATGGACAATCACAGCAGCTAGCGATGTTGCTTCCATTATTGGAAGGCACTGACGGCGTGCAGAAAATGTCCAAGTCGTACAACAATTACATCGGGCTCAAAGAAATTCCTGATGATATGTTCGGCAAATGCATGCGCATACCGGACAATTTGATCATCAAATACTTTGAGATGACTACCGATTGGACTGGTGCTGAAATAGATAAGCTCAAGGCAGAATTGGCTGCCGGAGCCAATCCTAAGGATGCCAAAGAAAAGTTGGCTTGGCAAATAGTCTGCCAGTACCACAACAAGGATATTGCAGACAAGGCGCTTTTGGAATGGACTCGCGTGCACAGTGAAAGGCAAGTGCCTGAAGAAATACCTTCGCATGTTGTCACCGCTGATTGCCAGCTATTTCGAATTATGGTTGAATCCAAATTGACCTCCGGTACCGGTGAAGCGAAGCGCCTAATACAAGAAGGTGCGGTGCGCCTTGATGGCGAGCAAGTCCGCGAGCCCAATGCTCAAGTGACAATCAGCAAGCCGGAAGGGGTTGTGTTGCAGGTCGGTCGCCGTAAGTTTGTTCGTCTGGTTAACAAATAGCTCGATTCCAACGGGCGCATGCAATGCGCCCCTACGACGCACGGAAATAATTTCTTCATAATTGGCATGTATGGCGGCTTTGGGAACAAAGTCCAATAGGGTGTAGTCAAGAATTACAGTGGGACGGATTGGCTGGACTTCTAAGTAATGCATTAGGCAGCGCTCTGAGGTAGCTCGGCTGACTATCGGCATGGGTCATAAGAGGGTTGTGGGCATATTTTTGCCCATTCAGTTCTTTGCGCCCTTCTAGAGGAAACTACAATGGCAAGCGGCTTTGTATATCGTTGCTGGACCAATAACAATCGTGGGTCCAGCGGCAATTTTTTGGTTTTTGTGTCGACAACAATTGCGCTTATGGTGATGTTTATGGTCACTAAAGCGAGCGCCTTTGTTGCCACAGTGACAGCAGTTGAAGCAGGTAATCATAGATTTCTAGTTGAAGAAGAAGCTATGTCTCAGTCTGAATTGAAAAAGGTAATTAAGCCAAAATCAAAAGTGGCAAAAATCAAGACTAAACACAAAAGACATTTGGCACGAGCAAAATCTAAGAAAAGATGGAGACCATTTGCGATCGCTCATCATGGCGGACACAGCTTGGGCAGCCTGATGAGCACAGCCACTGCCGAAAGCGCCGGCATTGCTTCCTGGTATGGACCACGCTTTCACGGAAGAAGGACGGCATCCGGCACGCGTTATGACATGAACGAAATGACCGCCGCTCACAAGAGCCTTCCTTTCGGCACAAAGCTGCTTGTCACCAACAAAGCAACTAACAGAAGTGCTGTCGTTACCATTACTGACAGAGGTCCGTATGCGGGCAAGCGTGTCTTGGACTTATCCAAGGAAGCCGCACGCCAATTGCATATGATTCGCTCAGGTATCGGCGAGGTTGAGTGGAAGGTCCTCTAAGAATTTACTTATAATAGTGAAAATCATTGTTACAACTGACAACGCGTAGCCTGTTGGGGACTAAACTGTTCCTGTTCCCGACGGGAGATTTGCTCAATGAGTTCAACAACCATGCAACCGCAAGCAGATGCCGCTCAAAGGCAGCCGAAACTGCGCAGGCAATTTGTCAGCTTTTCCTTTTATCAAATAGATCCGCAGTGGCGGAAATTGCCTAAGCAAGAACGCGAGCAAGGCAAAAAAGAAATTGAGCAAGTAATTAAGCGTTTTGTCGATGAGAAGAAGTGCCAGATTCTTACCTATTCAACAGTTGGTATGCGTGGCGATGCAGACTTCTTGCTCTGGATAATTTCATTTGAGCTGGAGCCTATTCAAGAATTGACCACGGCTATCGCGGCAACCTCAATGGGCGCATATCTTACGCGTCCGCATTCGTTTTTGGCTATGACAAAGCGTTCTATGTATTTGGACAGAATTAACCCTGAGCATCAGGAAGACAGAGCTCATGTCATTCCAGGCAAGTTCAAGTACTTCTTCGTTTACCCGTTTTTGAAGAAGCGTGAATGGTATCTTTTGCCGATGGAAGAGCGCCAGTTGATGATGGATGAGCACATCCGAATTGGCAATAAGTACCCATCAGTGAAATTGAACACTACTTATTCTTTCGGCATCGATGATCAAGAATTTGTGGTGGCTTTTGAAACTGATGTCCCAGCTGATTTTTTGGATCTGGTGCAAGAGTTGCGTGAATCCAAAGGCAGTCTATACACCTTGCGCGATACGCCAATTATTACTTGTATCGCCATGAGCACCAAGGAAATGCTCGACAGCCTAGGTGGCTAAGGCACATGGAAGATTTAATCTTCGCTCGAATGCAAATGGGGGTCTCGCTGGTCTTCCATATTGTCTTCGCTTGCATTGGTGTTGCCATGCCCTTGTTGATGGTGATCGCCGAATGGCTGTGGCTTAAAACCGGTGACGATGTTTATTTGGACTTAGCTAAACGCTGGGCTAAGGGCACCGCAATTTTGTTTGCGGTGGGAGCTGTGTCGGGAACGGTAATATCTTTTGAGCTTGGTCTTTTGTGGCCGAAGTTTATGGAATTTGCCGGTGCTGTAATCGGTATGCCTTTCGCTCTTGAAGGATTTGCCTTCTTTACGGAAGCCATTTTCTTAGGCATCTATCTCTATGGATGGGAGAAAGTAAGTAAGGTGCAACACTTGCTTGCTGGTGTAGTTGTGGCTTTAAGCGGTGCTGCCTCAGCAACTTTTGTTGTGATTGCCAATGCTTGGATGAATACCCCAGCAGGATTTCGCCTGGAAAACGGCAAGCCCGTGGATATCGATCCTGTTGCAGCAATGTTTACGCCGGCTGCTTTACCTCAAATCTTGCATATGGATATTGCGGCTTACGCGGCAACCGGTTTCCTTGTTGCCGGTATTCACGCTTTTATGCTTCTTAAAGATAAAACCAATCGCTTTCATCGAGCCGCATTTGCTATTGCTCTTTCAATAGGCGTGGTTATGGGTATATTGGAGCCGTTAAGTGGGGACTTCCTTGCTAAAACAGTAGCGCATTTTCAGCCGGTAAAACTAGCTGCGTTTGAAGCGCATTTTCAAACTGAGGCAGGAGCGCCATTGCAAATTGGCGGAATTCCGGATTTGGAAGCGCGTGAGAACAAGTACGCAATATCTATACCGTATTTGCTAAGCATTCTTGCATTTAGTGATCCCAAGGCTGTTGTTAAAGGTTTGAATGACTACCCAAGAGATCTTTGGCCGAATATCTACATCATTCGCAATGCCTTTCAAATAATGCTTGGCTGCGGCATGGTAATGATGCTGGTTTCGCTATGGGCTGCATTTATATACTGGCGTAAAAGAGTATTGCCGGATTCCACGACATTTTTGAAGACAATGGTTTTTTCGGCACCGCTGGGATTCCTTGCTGTGGAATGTGGTTGGTTGGTCACAGAAGTGGGGCGTCAACCCTGGGTAATACAAAGCGTTCTTAAAACAGCCGATGTAGTGACACCTATGCCGGGGCTTATCGTGCCCTTTGCATTTTTTAGTTTGCTCTATGTTTTTTTGTTTGTGATCGTAGTTTGGCTTATTCGCCGTCAGGTAATTGAAAGTTCGCCGTAAGGTGCATGCATGCTGCCTATAGAAGTTCTTTTAGCAATCATTATGGTTATCTCGCTGAACTTCTATGTTCTTTTAGGTGGTGCTGATTACGGTGGTGGCGTGTGGGATCTTCTTTCATTTGGTCCACGCAGAGATAAGCAAAGAGAATTGATCGCGGAAGCAATCGGACCAATTTGGGAAGCGAACCACGTTTGGTTGATATTAGTAATTGTCATTCTGTTTACAGGCTTTCCTCTGGCTTTCGGGCAGATAAGCACTTACTTGAATATTCCCTTGACCTTAATGCTTGTTGGAATTGTCTTGCGTGGGTCTGCTTTTACATTCAGAAGCTATGACACCAAAGATGACTCGGTGCAGCGGCGCTGGGGGCGTATGTTTGCCATTGCCAGCACTATTACGCCCATCCTAATAGGTATTCTTGTCGGCGCAATATCCTCAGATAAATTCCCTTTGTTGACCTCGGATTTTGTTTCCAGTTTTGTCTGGACGTGGTTGCGACCGTTTCCTGTTTGTGTGGGGTTTTTTGCTCTAATTTTGTTTGCATTTCTAGCTTCTGTTTATTTGACCCTAGAGGCTGAGGATGCAGATGTAAAAGAAGACTTTCGCAAGCGTGCACTGGTATCAAGCATCCTTGTATTTCTAATGGCTGTGTTGGTATTTCTTTTAGCTGGTGATGATGCTCCTCACATAAGGCATGTGTTAACAAACAGCATCTGGACTATTCCACTACATCTGGCGACCGGATTTTTTGCAATCGGAGCGATTATCACGCTCTGGATGCGCAAGTATGATTTGGCGAGACTTTTTACGGTCCTTCAGGTCTCATTAATATTGTGGGGCTGGGCGCTCGCACAATTCCCGTTTCTGGTGAGACCTGCCATAACCATATACGCCGCCGCTGCACCTAAGATCACGTTGGAACTTTTGCTGGGAGCCTTAATTGCAGGCGCATTGCTTCTTTTCCCGTCCTTTTATTATCTCTTTGTTGTATTTAAGACAAAGAAAGCGGATTAATTGAAAAACCGGAACAATCGGTCATAGCCTCCATCATTGCCTACTTTAAACAATCGGCAACGGCACAATATAACTCGACTAGTCGAAATAGAGCAGCTCGAAGTTTTTTGGATCTGCAGCTTGCTGCAGGAATTTACCGTTGGTGCTGTCTTTTGAATAGGCCCTGTGCAGCAATTCTGTTGACAGTTGATCAAAACCTCGACGTTTAGCTATTCTGGCAAGCGCTGCAAAATTCTCTGCTTTGCGCTGGTCTTTGGGTACGTCATCAAGAACTTCTTCAATCCACTCAAGCTGTTTGATGCTTTTGCGTAGAGGCATAGCAAATTCCATCAGGCGTTCTTGTTTTTCTTGTTGTGTTTCTTGAGTGCCTTTTCGATAGTGCTCTTCTGCTTCGTCTAATTTACCCTGGCGCTCTTCTGTAACGGCAAGGTGAAATAAATGCTCTGCTGCTATTCCTTCAAAGCACTTTGAGTTATTGTCAAATATAACCAGCTTTTCTAATGCCTTTTCTGCGTCAGCAATTTGGTAGTTTCTTTCCATGCACCTGCTTGCACGGAATAAGTCATTACTGTACTTCGCCTTTGCTGCTTGAGCCTCAGGTCCGTTTCGTTGTGCCAATTCGAGCTCTTCGTCAGAAGTGAGAGGGCTGAAGTCAACGCCTTTACTAATTTCGATGGATAGACGGCAGACGCTATCCAGCGGATTGCGCGGTTCTTCGGCAGGCGTCAAATTGAGCAGCCTGTCCAGCTCTTTGCCAATATCTTTCTCGGACATGGCTCCATGATAGGGACGCATTAAATCAATGTCTGTGGTGGGAATCCCATGGCTGTGTTAATTCATAGCGGGATTTTTAGGCTGATTGTGGGAAGTCCACCATTGAGCCGGACTGCATTTACCCCTAGACTGACCGCAGGTAAAAGGCACAAAAGGAAACCCATAATGGCACCTCTGAACCCGTTAATTCCCAATTCCAGCGAACTGGAATCCACCCTCAAGCTTGAACAGAACGATATCAGGACACAGGCTGCGACGCGGCTTCTAGAAGACGTGCGCGGATCAGTTGTGAAAGTGATGGCGGGGACAGATACCAAATTTTGTTGCGATGGATTTTTCATCAATGATGGTACGGAAATTGTCACAAGCAATAATCTCTTTCAGTCGGAAGACGCGATTAAGAATATTCAGATAGTTACAAATACTGGTGAAACAATTGCTGCGGAAATTGAGAAACGCCAAGATGGTCACGACGAAGTAGTACTCAAATTGCCTGGTGTTAAGCCGGGCAGTCATAAGGGTTTGAAACTAGGCTCAAGTGATGAACTTGTTGAACGTGAAAGTGTTTATGTCTATGGACATAAAGAATGGAATGCTCCGCCTGTATTAGCAGCTGGACGCGTGCAATCGCATTATTTTGTTGAGGGCGAAGATGTACCGAGACAGCAATTTATCGACTGTGTAATGCCACCAGAAGTGGGCATGTCCGGCAGTCCGCTTATTAACGAAGATGGCGAAGTCGTCGGTATGTATCGTACGCAGAGAGAAACCAAGCCAAGCGCATCCCAAAATGTCTTGGTCAAATTTGATGATGTCTATGAAATCCAGAGTGTTCTGGATGGTAAAAGAGAGACTGCGTCTGCTGATGCCGCAGAGACTGTTGAAAAACCAACCGAAGCGCAACTGAAAGCCATTACCGACAAGGTTGGTAAGTTGACCAAGCCAACAGTTATTGAAATTGGTGCGGATTGGTGTCCGGCTTGCCAGAAAATGCAATCAACACTCGATAAAACTGAGAAGAAATATGGCGAAAGTTTGCAAGTCGTAAGAGTCAATTTTGACAAGGACAAGGACTTCGCGCGGGCTTTCAACGTAAGGGCTTTGCCGACGGTAATTTATATAGGCGTTGGGCCGGATGGTGAGATATTGAGCCAGGAAGACAGCGTTGGTTTTTCGGAGTCAGCCTTCCAGCAGCATATCGACAAGTTACTTAAGGACAAGAAGCCTGAGACTAGTCCCTAGCCCTAACTCCAGCCTTAATTAGATCGTCTGGACAGGCGAGCCGCCTGGACCGTATCATGTCATCTTTGGAACCGGGCTCCGTTGCCCAGAACGTAAGGCCAGTCAGCCATGCAGGGATTTGAACCCGCAAAATTAAGCCGGCAAGTTATTACAAGCTGCTTTGTAGTGGCGGCTCTTGCCTTTCTGGTTGTTAATCTGGTCGTAGGCAAGACAGTAGGCGCCTCTGACGGACGCATTTGCCGGGAAATGTTCAGTGAGAAGGAATATCACCAGCCGGGCTATGGTAGTTGGGCTTGGTGGTTGACCAAAGAATATGTCGATGCGAAGAATCCTGCTGATGTTGTTGTCTTAGGAAGCTCGCAGATTAACACTGCTGTTCTGGCAACTGACGCGCATGAATCACAACAAGTAATTGACACGCTGACACACAGAGAAATCACTTCACTAGAGCACAGGCTCAACAAAACTGTCGGTGATGGCAATCTAAGAGTATTCAACGCGGCAATAGCAGGTGCAGTGGCTTCCGACTATTACATGGTGGCTAAAGCGTTGTTTGGTGGTTATTCCAAACCGAAGTTAGTGATTATTGGAGTTTCGCCACGTGACTTTATTGATAATGAATTGCCTGTCGCTAGTGCCACAGCTCCGTTTAATTACTTCAGTCGATTTGTTGATACCGGTAGGATGACTCAGCTAGCTTATCCGGATCCGATTGCCAGATTGAATGCGCAATTAGGTATGACTTTTGATAAATTGCCATTGCGTCAAGTTCATTCTATTCTCGATACTTATTTGCTTGGACAGAAGAAGGAAGAACCCAAGAAACATTCCGGCAATGCTTTGTTGGCTGCTGTGTCTAATGCTGCGCAGGTCGTAAAACCTGGTGAGTGGATGATTCCGGCAAACATGCCGCCTATTTATGTCGATAATTCCTATGAATACGTAAAACGCTATAAAGACCCCAACCCGCCGAATTACCCTATTCAGTTGGCATTCTTCGATGAATTACTTTCGTGGCTGGCAAAAGAAAATGTCAAAGTTTTAGTAGTGGGCATGCCGACGCGTCCGGAAAATCGTCAACTTTTGTCGCCGGCATTCTGGAGCACTTATAGACTGACGCTCAACACCCTTTGCCAAAGAAACGGTGCCTATTTTGTAGACGTGTCACATTGCAATGATTTTGAAAAATGCGACTTTGTCGATACAGTTCACATGAATGCATCCGGCGGAGCAAAAATCCTAGATGTGTTTGCCGAAGGAATTGCAAAACGTCAGGACTTGCTTGCAGCTATCAAACAAGACGCCAGTATCGCTTCAAGACCCTGATTTAACAGGCTTATTAATGACGACGCCGTCTGCAGTAATTTGTTTGACTGTGCCATCTTCAAAAATCTGTAAGAGCGAATCCTGATTTTCAGTAAGCTTGATGGCGAATTGCTTTGTTGTCGGCTGTTCTAGATAGACATCTTTGTTGTCTGTGTTTTGTTTGTATAATACCCAAGTGTGCTGTGTGCCCCAGAAAGAGTCCGCAGGCATTGGTTCTTTAGAGTCTTTGCACAACCATAATCCGTCTTGATCGCGGAATGTCTTCTGACCGCTTTCGGTTTGCTTATAGCGATAAAGAGTGCCGTCTTCTAAGGTAACACCGAGCATAAAGTAGTTGTCGCCGCCGCCGAGTCCTTTTTCGATTTGACCACCGTAGTATGGACTTGTGTTGTCTTGTGCTTCTTTCTCTTTTACCGCAAGCTCTATGTCGAAGAAGATTGGCACCGGTTTTTCTTTGACACCAAATCCATAGTAATCAGCAATAGCAGCAAATTCATTGAGCGATTTCTTGTTGACTGGAGTGCGCGCGCAGCATTGTGCTTGAAAGTAGAATTTCTCTGATGGGTATTCATCCATGCGCACTTCTGTCTGGCGCTTGAAACGACGGCACCGATAATAATTTGGTTCTTCTTCGCCTTTATTGTTTGTATAGTCTTCGCGACAAAGAGTAATTTGACGAGCGAGGTAGTCCCAGGGTTCGCCCAACTTGACCTTGATAGCATGCTCGAAGCGTTCTTGACGCTCTTCGCGAGATAATTGCAGTATGGCGGCATTGTCTATTGGCTTGGCTAATTCCACATCTGACTCGTGGACTCTGTGCAGTTTTTGTCTCTTTTCCACTTGGAGGTTAAATGTCTCGTAGGCTTCTTTGTGGAAGTTGTCGGAAACAGAATCTTCCGCCTTTGAGGGAAGCGGCTGTTCGTTGTTGTCTCGGTGAGCTACAAGCCCGAATAAGGCTTTCATAGGATTTGCCATAGTTCAAATTCTATAGGCAGATAGGCGAAATTGGTTTGGGGAAAACCCCCATGTGGGCGCTTACTAGAACGGATATTCGGGTTAATTGGCGAGGTTGGATACTGGTTTTAAGTCAGGGGCGATAGAAACAGAGCCAAGCGCCTATCGTTGAAGCGGTGCTTAATCCAATTATTAGCCACGTTATTGCATTTCCGACTCGAGGCGTTAGGCGTGAAAAACCCGCCAGCAGCAAGGCAAAGACAGGAATCACCGAAGGGAATAGATAACGCCCGTGTGGACCGGAGACATTGGTTATAGTAACGTATAGCATTGAACCCAAGTGCAAGAGAATGCATACGGCAAAGAGAATCCAAATGGCAGTCTCGGTACGATCCTTTTTCGGTAGTGTCGGCTTTGGCAGCCAACCGTAAATAGAAGCTGCTGTGATGCCCATGTAAATGAAGTAAATCGGTCTCCACAAGTAGCGATTCATGTATCCAAAGAGACCCCAGAAATCAAACCAGACATAACGCCACCAAGCGTAACTGGTGATCAATGGCCAAGGATGAACAATGACACCATCTTTGCGAGGCAATATTGTCGACCATGTTTGATACATAGTCTTGGAACCAAAGACATCGCCACCGAATTCGTAGAAGTTGCGCACAAACCACCAGAGGCTGATGCCGGTCATGCTTCCGAATGCAAATGACAGGCAAGCTGCAGAAGTTGAAAGTGATGCCGAATGGAGCCAGAGTGCTGCAGCCATACCGCCGAAAATTGCCGGAATTAGAACAAGTCCTGTTTGTTTAGCCAAGGCTACCCAACCAAGCAGAAGTCCGATGAGTAATGATTTCTTTGTCGTTAGACCTCGTTTGATTGCGACGACCAAGAGGTAGAAGATGATGCTTGTGAGAGTTATTGTTGTGCTATCCGGATTGATGTAACTATTTACGAATACCAATTGCGGATGTACGACGATCAACAAAGGCAACGCCATTCTGTACAGCGGTTTGTCGGCGAATAATTCTTTGCCGATTTGAATTGCAGCCCAAAGCGTGCCTACTCCAATAAATATGCTGCCGACTCTAGCCGTTGTGTCCAGCATCGAAACGGGAAAGAATTTTGCTATGAGTAGATGTGGTGCGTAACCAAACTGGGCTAACGATCCATAGACAGCCGGCGTGCCGGCGGCAAATACTTCTTCGTGTGTAGGTAGCCGCATGTTATCGAATAGGAAGCGGACCACCCAAAGATGATTGGCTTCATCGGGCGCTTCAGTTAACGGAAGCGTCAAAAGCCAAGCAAATCTAAAGGCAAAATAAAGAACGTAGAGCCACCAAGTTTTTGTCACGTTGTCCTCTATTTATGAATGCTCTAGCGCCGATAATACCCGTCCGGCAAAACTCTTGGCTTTGCATTCTCTCATCTCACAATTTGTAATGCGATAGATATGCTGCCAGCTTGGTGATAGAATCTTCTCAGCTACCCTGACAAGAAGCGTGGCACTGCTGCGAATCAAAGTCAGGTTGCCGAAGGCGAACACTCGAAGTGAGGCAAGAGCGCTGGTGAAGCGGTCGCTGCCGAACGAAGCAGGATAAGCCGGATGGCAGGCGAAGGCAGAGGCGTTAAGCCGAAGCCGGAGCTTAAAAAGGATACGGGCTATTAGCTCAGGTGGCTAGAGCGCACCCCTGATAAGGGTGAGGTCCCTGGTTCGAGTCCAGGATGGCCCAGATTTTTCCTCCGGGGAAAATCAGCCGAGCAAGAGCTGCGGTGAGCAGGTCGCTAGCGAGGCGTCTATTGCCGGATGGCAGGCGAAGGTTGAGGCGAAGCCGAAACCGGAGCATATATAAGGGGGATTGGCTCAGTTGGTAGAGCGTCTCGTTTGCACCGAGAAGGTCAGCGGTTCGAATCCGCTATCCTCCAAATTTTAGAAAATTAAATACAACTTAGTCGTTTGCGGTCATAGGCATTAGACGCGCAAAGCGGATCATATTGCAATTGGCAGGACCCTTAATTGGTTTGTCGCCTTCGCCCCAGTAAGTGCCGGCCCAATAACCTGTGACTTTGTCGTCATCAGAAAGCATTAGGCGAATGACTCCCATGCCGACACCGTTGCGGTGCTTCTGTCCGGCTTTTGGTGGCAAGTATTCAGGGGTGAAGTGGTACGTTGTTGAGCTGTCTATGACAGGTAGTTCGACATAACGGTAGCCGTTATTTTCTTGAATATTTCCTGGTCGATTCATGACCATCATTACGTGTCCTGTGTTTTCACCGCCTACTTCTTTCCAGGCGGCGATGTCGCCGGGTCGAAGATCTTTCCAATTGTCGATGCGCAGCCAGCCGCCTTCGGGTGCGCCGCTATCAAGGCTGTTGAAAAACGTGGCCCAGATTTTTGCTTGTGGATAACTCCAGTCGGGTTCGCGTGAGCGCACTTCCTGGTAGTGGCGTGGTGCTACTGCATGCACGATGTAGCTGATGAAACCGGAGCAGTCGGTATGTGCTTCAAGTGTGCCGTCGGATTCTTTTTCGATTTGCTGAGATGCAGGTACTTCGTGGTGAACGTATTTCACATCGGTTGCGTTGTCGAATATGGATTCTGCCAATTTCAATGCTTGTTCGCTTAGCGGCGAGGCGGGTCCATTGGGATTTGTTTGTGGGGGTGTCGCCTGTGTATTTTGTGCGGGCGCATGCAATGCGCCCCTACTAGGACCGGGTACAGTCGTGACAGGTTGTGACACCATTTTAGATGATGAGACGTGGCCGTTGGGGTTTGATTGCGGTGGTGCAGTCGTGATAGGTTGTGATGTCGTTTTCGACGATGAGCCGGGGCGATGATCATACAGCCAGTGAATTGCGTGTATTTCTGCTTGTTTGTAGCCGGGTGTTTCTTCTGGGTGCGGGCTAATGGACAAGACGCTGCCCTTGCCATACTGGGCGAGGATGATTGCCGGTGAATTGATCATCACTCCAGGCTGTCCGCCATCTCCCACCACTTCGCTGCGAAAATAGGCAAGAGTGGTAAATGTGTTTTCCGACTTCTGAGCGGCTGGAGCAAAGATAGGACCGTTTTCGTAGATGAGTTTGATGCGGTTTTGATTTATACCAAAAATTTCCATGCCGGCTTTGGTAAGTTCGATGTCGATTAACGGGCCATTATCAGGATCTACGCGATACCAATGATCACCGTCGGCTGTTTCAAGAGGAAAAAAGCCGAGATCGGTAGTGTCGTCAGATGAGGCAAGGTAGCCACCGGCGCAGACGCCTAAATAAATACCTCCTTGTGACACAAAACGGCGAATGTTTTGCCGGGCTATTGCGCCCATGCTGCGAGATTCAGAAATTGCGCTGCCGCCGGGGATAACCAGTGCATCAAAATTGTCCAGCGCGCCATTGCGAATGTCGTCGTTGTATATTCGCTCCCAATAGATTGAGTCATCGGCGGTATTGCGAAATTCTTTGAGGAATTCATCGGGCTCGGTGCCGCCTCCAACAAAAATTGCCACTTTTATTCTTTCACTTTGACTGAATGCCGGAGTGAAGAGCATGAGGAGAACTAAACATGCACTTAGCGCGATCAGGTGTGTTGTGAGTGTTCTCATTGTGGTCTCTAGTTAGGTCGCGATGAATTACGGTGGTCGTACATCCAGCGCAGCGCGCGAACAATCATGAATTTCAGACCAGGTGTTTTTTCCGGGTGCGGGCTCATCGCCATAACAATTCCTTTGCCGTAGCGAGAAAGAATCATTGCCGGCGCTCCGAGCATTACGCCGCGCTGTCCACCATCGGCAACTACTTCGCTGCGGAAAAATCCTAGAGGTGTGAATGAGTCATCTACTTTTTCGTCAGGCGGTGCAAAGATTGGGCCGTTCTCATAGACGATTCTGATATTGCGATCTTTCAAGCCGAAGACATCCATGCCGGCAGAAGTCAGCTCAACATTTACGGGTGTTCCGTCATCAACTCTGTACCAATGTTTTTGATCCAATGTTGTAAGCGGCAATAAACCCAAGTAATTTTCTTGCGCTTCAGAAGATAGATAAGCTCCCGCACATACTCCCATGTAAATGCCGCCGTCACGCACAAAGCGACGCACTTCGGCGCGCGCTTGCGGACCAAGACTTATTGCTTCTTTTGCGGCGCTGCCGCCCGGCATGATGAGTGCATCAAAACCTTGAAGGCTGCCGGCGGCAATATCTTCACCGTAAATAGTTTGAAATTGGACATCATCGCTATTGCTTAACACCGTCTCAAAATTCTTTTTGGCTGGAGCCGAGGCGCCACGGTCTTCAAAGAGTGCGACTTTGATTTTTCCGGCAGCAGCGCAGCTGTTGGGCTGATGGAAAATAAAGCCTACGCAAGCAAGGACAATACATATATGTATGGCCGGCCAGATTGCGTGACGTGCAATTTGGTTGCCTTTCACTAGGTTCAAAAGACTCGAAACGCCCATGCTATGTCTAGATCTACATCTGGTCCTTCCCACACCCTCATCCTTATATAACCCCAAATATCGAACTCCTATATAAGAAGGCAAGGCGAAATAGAAAACTCTTATAAACATCGTGGCAAACGGGGAGGCCGATCTGTTATTATTGATAGTTCGTCACGGGGCAATCCCAAGACGCGGCTGACCGGAAAGCCGAACAATTTTCGGTCTGTACTCTGAAAACTGCATATTGAGAAATTGAATGTCTGTATAAGAAGACTAATGTTTTGACATTGTCTTGCTCGATGCCCACGCCGGGTGTCGTGCAATGACGTTGGTCAAGCTACTAAGTGCGCATGGTGGATACCTTGGCACCAGCAGCCGAAGAAGGACGCAATAAACTGCGAAATGCCGCGGGGAGCCGTTATGGGCTTAGATCCGCGGGTGTCCGAATGGGGCAACCCCGTTAGAGTTAATGTCTAACGACGGTCGACTGAATAAATAGGTCGAAACGAGGCAAGTCCGGGAACTGAAACATCTTAGTACCGGGAAGAAAATAAAACAAAACAGTGATTCCCTCAGTAGCGGCGAGTGAACGGGGAACAGCCCAAACCTCTGTGACGCAAGTCATGGTGGGGTAGCGGGACTCTATACGAGATGGGATGAGAATAGTTGAAGTGGTCTGAAAAGGCCCTCCAAAGACGGTGACAGGCCGGTAAGCGAAAGTCTCTGAACCTCAGGAGTATCCCAAGTAATGCGGAGCACGTGAAACTCTGTATGAATCCGCCGGGACCATCCGGTAAGGCTAAATACTGACTGGTGACCGATAGTGAACAAGTACTGCGAAGGAAAGGTGAAAAGAACCCCGGTGAGGGGAGTGAAATAGAACATGAAACCGTGTGCATACAAGCAATGGGAGCACTATTAGATAGTGTGACCGTGTGCCTGTTGAAGAATGAGCCGGCGAGTTACCTTGTGTAGTTGGTTAAGCGGTTAATACGCGAAGCCACAGCGAAAGCGAGTCTGATAAGGGCGTTGATAATTACATGAGGTAGACCCGAACCCGGGTGATCTAGGCATGGCCAGGATGAAGTGTGTGTAACAATGCATGAAGGTCCGAACCGACTGATGTTGAAAAATCAGCGGATGAGCTGTGTTTAGGGGTGAAATGCCAATCGAACCCGGAGCTAGCTGGTTCTCCCCGAAAGGTGTTTAGGCACCGCGTTGGAATTAAGCTTATGGGGGGTAGAGCACTAGTTCGGTGCGGGCGGAGAAAATCCGTACCAAATCGAGTTAAACTCCGAATACCCATAATGTATGTCCAGCAGTTAGACGGCGAGAGATAAGTTCCGTCGTCAAGAGGAAAACAGTCCAGACCACCGACTAAGGTCCCAAAATTCATATTAAGTGATTAAGGAGGTGGAGTTGCATAGACAACCAGGAGGTTTGCTTAGAAGCAGCCATCCTTGAAAGAGTGCGTAATAGCTCACTGGTCAAGCGACTCTGCGCCGAAAATGTACGGGGCTAAAATATGATACCGAAATCGTGGAATTGATTTATCAATTGGTAGGGGAGCGTTCTGTTGTAGGGTGAAGTGTGACCGAAAGGACGCATGGACGAAGCAGAAGTGAGACTGTCGGCTTAAGTAGCGAAAACATTGGTGAGAATCCAATGCACCGAAAGACTAAGGGTTCCCACGGCAGGTTCGTCCACGTGGGGTTAGTCGGGAGCTAAGGCGAGGCCGAAAGGCGTAGTCGATGCACAGCGGGTTAATATTCCCGCACCACCGAAACCGTTGAAGTCGTCAGGACGCAGGAGGTTATGCACGGAGTACCCATTGGACATGGTACTTCCAACAGCGTAGGTAGCTCAGGTAGGCAAATCCGCTTGGGCGTTAAAAACTGAGGCTAAGTAGGGAAGGGGTTCAGGCCCTGTTACTGTGCAAATACCATGCTGCCGAGAAAAGTGGCGATGGAGGCCAAGGTGCCCGTACCCGAAACCGACACAGGTAGTCAGGTAGAGAATACTAAGGTGCGCGAGACAACTCTCTCTAAGGAACTCGGCAAAATAACCTCGTAACTTCGGAAGAAGAGGTGCCATGGTAGGGTGTAGGACTTCGCGTCTGAAGCTCGAGATGGTCGCAGCGAGTAGGTTCAAGCGACTGTTTAACAAAAACACAGGTCTCTGCAAAACCGTAAGGTGAAGTATAGGGGCTGACTCCTG